>JAAYMS010000041.1 GCA_012521295.1 Bacillota bacterium
AAAGTGTCCAGTTTCGGCCCTCACTTTGGCGAGGAAAGAGAACTAGTGGGAAGAACCGGTTCTGGCACCATCTTTTTCGCACACTGCAATCTGCGCTGTGTTTTCTGCCAGAACTACCAGTTGAGTTTTGGTGGGGACGGTTCGTTCTGCACCAGCGAGGACCTAGCATCCATTATGCTTCTTATTCAAGACCGCTATGGCTGCGGAAACATCAACTTTGTAACGCCTACACATTTTGTACCCCAGATTTTAGAGGCCACTTATATTGCCTCGCAGAACGGCCTAGCAATACCCTTAGTTTACAACTGCAGTGGATATGAGAGTGTTGCGACACTTAAGCTCCTGGATGGCATCATTGATATCTACATGCCTGATCTCAAATACAGCTCAGAAGAATGGGGAAGGAAGTACTCCGGTGCCCCTGATTACTTCGAAAGAGCAAGCGAGGCTCTCAAAGAGATGGATCGGCAGGTAGGTGGGCTGCAGCTCGATGACCACGGCTTGGCCTACCACGGGCTCTTGGTGCGGCATCTAGTTATGCCAGGTGGACTAGAAGAAGCAAAGGCTATATTATATTTCATAGCAAGGGAACTCTCCCCTGATACACTGGTCAATCTTATGGATCAGTATTACCCTAGTTATAAAGCATTCAACTACCCAGAACTAAACCGCAGGCTGACCAGAAATGAGTTCAGCGAAGCATTAGCCTATGCGGAGGATTTGGGATTGAGGTTGGCTATATAGTGAAGACGCGGCTGTTGGTCTTGAGGCCAACAGCCTTTCTGTTTGGCGCGGCAGTTAGTTTTTTAAGGAACAAAAACAACCCGCAAGGATGACCCGGGACGCTTCTATCTGCAGAGAGTTATGTAAGCCAAATAAAAAAGCGCTTGCGGCGCCACAGCACTATGCTCAAACCAGACTTCATGAATGTGCAAATCTTGTTAACTAGGTGTACGTGTGTTGGTGACCACAAACACACATCGACAACCACTTTACTGTGCGCCCACACGTGTTTTAGCGGGGCAATTATCTAGCAAAAAAGTTCAAGAAATTCTTGTGTAATAGAAGGAGAAGTGAAATTAAAGTGGAAATATATATCGTAATCTTTTTTAAGTGAAATAAAAAAGATTTCTTTTCTAACGAGGCTCGGTTTTACAACTATTATCAGGAACAGGTGGAGCATGTGACTGACAGATTTCTCAAGGGCAGCGCTAAATTGATGCAAAAGATGAATACTTCGCTCATACTGCAGATCATTCAAGAACGGGGACCCATTTCCCGGACCGAGTTGGCTAAGTTGACCAACTTGAGCCATCCTGCAGTATCGGCACTTCTTGCTTCTCTGTTGGAAGACGGGATCGTCAAAGAGGTCGGAACCGCTGCATCAACAGGGGGCAGGCCGCCACGCCTTTTGCAGTTTAATGCTAAGGCGGGGTTTCTCATTGGTGTCGATGTGGGGGGGACCACCATGGCAGGTGCCGTTGTCGACCTTGCAGGCAATATCCTTCACAGGGAGAATCGCGCTTCGGCGATGGGCGAGAGGTCTATCGCCATTCTGATTGAGCTGATTGACAGCTTGATTCAACTCTCTGATATGCCACCAGCGGGTCTGCGCGGTATAGGCTTGGGTATCCCGGGTGTAACTGATTCGAAGGGGCAGAAGGTGAGTCACGCTCCCGGAGTTGGCTGGGAAAGCCTAGACATCGGCAAAATCATTACAGAACGCTTTGGTGTACCGTTCTTTGCTGACAACGATGTGAACTGCTTTGCCCGTGGTGAGCTGTGGCGCGGTGCCCTCAGGGGAGTTGAAAACGGTGCTGCTATCACCATTGGTACAGGTATTGGGGTCGGGTTGGTCCTCAACGGTCATGTATACCAAGGCTCGAACAACGCGGCTGGAGAAGTGGGCTACTGGCTGCTCGGTGCATTAGGGCCCATCGAAAAATCTACTGGATTTGGCCCCCTCGAATCGATTGCTGCGGGGCCCGGTATTGCCCGTCAAGCTATTCAAGAGTTAACTGGAGATCCAGAGAAGGGGCCCAAACTAAGAGAACTGGTGGCAGGAGATTTGTCTCGGATTACCGCCAAAGAAGTCTTTGAGGCTGCCCTCCTGGATGATGCGTATTGTCAGGAACTGGTCAAGCAGACCACAACCTACTTAGGGATTCTGGTGGCCAATCTAGCTTCGCTATTAGATGTGGAAAGGGTTGTGCTGGGTGGCGGGCTATCCAGAGCGGGGAACCAGCTGATCGTACCAATCCGGGAAATCGTAGAGAAACTCAGCCCCTATGCGCCGCAGATAGAGCTGTCTGAACTGCAAGAAGACGGCGCAATTCTAGGAGCGGTCTCGGGGGTGCTCGGTTTGGGGGAAACCTCAATCCATTTTTCTGAAGTTTACTGACATCGATCTTCTGATTGAAAGGGGTGAAAATACAAGCAACCTGTTTTTCTGGCTAAAATTATCACAAAAGGGGGATTTGCTGTGAAGAATCGGATTTTCGCTTTATCCTTAGCGGTACTCATGGTGCTTGCCTTTGCAGCGCCATCGTTGGCACAAGTGACAATTGAATACTGGCAGTATTACTATGAGTCGAAGGTCAAACTTATTGATGAGCTGATTAAGGTCTTTGAAGAGCAAAATCCTGGAATCAAGGTAGAACACATCACATTCCCGTATGACTCCTTTAATGAGCAAGTTGCAGCAGCGGTAGCCGCTGGCCAAGGGCCAGATGTGCTGAACATCTTCTATGGCTGGCTGCCCATGTACCTTAAGGAAGGCTTTCTGCAGCCTCTGCCTGAGGAGTACTTCTCTGTAGAAGAAATCGAGAACCGCTTTATTCCTATGGTTAACGCTGTGAAGGTGGATGGCCGGTACTGGGCACTGCCTACTGCGGTACGCAGCTTGGCCCTCTTCTACAACGTTGATCACTTTAAAGAAGAAGGGTTCGATGGGCCTCCTGCGACTTGGGATGAACTCCTCGAGATGGCCATTAAGCTGACTCGCCGTACCGATCGGGGAGCCCTTGTCCGGTCCGGCTATGGCTGGAACGTTACTGGCCAGGATTGGCATCTCTTCCGTGAAGTACTGCTGCGGCAGTGGGGTGTAGCACCTCTGAGCGAAGACAACCGCACTGTAACCATGAACAGTGACCCTGCCGCTTACGAAGTAATGGAATGGTGGATCGACTGGTCTCGGAAGTACGGTGTAGGCGAAGAAGAGGGCCGCGGTCTGTATCGTGATACCTTCCTAGCTGGCAGAGCATCGATGATTGTAGATGGCTCCTTTGGAATTGGTACCATCTCGGCTAACCCCAACTTAAACTGGGCTGTAGCAGAACTACCAGTTAAGGAAATCGGTGGCGAGAAGGCCAACTTTGGTTCCTTCTGGGCTCATGCAATTACCCGCAATGCGACTGGTGAGAAGCTCGAGGCAGCCGCGAAGTTCCTTGAGTTTATTACCAGTGATGAAGTGCAGCGTGTATGGCTTGAGCGGGTTGGCGAACTCCCAGCCAGCCGCGAACTGGCGCAAGATCCGGAACTGCGAAACGACCCTGTATACGGGCCTTTTGTCCGTGGGCTTGAGTACTCCCATGCCACATTCTTCGTGGATGAGCAGAAGGAGCGGGAGCTGATCATTGATGCGGTCGACAAAGTTCTCCTGCTCAACGCACCAGTTAAGGATACCCTCGATCAACTTGTTGAGGATCTGCAGAAGGTGCGCGACGAGTATTTTAACTCTCTGTAAGAGTAGTAATGGGTTGGGGGAGATTTCTCCCCCAACCTTTTGAGGAGGGACGTCATGCTGAGGCGACAAAAGCGTTTGACTCTAAGGCAGCAGCAGGAACGATGGGCATTTGCATTTATGGGTATACCCCTGCTGTTTTTTGCTTTCATCAGGTTTTACCCAGCCTTGTATGCCTTTAATATCTCGTTGAGAAACTGGTCCATGCTGGCAGCAGAGCGGCCATTCGTAGGGTTGCAGAATTACCGAGATATTTTTGCCGACGAAGTGTTTTGGATTGCACTGAAAAATACCTTTACCTATGCGCTTGTGGGCGTCCCTCTCCAGATAATCATTGGGCTGGGTATTGCCCTCATGCTGTACAATATCAAGCGGTTGGTGCCGTTTTTTAGAGCTTTGTATTTCGTTCCCTATGTTACATCGGTTGTAGCGGTCGCCTGGGTCTGGCGTTTTATGTATCAGCCCCATATCGGAATCTTTAACCGCATTCTCCTGGATCTAGGCTTCGAACAGATTCAATTCTTGCGCAACCCAGATACGGCACTGTTTTCGATTCTCGCGATGATCATCTGGCATGGGGTAGGGTTTCAAATTGTCCTTTTCCTAGCAGGGTTAGAGATGATTCCCGACACATTCTACGAAGCGGCACAGATTGACGGGGCCAACTCCCGCCAAATCTTTTTCCGCATTACGCTGCCACTTCTCAATCCTACTATCGTGTTTGTGGTGGTCATGAGCAGTATTCGGTACCTGCAGGTGTTCTCAGAAGTGATGAACATGTCGAACGAGGGCTTAGGTGGGCCTCTAAACAGCACCATTTCGACGGTACTCCACATCTATCGTACCGCGTTTCATCGGTTCGATATGGGCCGTGCTTCGGCTATGACGGTTGTCTTGTTTGTAATCGTGCTGGTGATTACCATGATCCAGATGAAACTCGTGACGCGGAAGTTTGAGTACTAGGTGAGGAGGGATAACGTGGCAGTGTTAAATGTGCGGCAGCGCAGAGTCTTGCAGCAAAGTGCCCTTTATGTGTGCCTAACCCTGGGAGCTTTAGCTATGATCTTTCCCTTGATCTGGATGTTCTTTACCTCCTTTAAAACGCCGTGGGAGATTTATGACGTCAACATCCTGCCCCAGAGCTTTCAGCTGGAAAACTACCAGTATCTCATGAAGAATACCGGTTTTCTCCGCTGGCTGTGGGTGAGCAGCGTAGTCGTGGTGTGCACGACCATTAGTGTCCTTGTCTTTGACTCTCTTGTAGGATATACCTTAGCTAAGCTAGAGTTTCGGTTCAAGAATGTGATCTTTATGGCCATTCTTGCTACGCTGATGGTACCCACCGAGATGCTCATTATCCCTTGGTATATCATGTCTGTGGATTTCGGGCTGCGGGACACTTATCTAGGGATTATGTTTCCAGGTTTGATCACGGCCTTTGGGATCTTCCTCACCAGGCAGTTCTATGAAGGTGTTCCCGATGACCTCCTTGATGCTGCTCGCATCGACGGGCTCAATGAGCTGGGAGTTTACCTGCGTATTGCCCTTCCTCAGGTAAAACCTGCCCTGTCAGCACTAGTCATTTTCAACTTCTTGGGCAACTGGAATGCCTTCCTCTGGCCGTTGATTGTAGCGCAGTCGCCTCGCATGCGGACGATACCAGTGGGTATCTCGTTCTTCTCGAACGAGGTTACCACAGCTTGGCATCTTATCATGACCGCATCTACCTGTGCTATTGTGCCAGTTCTGATCGTATTTGTGATCTTCCAAAAGCATATCATTAAGGGAGTACAGTTGTCTGGCCTGAAAGGCTGACACAGTGAATCCAAGCGAAACAGGCGTCCCCAAGCGGAGACGCCTGTTTTTCTTGATTATGATAGAATCTGGGAAATGGCCGCTTCTAATCTGTCCGCTGCCTCTATCTGTCGCTGTTCTAGTTTTTCAAGCTCTTCTTCATAAGAATGCAGCTGTGCCTTGTATCTCTTCAGGCTAGCGGAAAGGGCCTGTGGCCCGGGGCCGCCGTACACGTCTCGCACCTTGACGAAATGCGTTGGCTCTAAGAACTCTTGTAGTTGGGCGCTGTTGATCTGCGGCTTCCTGCCTGTCACCTCTGTGAACGCCACGCTGAACTCATCGTAGTCCAGCTTGTCGAGTGTGAGGCCGCGGTTAATCAGCCCGCGGACGAGTAGGCTGCAGATTTCATGCGCGGTCCGGAAGCTGATGTTTTCGGCACGTACAAGGGAGTCGGCTAGTTCAGTAATGGTGACAAAGTTCTCTCCAATATGTTTATGCACTTTTTCTTCATCAACCTGGAGCCCGCCGGTAAAGCCGGCGATCAGTTTCAAACAGCGCTCTCCTCTTACTAGGGCCTCAAAAGCTACCGTCTGAATCGGATCCTCTGCATCATTCATGTCGGTAAACGGAGTGTTGTGCAGCGCACTGATGACAGTCTCGCACATACCGACCACTATGGATGCCTGCACGCGGATATGCTCCACCGCAACGGGGTTCCTCTTTTGAGGCATGATTGAGCTGGTCTGCACAAACTCATTGGGAACATAGAGGTGTCCAACTTCAAACGACGTCCAGAACCCTAGGTCTTGGGCGAACCTACCCAAGTTAATGAACAAGATCTTGACCGCACTGTATACTTCCAAGAGATAATCTACTGCTGCGATGCAGCCGTATGAGTTCTCTTGAGGCCCGGCAAAGCCAAGAAGTTCTGCCATCCGTTCACGGTTTAGGGGAAAACCAGACGTTGTGATTGCTGCAGCACCCATACTGCACCGATCAGTAGTGTGATAGGCGTTCAGCAGGCGCTGGAAGTCGCGGTTTAAGATCTCAATGAGGGCACCCAAATAATGACCGAACGTGGTGGGTTGTGCAGGCTGACCGTGTGTGTACGCTACGACGATGGTGTCTTTGTTATCTTCTGCAAGTCTGAGAAGTGTCCTCTGCAGGTACAGCAGTTGATTTAGAAGGGTGCGCATATACTGCTTGGTCTTCATTTTAAACAGGGTAATGTTGAGGTCATTGCGGCTGCGTCCGGTGTGAAGTTTCCCTGCTGTTTCAATGCCAATTCTATTGATAAGCTGTTTTTCTACGTAAAAAAAGAGGTCTTCGTACTCTCCGGTATACTCCAAGCTGTCTAAATCGATTTCCTCCTCGATCTCCTTGAGAGCTAAGATAATCTGCTTCCCTTCCTCTTGAGTAAGAATTCCCTGTTCTACTAACATTGCAGCGTGAGCGTAGTTGATGGACATCATGTCGCTGTAGTATTCAGCCTTAAAGGTATCGAAAATGGGTGCTAACACAGTTTCTTGGTAGATGGGGGAAGGGAATTTGGTAGTGTCTTTCACCGAAATACCTCCTAACATTGCCGCTATTTACAAGATAGACGTTAACATCGTTCACATCTTGATCACTTAGGTTTTGGCGTGGAAAATCCTGCTCAAAGGCGCTGCCCAGCAGTAATCTTTGTGGAGGCGATTCTTATATGCCGCCTGCTGTCTGCTAAACGCCCTGCGTAAAGAGCTGGTTATAATAATGTAATTTGATTGGTAGCCGACAGGGATTGCGAACTGATTCACGAATATAAGGTGTCGTGACAAAAAACTTCACTGTGGCCGCAGAGAAGGAAGGGTGGAGCACCGCTTCACTCACTATTTTTGCTCGTGAATGTGACTGAGAGCACAATCACAGATCTCACTACTTTATACATCAGACATTGAGGAGGATTTTGCTTGAAAAAAGTATTAGGCTTAGCTTTGGCGCTGGTAATGATGCTCAGCACCTTCGTCGGCGCCCAGACTTACGAAGCTGATGTTGTAGTTGTTGGTGGCGGCGGTGCTGGCCTTGCAGCGGCTGTTTCGGCAGCTGAAAATGGTGCCAGTGTCATTCTGATTGAAAAAGCACCTTTCCTCGGCGGTAACACCATTATCGCTGGCGGCGCTTTTAACGCAGTTGTACCTAAACGGCAGGCTACAATGCCCATGAACGACGCACTGATGGCTGATCTGGTGGCTTTCCTAGATGAGGACCCAGCAGAATACGGCGACTTTGGCCCAACCTTAGTTACTCTGCAGGGCCAGATCAGAGAATATCTTGAGAGCGGCAATACTGACTACCTTTTTGACAGTGTCGAACTACACATGATCCACACCTATCTGGGTGGAAAACGTACCGACCGAAATGGTTACACCATTACCGGTAACTACGAACTCGTCCGCACCTTGGCTGAAAATGCCGAGGCTGGACTTGAGTGGCTCGAAAGCTATGGCCTAGTTGTTGACGATTATGTCTACACTGTGCTTGGTGCATTGTGGCCTCGGACCAACCCAACCGGCTCTGGCTACAACTACATCGAGACCCTGAATAAAGCTGCTTTAGAACACGGCGTTCAGATCATGACCAACACCCGGGGTGTAGAGCTCATCACCGAGAATGGCCGTGTAGTAGGCGTAAAGGCTCAGAAGGGCAAGGACGAAATCGTTCTGCGGGCGAAAAGCGGTGTTGTTCTGGCAACAGGTGGCTACGGTGAAAACCGTGAACTCAGAGCTGAGTACAACACTTACTGGAAAGAGATGCCTCTCGAGATGCCTTCCACCAACTCGCCTCATATCACTGGTGATGGTATCCTGATGGCAAGAGAAATTGGTGCCAACCTCGTAGGAATGGGCTTCATTCAGCTCATGCCCAGCTCTCACCCAGTAGACGGCAGTCTGTTCTCCGGCGTTTGGGGAAGTGCAGAAACCCAAGTTTTCATAAACAAGCAGGGTAAGCGCTTTGTCAACGAGTATGCAGGCCGTGACGTACTGTCTGCCGCTGCCTTGGATCAAGAGGATGCTCTGTTCTTCATCATTACCGACGCTCAGATTGTTGGTGACAGAGACATCACTGATATGCTCGAACAGGGTAACGTTATTAAGGCAGATACCCTTGAAGAACTGGCTGAGAAACTCGGTATCGATCCAGCAACTTTCGTAGCTGAAATCGAGAAATACAACTCCTACGTGGATAACCAGTTTGACCCAGACTTTGGCAAGCCGAATTTCGGCGACTACAAAGTAGAAGTTGCACCTTTCTATGCAACTCCTCGTTCACCAGCTGTGCACCACACCATGGGTGGTCTCGAAATCGACACTCTGGCTCGGGTTATCTCTGTTGACGGAGAACCCATCCCCGGCCTCTACGCTGCTGGTGAAGTTACCGGTGGTATCCATGCTGGTAACCGTCTCGGCGGCAACGCTCAGACCGATATCATCGTTTTCGGACGCATCGCTGGCGAGAGCGCTGCTCTGAGCAAGTAAGTTATGGAAAACGCTGCACAGGCTCGTCCTGTGCAGCTCTATTACTTCCTAAAGCTGATGAGGTGGAAAAATGAAGAAAGCAAGAACGATCAGTGTCTTGACTGTTGCTTTGGTGCTTGCCCTTTCCATGGCCGCTTTTGCCTGGAATGATGGAGTCTATGTAGGCAAGGCGAATGGCCACAATGGCCCAATTACTCTTCAAGTTACCGTTGAAGGTGGCAAGATTACTGCTATTGAAGTACTTGAGCATAAGGAGACCCCATTCCTCGGTGATGCAGGCTTTACTGTAATTGATGCCATTATTGAAGCACAGAGCACTGACGTGGACGTCATCACTGGTGCCAGTGTAACAAGCCGTGCTGTCTTGGCTGCTGTCAAAGATGCCCTTGGTGGCTTGACAGATGGAACATACACCGGCGAGGGTAGAGGTTTTAAGAGCACAATTTCTGTGGAAGTTGTCATTGAAGGTGGAAAGATCGCTGCCATCAATGTTCTGAGCCAAGATGAAACCCCAGTCCTGTCTGATGCAGCGTTTAACACCATTCCTGGAGCTATCATTGAGGCTCAATCTACCGATGTTGATGTTGTTACTGGAGCAACAGGTACAAGCAAAGGTATCATTGAAGCTGTTAATAATGCATTGAGCAAATAGTTGGGAGAGAACGATATGGCCAAGGAGAAAAAGCGTAAATTAAGGAAAGGCGATCTGCTGTTGATCTGCATTATAGCAGTGGCCGGATTATTGCTGCTTGGTTTCTCCCACTGGCGTACTCGTGGTGCTGTACAGGGTGCTGCACTGGTGGTAACCAACACAGCGTCAGACACCCAGCAGGTTTATCCTCTCAACAAAGACGCAGTTTTCAAGGTGGAGGGCATCATTGGAGAATCGACGATTGAGGTAAAGGACGGTAAAGCCCGAATTGCCTCATCGCCCTGCCCGGATCAAGTCTGCGTACACGTTTTTGGCTGGGTAGAACATGACTACCAGCTGAGTTTTTGCTTACCAAACCAAATACTCTTGCAAGTGCAAGAATAAGAGCCATAAAGAAGCGCCGCCTCCCACAAAAGGGATCAGCGGCGCTTCTTTAATATGTTCTTAGGGTATGAACCTCAGAATTAGTGCCTGAGCAAACAGCGCTACAATCACTACCGAAATGTCAATTGCAACGCCAG
The DNA here is from genome assembly GCA_012521295.1 of Bacillota bacterium. Taxonomy (GTDB): domain Bacteria; phylum Bacillota; class Limnochordia; order Darwinibacteriales; family Darwinibacteriaceae; genus JAAYMS01. Next base: position 10,225 of record JAAYMS010000041.1, read on the forward strand.
CAACCATTGGCTTAGCACCTACACCGGCAACTTCTTGGAAGCTTGTCTTCAAACCGATGGCTCCTAGGGCGGTAGCCAGCATAAACTTAGCTGCTGATGCAATACCACTGACTGTCGGTGCGGAGAGAAGGCCAGTGCTTCGGACAGCGACCATTCCTAGGAAACCTAAGATAAACCACGGGAAGATCTTTGTCACTTTGATTTTTGTCCGCTCATTCTGGTTGCTCTGTAGTTCTTTCTTGGCGAAGATCCAAGAAAAGACAAGTACGATAGGCACGATGAAAAGCGTCCGAGTAAGTTTCACAATGGTAGCCAGAGCCCCTGCTGTGTCTGAGAACGCGTATCCCGCGGCGATTACTGACGAGGTATCGTTGACCGCTGTTCCGACCCAAAGGCCATAACCTGTATCGGTAAGGCCGATCAGTTTGCCAAACCAAGGGAAGAGGATTACGGTCAGAAGGTCGAAAATAAACGTTGCCGAAAGGGCGTAAGCGATTTCCTTATCCTTCGCCTTGATGACGGGGCCCACCGTGGCAACCGCTGTACCTCCGCAGATAGCTGTGCTGACCGAGAGCAGGCTGGAAAGCTTCCAGTTAATCTTGAACACCTTGCTGCAGATATACCCAACACCAAAGGCTGTACTCAGAGTGAAAACCAAGAGAACCATCGCATATTTACCTGCCTGAACAACCTGAGCGAAGCTGAGGCTGATTCCGGTCAGGATGATACCGACACGTAGGATGCGTTTCGAAGTCCACTCGATCCCTACGCCTAAGGACTCATATTTGGAAACCACCGGGTTCAGTGCCATCCCAATCAGGAGTGAGAGAAGGGCGAGACCAAACAAGTCCAGCGGAAGAGTGTTAGTCGCGATTAGTGCCGTCAGTGCAATTGCTAAACATAGAAGTACTCCAGGAACGTGTTTTGTGTATTTTGCCATGTCTATTCCTCCTATCCTTGTTGATTCTACCACGCCCCTGGTATAAACTGAAATTATCGTTTCTTATTCAACAATAAACTATGGTTATGGATGGTGGCAAGCCTTGATAGACTTCAGACACAAGACATTTCTGGCCCTCTGTGCGATTGGGAATTATACAAAAACCGCAGAGCATCTGCATATTACCCAGCCAGCCGTCACGCAGCACATTCAGTTCTTGGAAGAGAAGTACAAGTGTAAGCTGCTTATTTATGAGAATAAACGGTTGAACCTCACGCCGGAAGGGAAAGAACTGCGTGACCTATTAACTCGCATCGCAGCAGATGCAAATCGGTTCGAGCGGCATGTCACCAGTAGAGGGAGTCACAGGGAGGACATCTATTTCGGTGCTACCCTGTCAATTGGCGAGTATCTTATGCCCCAGGTTATCGCTGAGGTGCTGCGCACCAATCCGCGGCTGAACATCCACATGGAAGTGGGGAACAGCCAGGTTCTGCTGGAAAAGCTGCATCAAGGTGAACTGGATTTTGCGCTGATTGAGGGAATCATCGGCAAAGCGCAGTATCATTCGCTAGTGTTCAGTCGGGAGCGGTTTATCCCGGTCTGCGCTCCCAGCTCTACTTATGTAGGTAGGAAGGTTGAGTTCGATGAGATCCTAGAATCCACGCTTGTCCTTAGGGAAAAAGGGTCGGGGACTCGGGAAATCTTTGAGAACATCCTGAGGCAGTACAACTACTCCCTAGACAGTTTTCAGAATATCATCGAGATCGGGAATATGGCTGCCATCAAGAAGTTGGTGGCGAGCAATATTGGCATCACATTCTTGTACGAGATTGCTGCCCAACAGGAACTGGTGGCGGGAGAGCTGCACCAAATTGATGTCGTAGGCTTCGATGCGACACGTGAGTTTAACTTCGTATTTCTGAAGGACAGTGCATTTTCGGACAAGTATGTGGGGTACTATGAGATGATGAAGGAAGCTTCTAATCGTGACAGCGTGTAGTACTATTTATGCAGCTCAGAGTCAAATACCCAGGTAGCAGAACCATCTGACCACTTCATGGCCCAGAGGAGCCGGATCTTTCCGCTGGGTGAGGGCGCTACCGCCCAATCGCTGCCTGTAACCCCGTTTTCCAGAATGATGGCAGTGACAATCTCGCCATTAATTTCTCTCGGAAACGCGAGGCGCCATTTGCCCTCGGTTGGTTCTGAGATATCCCATGCAGAGTGGAACATGAGGTAGGTTCCGTCTTCGTTTATAACCACCCGGCCCTGTTCCGCTCCAGGAGTGAAGCCATGGCTTGTAAAGCCGCTCGGTGTCCAAATGTACCAGGTACCATACAGCTGAGTGAAATCATCGTATTCTACTTGGATAAGCGCGTCTTCTGTCTCTGGTTCTTCTCCATTGAGCTCATCTGACCACGTTGATGTATAACTAACCTCTGTCCATGCCTCTGTCTGGGAGGAAAGGGCAAAGGCGGCAACGGCAATAATGAACAGGGCAAACAGTGTCTTGCGGGTCATGAGACCACACCCTTCTTGGTATTTGTTGACTAGATTCGTTAGTTACCCTATGATTCCTGTTAGCCATTGAGTACAATCGCACCAACGCATCGGAGATACGCGAGTCATCCGCTCTTGGTTGAAGAGCCTTTCTTGGAACTATTGAGAGGCATGTGATGAAGGTGGTTTCAGCTTCCCAGCAAGAGCGTTCTTAGTTCCGCCACCGAATCTACAATGGCTGTCGGTTCGTATGCTTCGAGTTCTTCGCGTTCACCGTAACCATAGGTGACACCTATCGAATCTATGCCGTTGCTCTTGGCACCGATGATGTCAAACTTGCGATCACCGATCATGACCATCTTTTGCGGCTCGTCATCTAGCTGCTCGAGAACTGCTCCAATGAGCTCAGCTTTATTGGTCCTTCTGCCATCAAGGTAGCTGCCGGTGACCAATTCTCTCTTGAAGAACTTGTCGATGTCAAAGTATTCTAAGATCTGCCATGCATACACTTCGGGCTTTGTGGTTGCTACTGCCAGAGTTTTTCCTGCCTTCGTCAGATCCTCCAACAGTTCTGGAATCCCGGGATAGATTTCATTCTTGAACAAGCCATCACCATGGAAGTGCGCTCGATAAAGCCGGATCGCTTCGGCAGTTTTTTCCTCATCAAAGCCGAAGTACGTCTGGAAGGAATCTACCAGCGGGGGGCCGATAAACTTCTTCAGGATTTCGGGGCTTGCCTCTATTCCAAACTGCTTTAAGGCGTGGGCAAGTGAGCCGACGATCCCCTCACCAGGGTCGCTGAGGGTTCCATCTAGATCGAAAATGATATACTCCTTGATTTTCATAAAAACCTCCTGTTAGTATTTTTCTTCCGCGATGGTCAGCATATCGATTATTATATCAGAAAA
>JAAYMS010000042.1 GCA_012521295.1 Bacillota bacterium
AACTGAGTTTGACTGCGTTCTTGCGGAACTCATCGTCATAGCGCTGTCGGATTTTGGACATGATCAGTCTCCTTTGCTCTCATAGTACTATCTTATCATCATGTCCGGAATTGTAACATAGACCCAGATGAAAAGGGGACATTGTCCAAATACGCAGTTAAAGTTTTCTCCCAACTCGTCTTGCCTGAAACGTCAACGGATACAGAGAGTTCCTTGTCCGTAATCTCTTGGCCTTTCTGCTGAAGGTACGAGTTTATAGACTGAATCGCCTGTTTGAGCGAAAACTGTTCTTTCAGTTGGCGAAACTCAAGAGATAAATCGACTCTGTGCTGCTCGTCCAAAATGCTGTCTATAATATCGAGGATGTAAGATTCCGTTCCAAAACTTCTGGGTGAGTCCGATACGTCCAGTAATGCCGTTCTAACAGGAACACTTCTTGTCGTCAGAAATGAATCAGCAAACGAACACCAGCTCACCTTATAATATTCAATGGGCACGGTGCGAACCTTATCAGGATTCCCAAGATACCGACGATATTCTTCGGCATAAGAATCATCAAACTCGATCGACAGACGAACCCCCGGCACATTTTCGCGCTCCGAATTCATGGTGCCGAGAAGACTGGCAAAATCGTCTTGATTCTTAAGATAGACTTCGATCAAGATACTGGGCGGCATCTCCTTCTTACCCGAACGAACTGCCGTCAAATACTCCTCAACAGCAGACAAGTTAAAAAGATAAGGCGAGAGTTGATACTGAACGCTCCGTCCGTTTAGGCGACCGGTTAACGCAAGGTTTATGGCCTCCAATAGCGTTGATTTGCCCGCCTCGTTATCCCCTACAATGATATTTACATCGGAATTGAGCTCCACCACAAAGTCGCGGAAGCACTTATAGTTTCTCACCACCGCCTTAGTAATCGCCATTTTTCTACCTCCTTAACATAGGCTGGATAGGAATGGCCGACTGCCAAACACCAATCAGGAACGACCCATGACTTAACTGCAACTCGCGGCGAATCAACGCCCTATCACAAAACTAAACAGCTTCTGCTCTCGTCTCTATTTCCGCGATTCTAGTCACAGAAACCTTAACTCCCTGAGCATGTAAAGCCTTTGCCGCATCCATCATGCTCAGTTTTGAAAAGAATGGTAGTCTTTTGTGAACAGGTACATCCCTGCTGTACACTATCCCAAAGACGACTTCCAGCTCACCTGCACCTTCTCTGTGAATCGCTGTCGGAAAGCCCGGCTTTGTCTGCTCGATCAACTGCCTAGTGGCCAGTCTGAAGCTTTCATCTCGTAAAAGCGACTCTGCTGAATTCGTCCCTTGAAGAAACAAATGGCTTAACGAGGCGGAACTCCTCCACTTCTTGATGTGAATCAACTGGTTCTTGTCAGTCAGAAGATCGCATACTTCTACTTGGTTGCCACCAATGCCAATCGTCTTGGCGTCTAAGCATAGGAAGCCTGTTTCCCGAGACGCCCTGACGTTATAGTCAGATTCCTTTTCACCGATGTAACATGGCGGCAGGCTTATGTCCGCTCCAGGGATTCTTTTTACCGAATCATTCACTAATGCGGCAAAATCCTTTTGCACTCTAAACCAGTGACCGTTGAACAGCACATAGGTATCGTCGCCACGAGTAGTCTCGTAGACTATGCAGTTATATACTCTCCACTTATGTTATATATCCATGTCACTCCTAGCAAACACGTAGTGAGTCTTTACAGATCGCACGTCCCGCTCACGGGCTCTGAAATAGTCCAAGTATGCTTTCGCACAAAGATCCGACCAGAGCGGCCCTTTTGACGTAAAGGAGAAGCCGTCTATAGTTTCCCAGTCAATCACTTCAGGCGGAGCTAAGTAGAACCTGTCGTGATCGTTCTGCTGTATTGCTTCGAGCAATTCTCCGTCGAGCGCGTCAACTAGCTCCGGATCCGAAACGCTCCGGACGTTGTCGTACCAACTGAAGTGTTCCCTATAACGATCGGAAATGTATAGGGAGTAGAGCTTTTTACACAATGTGGTAATGTTGTCAAACTCCACTCCCGTAGTTAACTTGACAGATTCTCGTCCTGAGATGCTCGTGCCATATTCTGAATTCCGGGGCGTTCCTGTGAGCCTCTGCAAAAGAGAACCGAGATCATCGCTCCTAAAGGTACGGATGGATGTTTGTCGGCTTGTTTGCTTCTTTTCGTGTAGTATTATGTCTGCAATCGTAACAGTATCCATAGCCCGTAGGCTGTCAGGGTCAACACCATTTAGAGTCACGCGTATGCCGAAGTCTAGCACGAGTGCCTCCGAAGCAAGCATAAACCTACCATGCCCAAACGCTAATGCAAAAATCCTGCCTAGAGTCCTCACCAGTAAGACTGCTCTTGTAGAACTGTTGAACACATCATGGATATCGTCTTCTATGCCGTTTCGCAGCCAGTCCAGCCATTTAGGCACATACCTGGTGTTTTCCCCAAAGCAGATCACACCCTCAAAACCCAAGTCATTCCTTACGGGGACTTTCTTGCGAACATGTTTCTTGTGAACAACAGAATCAAACTCAACGCAAGACTCTTTGGCCAAAAAGACGTTTAGGGCCAACTTCGACATTCATAGACACCCCCCATGGTAATCTCCCTAGCGGGTCTCTGGACCGCCTCGCCAATGCCGTGTCTCATTGATACTAGTGACAACCGATTCATACACCAAAGAGTCTGAACTGAATGCAGTTCAATTTTACGCTATATTCTACAATAGTGCTTTCTCCACGCTAATTGCAATTTCCTTCTTCTGCCAACGACCAGTGGAAAGAACACTGAGACGCGGGCAAAACAGCCTGTCCAACACATGACTGTACCTTCCGGTGCAAGCGACTGGTCTTCAGTCTGTCAACAGCGCTGATTTGAACGCGAGGAACCACCATCCCATAATTCTCGACACTAGCCGCCTCAATGCTCTACGATAGTTAGAAAGGTTAAAACCTGTGTCTCAAGCCTTCACACAATAACCCTCGTTAGTTAGGATCAGCGTTATCGCAACGCGCTCCCGTTTGGCGACGTTCTGTTTCAAACGCTTGGACCCGACAAAAATCGTAGGCTCAAAAACACTAGGAGGAATTGGCTGATTTATACCGAATTCTTCCAATACACCTCAAATTGGAATTGCATTCACTTTTCTAACGATGGCTCGTTATGGTAGCCTGAGTACTATCGGTTTAGTGCTTGGAAGATCGATGCTCCTGGTAGGATTTCCTACCTCGGTTGGTGCATTACTTGGAGTCGCAATAGAAAGACAAGAGACCAACCCGGCGCGTGGACGTTTGTGTTTCAGAGATCACTTTTTGGAGGAGGGCACAATTTTGTGTTTCAGAGATCACTTTTTGGAGGAGGCACAATTTTGATGAATAGAGTACGTATCAAGTTGAGGCGCTTGCTCACCTTGACCTTGATGTTGCCAGTGTTGCCGTGTTTCATGTGGGGCCCATTCATGCACCCATACATAAATCTCCGAGCCTTGAGGAAGGCCCGCGATCGTGCTGATGAGGGCGACGCCAGCATTAATATGGAGCTAGTAGAAGCTTGCGAAGGCAACTTAGACCATTTCGTGTACGGAGCGAACAGTGCCGACACGATCTCAACCAACCATGTCACAACTGGCCTAACCATCTACGATTACGCTCACAACGCCGTCCCAGATAACGCCCAGGGGTTGCCCTTCTTTGGTTATGCTTTGATAGACCAATGGCAGAGATCATCTAGCAGCAAACCCTGTAAAGCGGACCTCGCGCTGGCTTGCGGATGGCTGGGCCACCAACTAGCTGATTGGTATCCCCATTATGCCCGCATGGAAAAGGGGGGTGTTCTGAGCCAGGACCCAACTGGTGTTGCTGACGAAATTAACAGCTTTTCAGGCTTTGCCGATGCTCACCCTATTTTTGGCGATGACCATCCTCCCAGCATTCTTCGAACTAATACGGTCATTGAGCATGCTCTTATTGAGCTGTTCTACGACATCATTGCTGTACATGAACACGATTCGGAGCTGTTCAAGGATCCTCTTAAATGTCTCGCCATGTTCTCCGATACAGACGATAATCTTCTCACCGTTACGTCGGAGCGTTTCAAAGGGATTTACACCAGGATTCCTCCGGAGCACCTCCCATCCCTAACTGCCAATTTCCAGCAAGTCATCTTTTTGATGCGTCTGCTTATTGAAGTTATCCGTGTGTATAGGCCGGGATTAGTTGATTCATTGCGATTGCGCTTTTGGCAAAACGAGTTTGTAGAGCGCTCTATCGACCGCGTAGTAGATTTCATGTTCAGGCAAGACTTTTCAGAGATCTCACAAATGGCGACTCCTCTGAACGATACCGTTGACGGGCCGGATTCTTTCAGGTTGATAAACAGCAAAATGGGAAGCACATTGTTCGACATACTCTACTCCATCAGCAAACCACTGAAGAAAATGGAATCCAAAAAGTTATGGAAGGCAGTTCGTGACCCGTTTGTGTTGCTAGGAGAAGGTGCGGGTGTTAACATAGTCCGTGGACTGTTCGGGCAAGCACTAAGGGACAAGCTTGGTGAGCTAGTTGACACCCATGTTTATCGAAGTTCGCTGGTAGAAAAGAACGGGCTGGTCAGTTTCATTCTCACGCTACTGATTGACAGTGGTGACGATCCAATACACAGCGCTATACAGTCCTATAAGAAATTGGCTCCACCCATCGTCACTCTCGACACAACGCCATCGGGCGTAATGCCGTCCCCCGAGGCAGTAGCTGAGTTGTTCAGGAAGGGCAATATCCCGATTAGAATCAGTCCTGCCGTGCGCCGTGAAGACCCGCAATTGGGAGAGCTGAAAGCCCTCGATCTGTCAACTTTGATTTTCCGAATAGACGGGTATGACGTGACTCATAGGCCCGATTTGTTTGACGTGGCAGAAAAGCGCTGGGATGCAGGAGAACTGGTCCTCAACGTTGGACTGCGCGATACGTTGCAAGGTGACCATCATCACATATTCGTCGATATCCATGATAATAACAAGATCCATTCAAAATACCTTGATCTAGAGGTGACCTTAGGTAGTGTTACTCCTCAAATCGAAGCAGCCGCAACGCGAGACTAATGTGATTTTTTCCCGAAAGTACCCATTCAGGAGTTTATACCACCCAAGACCTCAGCAAAAAACCCCGGTCACACGACCGGGGCTCATCATTGCTTCGGGTAGTATTCCTTTCAAACCAAACGTGTCTTCTATACTCTGTTCCTATGGGCCAAGCGCCCTAAACAACCTCATCCCACCGAATAGAACCGTATACCCGTTCCCATTCCGCATTCATGAACTCCACTTCCCGGGTGGACAGCGGATGATCCAAGAGCGACTTGAGCCCAGCCAGGGGCATTAGGCAAGCGTCGGCACCTGCCTGGATGCCCATCTTAACCTGCTTGGCATTCTTGGCAAAGAAATAGACCTCTGTGGGGAATCCGTAGGCAGTAAACGCTGCCTTGGTGGCTGCCAGTAGGTCACCGGCATCTTCCTCGAAATCAGCCAGCGCTCCAAAATAGGAGATCACGCTGGCAGCACCCATCTTCGCGGCCAGAACTCCCATGGCCACCGTGTTTACCGCAGTGGCCGCAACCTCAATGCCCTCACTGGCTAAAACCTGCATAGCCGCGAGGCCATTGGCGGTAACCGGCATCTTGATCCGGATATCGTCCACCGCTTTGGTCAAGGCCCTGCCTTCCCGGATCATGGTGTCCGTGTCCGCACTGGTCACCTGGATGTGAATAGTTCCCCGGGCGATCCTGCGCAGTTCGGACAAATACCCCTTCAGATCGGCTCCTCCATGATAGGCTACCTCCCGTGTGTTGGTGGTAACCCCTTGAACGAATGGCAGCCTGAATGCTTCTTCGACTTCCGCCAAGTTAGCACTATCAATTAGGAACTGCACAGCCAGACCTCCCCTGCCTCGGCATTAGTCCCTCAAACCAGGGTCTTTGTTGGTGGCCAGTGTTGGATCGGTCAGGATATCGTAGTCGTCCCTACTGGGCGAAGAGAACTCCGAAATGATCCCACCTTCCGGTCCAGCCTGGAACCAATGCAGAGTGTCGGGCATCAAAGTATACTGATCCCCAGGCTTCATGACAATTTCATGCCAAACGGTGAAGTGCTCTTCACGCCCAGCAGGAATAGTGGCCTTTGGGTTGGGCGTAGGCTCTCCCGGCACATAGAGGTACACCGTGCCGTAACGGCAGCGGAACGTCTCCTGCTTACCTGGGGTACCCAAAAACGGAGGATGCTTGTGTTCAGCACAGGTTTGACCTGGGAACATGATTAGCTCTTTGGCGCAGTAACGATCATTGTTCACATAAATCAAGATCTGAAAACTAAGCTGCGGATCGATGGGGTCCAAACCGTAATCGATAATCTGAATCTGATCCCGCTCGCTATCGGTGATGACGATTCCAGCCTTCCTCGCGAGTTCCACCGCTTTGGCCCGAATCTCTGCTCTATCCATTTGCTTCATCCTCAACAC
>JAAYMS010000043.1 GCA_012521295.1 Bacillota bacterium
CCTGGGATGCCCGGGTCATTCGGTCACAGGTTTTGAGCTTGAGAGAACGAGAGTTTACAAAGACAGCAATCCTTTCTGGCACAAGGACAATGGAACTCGTATTCAAAGAATATATGCCCTACATTACACCCCTCGCATTCTCCACACTGATCAACAACATGTCCTGGGCCATCGGCATGGAAATGACCCTTTCTATTGTAGGACTCACCAACATGGATATTCCCACTCTGGGCACCAACCTTAAATGGGCCCTAAATTACCAAGCTATTTTGATGAGGAAATGGAACTGGCTGCTGACTCCAGTGGTCCTTTCTGTAGTGCTGTTTATCGCTTTATACTGGATGTCAGTTAGCATCAGTGAATATCTTGATCCGCGGACACGGGTGCAGAGAGTGGGTGCAAGATAATGAAGCAGAACGATGTTGTACTCCGGACAGAGAATCTAAGAGCACATTACATCCTCGACGTACCCGGCGGCCAGAAAGTTGTGCGGGCGGTTGACGGGGTTGATATGCAGATCCGCAAGAATGAGATCTACGGTATTGCCGGAGAGAGCGGCTGCGGAAAGACAACCTTGATGAAGACGCTCTACGCTGCCATTGCCCGGCCTCTCCGCCTTGTGGAAGGCGGTGTGTACTATACCAAGGACGGTAAAGAATTCGACGTCTACGCTCTCAATAAGCGGGAGCTGCGCAAGCTGCGCTGGCAGTACATGGCTTATGTCCCGCAGGGGGCCATGAGTATTTTCAACCCGGTCAAGAAGATCAAAGAAACATACAAAGATTTCTTAAGCAGCCATCTAAGCGGCCGGACAGCAGATGAGATGTTTGAGACCGCCAAAGAACACATCGATAAACTAGGCCTGCCCGTCAGCATTCTCGAGGCATATCCGCACCAGCTGTCGGGTGGTATGCGGCAGAGAGTGGCTATCGCCCTGGCAGCCCTTGGGCGGCCGAGTGTGATATTTGCTGATGAACCGACCACTGCTCTTGATGTGGTAGTGCAGCGGGGTGTGGTTCAGCTGCTCAAAGATATTCAAGAACAGTTGCACAACACAATCATCATGGTCACCCACGATATGGGCATCCATGCCAATGTAACTGACCGTTTGGCAATCATGTACGCGGGCCGGATTATTGAGGAAGCGGATACGGTGGAGATTTTCAAGAATCCCCTCCATCCATACACCCAGTTCTTGATCAATTCTCTGCCCCAGTTTGGCGATACTGGGGAACGCGTCAGTGCCCCAGGGCAGCCGCCTTCATTGGCAGATGTCCCGCAGGGCTGTGCGTTCCATCCGCGCTGCCCGATGGCAATGCCGATCTGCCGCGAGCAGCGGCCTGAATTTGTCACAAGGGGCGAGCACCGGGTAGCCTGCTGGCTGGCAGCGGAAGGGGGAAAAGCTGATGCAGCCCATTCTTGAAACTAAGAATCTCACTAAGGTCTTTTTCCGCGGCAGCCTCTTGGCACGAGACAGGATCGTGGCTGTAGACAATGTTTCCTTTAAGATGTACCGCGGCGAGGTGTTTACGCTCGCCGGGGAAAGCGGCTGTGGCAAAAGTACTACTGCACGCATGATCCTGGGTTTTGAACAGCCAACCTCAGGTGAAATCATCTACGAGAATAGAGACGAAAAGTGGAACCCACGGGTCTGGTATACCCAACGTATTCAGGCGGTTTTCCAAAACCCGTTTGAGACCTTCAATCCGCTCCGCCAGGTCGAAGGCTATCTCTTTGAAACTGTACGTAATTACAAATTGGCCGCCAGCAGGGCAGATTCTGAGCGGCTTGTCGATGAGAAACTGCGGGCAGTGGGGCTGAGTTATGCCGAGGTCGCAGGGCGTTATCCCAGCGAGTTTTCGGGTGGGCAGCTCCAGCGGATTTCCATAGCCCGCTCTCTCTTGGTGGATCCATCGGTGTTAATTGCTGATGAACCAGTTTCGATGGTGGATGCGTCGCTGAGAATGTCCATTGTTAACCTGTTCAAGCGGCTGCGCGACGATCTCAACATGGGTATTCTGTATATTACGCACGATTTGGCTACCGCCTATTACCTCGGCGGCCGGATCGCCATCATGTTTAGAGGAAACATCATGGAGATGGGGCCAGTGCATGAAGTTCTGATGACCCCTCGCCATCCGTATACCCATCTTCTGCGGGAGTGCATTCCCGAAGCTGACCCAGATAGAAAGTGGCAGGGCAGAATCTCCATCGCCGAGACAGAGCAAGAAGAGTACCTGCGGCAGGGATGTAAGTTTGCCGGCAGATGCCCTCATGTGATGGATATCTGCAAGATTAAGGTACCTGAAAATTACATGGTCGATGGAATTCAGGTCAAATGCCACCTGTATTCAGATCAGAAGATTGTAGAGGAGGTGAGCTAACCCGGTTCAACAGCATTTGTGAAGCGTTCATTCTGCAAAGCGAAAACAAAACAATGAGGAGGTAAGCTATCGGAATGAGAAGGACAAGGTTAGTCCTGCTGATGTTAGTGGCTGTTCTTGTTGTCGGTTCAGTTGTCTCTGCTCAGGAATTGGGCTTCCCAAGAGACCAAACACTAATCGTCAACATGCTCACTGGCCGCGTTGGCACCCCCAGCAACTTTAACGAATGGGTAGGCTGGCGCTGGAGAGACCGTGGGCTGCAGAACTTGATCTTCGAACCTCTGTGGTCTGTAGATTTCGCAACTGGCCAGATTATCAACGGTATGGCATCTGGTGATCCGATTTACAACGAGGATTTCACCAAGTTGACCATCCCCCTGCGGGAAGGCATCACCTGGAGTGACGGTGTACCATTTACTGCAGATGACGTAGTCTTCACAGTCGAAACACTTATTGCTGAACCGGGTCTCAGCGGTCATCCCACCTTCTCCACAGCAGTAGAGAAGGTCTACAAGACCAATGACTATGAAGTCGTAATCGAACTGAAAGAGCCCGACTCTCGTTTCCACACCAACTTCTTAGATCGCTGGGGCTGCACCTACATCATGCCCAAGCACATCTTTGAAAACGTGGACGATGTCGTAGCGTTCGAGTTCGATCCGCCAATCGGCACCGGCCCCTACAAGCTGCACAGCTATGACCCAGCTGGCTACTGGACCGCTTGGGAAAAGAGAGAAGACTGGGATAAGTCTCCAACCGGAATTCTCTTTGGCGAACCCGCACCCAAGTATGTGCTGTTCCAGACCTTTAACGACAGCAGCGCCAAGGTCATTGCTCAGCTGACCCATCAGCTTGACGTAGCTGACCATGACGCAGAAGGTTTTGCCGCTGCCATGGCTCAGGGCGGAACCATCCGTGCTTACCAGCTCAACTATCCTTGGGTTGTTAACAACGACCCCTGCATTACCGGTATTGTCTTCAATACAGCGGTAGCACCTTATGACAATAAAGAAGTACGCTGGGCACTGACACTGGCGATCAACATCGTTGAGTATCTGGCCCAAGCAGTAGACGGCCAAGCAACTTTGAGCCCAGTTCACATTCCTTCGTTGGGTGCATACCCAGAATACTACATCCTGCCCATGCAGGAATGGCTGGAGAACTTTGCACTCGATCTGGGTAATGGCGAACTGTTCTATCCATACGATCCAGATGCAGCTCTGAAGATTGCTGAGTACGCACGCCAGAGAGGCTACCAAGTCAGCGATGATCCAGAGGAACTCAAGAAGACCTTTGGTTATGGCTGGTACAAGTACGCTCCTGACG
>JAAYMS010000044.1 GCA_012521295.1 Bacillota bacterium
AATAGCACCAAGCTTAAAGAGCTCTTCCTGCAGAGCGAGCTGCCGCTCAGCATTGTCCACTGCTGCTGCATCGTCTTGGGCTTTCAAGACTTGGTTTTCTAGTTCCATTTCCTGCCTAAGGCGCAGTTCGTCAAGGGAGTGTTCAGCCTTGATGAGAGCATTCTCTGCTTGGCGATGCTCCTCTACCAACTTCTCCGAGTAAAGACGGAGAATCGGATCTCCTGCCTGAACATACTCACCTTCGTGCACGTAAACTTCTTCGATCTGTCCTGAGATGTCCGATGCTAATGGATATGTGAATCGGGGCCTGACGTATCCGCGAGTCGTGAAAGTCTCCAAGAAATCTCTCGAACCAACTTCGGCATAGGTAAAGAAACTCAAGACAAACGGTTCGTCCTTAGGGATGAAGATATGGTAGGCAGCGGCGACAAGCCCGGCAATAATGAGAAAAGTAAACAACATGAGACTGAACTGTCTTCCTCGGATGTTTCTTGATCGCTGCTGCCTTCTGCGTACATGATCCGGAATAATGGGCTCATCCACAGCGCTGCCTCCTTCCTGGAGAGTGATTTATCACCTTTGAATACAGTTCGAGGGTGTATTCTAATAATTGGGCATACTTGCACCAAGTCTTCCAACAGATTCGCTCTAGAACATGACAAACAACGCAGAGAGCATATTCGAAATCCCGTGAATCATCCAACTGGGAACGATGGATCCATCAGCAATTCTTTCATTGACGTAACCCATAAGCCAGCCCGTAAACCCAGTGACAACCGCAATTAATGCACTTACGAGCGTGCCGGTCTTGCCCCAAAACAGTATCCCATGAATCAGGCCGAAGACGAATGCCTGCACGATGTTTCCGATCACGAAGCCGTGTTGTGCCACAAGACGCTTGCCAAGAAAACCACGGAATAGGATTTCTTCGGATAGCCCAGTTGAGATAAAGGCAAAGAGCAGCGCCGGGACAAATGCCGCCATACCTCGGCCGACAAATGCAGAGACGGCTGTGTCATCCGTTTCTACAAGGTGAGGAATGACAAACTGCATAGATACGCTGAACACAACGGCAGCTCCTATAACAAGCGCAGCTCGCTGCTTGTCTGCAAGAGCAGGCCTTTTCAGCCCAACCCATTTGAAAAACGGTACCCTGCCTCGCTCTGTAACAGCCCACCACACAAACGGAACGGCAGAAAAGATCACTACCTGCACAACGGAACTCACGAGCGAACCCAGAACATCCATTGCAGAACCCTCCTTGGCCAAATAGAGTTGGAAAACAGGTACTAGTAAGATATTCTACTGTCAAGAAAAACACCCTGCATTATCGCAAGGTGCTTTTTTCTTGGTTAATCCGTTCTTCGAAGAACTGCAAATGCTTGTGATCTTCTTCCTTAATGCGCCGCACAAGGGCGAGGCTCTCGGGATCAAGGGCATCTAGGCGATCATCATAGGCATCGACGCCCATCTTCTCTCCTTCATATACCTGTTTGAGCAGAGCGTCAGGGCCTAGTAATGACTTATACATTGCTGACAGGTTGGCCATGGTTCCGGCTATACCGGCCCCGGACTGTGGTTCACCTCCGAGCTGCCTGATTCTGTCCTCAAGCTGTTGGATATGGCGATCATGGTCTTCCTGAAACTTGGCCAGCATGTTCTGGACCTGTTCATCGCCTTGGATATTCTTTGTTTTGTCGTAGATATCTCTGGCCATGTACTCGCCCTTCAGTAGTTCATTTAGCGCCTCAATTTGTCTGTCCCTTGACATTACACTCCTCCCTTCTATGCTTTAGTCATAGTGTGCCCGAAGAGGTGCAGCGAAACATCGGGAATTTTAAGATGAAAAAATTAAGGACACAGCATGAAAACGATGTGCTTCATAGAAACTTAACAAATGATGGTACGGTACAAATACCGTACCACGAGACTTTAAAAATTAAAGAAGGAGTTGTGCTGTGATGAGGAAGAGTATTTGGACGGCATTATTGTTGGTTGTTGTTTTGTCTCTTTCCAACCTTCCTGTCTTGGCCCAGGAGTATGATTTTGGCGGCAAGACAGTTACCTTTGTTGGCTGGGTGGACAATCTAGAATCTCTAGAAAACTCAGGAAAGGTCGCTGAAGCTGAGGCTCTCTTTAACGTTAAGATTGAGCGCGTTATCGTTCCT
>JAAYMS010000045.1 GCA_012521295.1 Bacillota bacterium
ATCAACCAAGGAGCGGTAATCGCCGCCGGTGTATCAGGCACCAGCATCCCCGGTTCCATTGAACGCCTCACGCAGGGTTTTCTCAGCCTCGGGTTCGGTAAAGCTTTGGTAGAAATAGACGCCCAAATGGCGCTGATCGGGGCTTTGTCTGGCGAGGACGGAGCCATTGTCATATCTGGAACCGGATCCATCGCACTAGGAAGGAAAGATGGATACTACCATCGCGTGGGGGGCTGGGGATATCTGTTGGGTGATGAAGGAAGCTCTTTTTGGATAGCCCAGCAGGCCATTATGTATCTTCTGCGGGCTCATGATGGAACAGCTGCTCCTAATTCTGAATTGGAAGAAGCGCTGCTCACGCACTTCAAGATCTCGGTGATCCCTCAGATTTTGGAGGTCGTTTACCGCAGTCCAATAGATCGTGGGTTGATTGGTAGTTTTACACCTATCATTGTACAACTTGCTCAAGCAGGGAACTCAGTGTGTCAACAGATTGTGGCCGAAGCGGGCCGAGAACTAGGCAGGCTTGCCGGGGCTGTTGTAGTCAAAGCCGGGCTTGCGGGCGCACCCTGCAGAGTTGGGGCCTGCGGTGGCGTTTTTTCGGCGGGCAGCATAATCATAGATCCACTTCAGAGGGCTTTATCAGAAAGAGCCCCATTAGCGAAAGCTGTTGAGCCTGATTTCGAGCCAGTGGTAGGCTCGCTGTTGGCTGGCTATGCGCTGCTTGGGCTTACTGCAGGTGAAGTGCTTCCCAACATAAGAACGTGGGCTAATCGAGGTGGTATTGATGAATAACTGGCCCATCGAGGCAAAAGTTGGCCAGATGATGATGTTTGGTTTCTCAGGAACAACAGTTCCAGACTACATTCGCACATTCATTCAAGAATGCAACCTGGGCGGCATCATCATGTTCTCACGGAATATTGAAAATGCGGCTCAGATTTTAGAACTCAACTCCACGCTGCAGAGGCTGGCTTTGGACAGCCCGTTTGGGGTTGGGTTATTTATTTCTATCGACCAAGAAGGGGGGCAGGTAATCCGCATCAAGGATGGGGTAAGTGTGTCCCCTGCAGCCATGGCGATTGGAGCATTGGGTTCGCCGGACAGAGCTTATCAAATCGGCAGGGTAGTTGGTGAGGAACTTGCCAGCCTTGGGTTTTCTATCAATCTAGCCCCCTGTGTTGATGTCAACAACAATCCGCACAACCCGGTGATCGGAGTGCGTTCGTTTGGTGAAGACCCAGAACTGGTGGCGGCGCTGGGTGAGGCTATCATAAAGGGGCTGCAGGAGTCTGTGTTGGCGACTGCCAAACACTTCCCGGGCCACGGCGACACAGCGGTTGATTCGCACTACGGGCTGCCAGTCGTAAACCACACACGGGATCGTCTTGATAAGGTGGAGCTTTGTCCTTTCCGCAGCGCAATTGCCGGTGGTGTGCAGGGAATTCTCAGTTCTCATGTGGTATTTCCCACCATTGAACCCATTCCGGGGCGGCCTGCTTCTCTCTCCCATCCGGTTTTGACCGGCCTTCTGCGTAACGAACTTGGGTATCAGGGGCTGGTTTTGACTGATTGTATGGAGATGCAGGCTGTTACAAACCAATTTTCCATGGAAGAAGCAGCCATCTTGGCTGTAGAAGCGGGTAACGATATGGTGCTGGTAAGTCACACCCAAGAGCTGCAGGAGAAAGCTTTTTGGGCCGTCGTGGAGGCTGTCAAGAAGGGGCGTATTCCGGAAGAACGCATCAATGAGTCTCTGGCCCGTATTGCCGCTGCAAAGCAGCGTTTTGTAAAGTGGCCTTTCCCCGACAAATCCGTTGGCAGCCCTGAAAACCAAGCTCTGATGGAAGACGCTTACGGTGACAGCATCACGGTGGTTAAAGGAAGTGAATACATTCCTCTCCCAGATGTACCGATCACCGTGATCGAAGTAAAGCACACTGCTGCATCCCTTGCCGAAGAGCAAGTCGGAGATGGCTTCAGTCTGTCTCAGGCTTTGGCAGATTTGGGGGCAGAAGTACGACCGTTTTATGTTAGTGCTGAAGTATCTGAAGAAGAGTACAAAAAGATCATTGAGCACGTTCGGCCCAATGATCTCGTGGTTATTGCTACTCAAGATGCCCATCGGTTCCCAAATCAGGCTAATCTGGTCAATTATGTAGTGCAGAACTGCCCACAGCATATAGTCGTGGGAACCCGCACACCCTATGAGCTGGCTGCTTTCCCCGAAGCCCGGGCCTATCTGGTTCTTTACTCCAACCGGCCGGAGGCTTTACGCCAGGGAGCTGCGGTGGTCTTGGGGCGGCGCCCGGCAGTAGGGCGGCTGCCTGTTTCGATTCCTAACTAACCAAGTGGGTGGTGGAAGGTACCGAGGCTCGGATGCCAATCTCGTCTAGGGTCTGGCGCACAACCTGTGGGTCAAATCCAAGTACCGCCTGTCTCCAGCAGATTACAGCGGGAACACTACAGTTGATGGTGGCCAGATGTTTATAGAGGAGAACCTCTTCTTTGTGAGCCGCGAGATTCTGCGCGGCTTTTCCTTTTAGCTCATGGACGTGATCCAAGAGGTTTTCTACCGTATCGTATGTCTTGAGCCAGCGCACCGCGGTTTTTGGGCCCACCAGCGGTACTCCCGGGATATTGTCGCTGCCGTCGCCCATCAGTGCCTTGACATCAGGGATGCGCTCAGGCGCAACTCCCCATTCATACTTTACAATCTCAGGCGTATACACCTTGTTTGCCTTGCTGTTGGGTGCAACAATCGTCACACGCTCGTTAGAGAGCTGCAGCGCATCCCGATCTGTGGTAACCACATAGCATTGCGTATTGGGGGGCAGACAGCGAGTGATAGTGCCGATAATATCATCTGCCTCATACCCAGGGGCTTTCAGCAGCGGGATCTCAAGGCTCTCCACGACGTCCCTAATTAAGGGAAGTTGACTCTTAAGATCCTCTGGCATAGGAGGTCTTTGAGCCTTGTACTCCGAATAAAGATTATGCCGAAAAGTTGGCTCGGGATGATCCGATGCCACCACCACATAGTGGGGGCGGAACTGTTCGATTAGAGAATAAACGGTGTTGTAAAAGCCCAAGACAGCGTTGATCGCTTGCCCCGAACGGGTCCGGATTGTGCTGGGCATTCCAAAGAAAGCTCGATATGCTAGTGCGAACGAATCCAGCACCAGGCAGGTCTTAGGCAGCTCAGATGTTGCGGTCAATTTCCTTCTCCTTTGCAAGACACTTAGTAACTATTATAGCATATAGGCGCCTGTTAGGCTAAAGAAGGTGTATCTATGACAAAACTACTAGTCTTATTCCTTGGCCTTATCATGGTTTTTCCCGTTCCGCTGCAGGCAGAAGAGATATTGCTCGAAGCGCACCTTGATGTGCTGGACCAAGACGGATATCCCCAAGGATACATCCGCCCGCGTCAGC
Organism: Bacillota bacterium; assembly: GCA_012521295.1. Lineage (GTDB taxonomy): Bacteria > Bacillota > Limnochordia > Darwinibacteriales > Darwinibacteriaceae > JAAYMS01. The sequence goes on from JAAYMS010000045.1 coordinate 3,436, forward strand.
CCTTTGCGCTGGAGGTTGTCATCCAAGGTGAACACGTTTTGGACCTCGTCAAGATCGGTCTCAAAGTCTTCGATGGCAGTACGCTGCTTTATCAAGGTGAAGCGC
>JAAYMS010000046.1 GCA_012521295.1 Bacillota bacterium
ACATCGTCTCACCTGAGAGGAGAAAAAGTCTCCATGTTTCCTTTTTCCCACCATTTGGTTTGACGATGTCTTTATACTCGCATGACACGTGGCTTCTGAGCGGGCACCTCCTTTCATACCACTGCGCCTCCGCGAGGATAAAGCCCTAATTCATTCTAAGTATTAGACAGCATGCTCGGAATTCCTTCCACGTCCTGCAAGTTTTTATATTTTTTATGCAGGATGGCTGCCTGTATTATCATTCTATAGATATTCCCATTTCCCTGCATGTTGATAAAAAGAAGAACAGCGGCCCACAGGAAATGTGGACCGCTGTCCTTAGTTACTAGATTATTAGAACTCTACCTTCATACCTGCTGCGAAGGTTGTTCCTTCAAAACGGTCATGTTCGATACCAAGGTTTACGCCGTTTGGAGCTTCAAACTCGGCACCAATCTTGTAACCAATGGATTCGAGGGCCAGCTCAGAAGCGGAAACCTCACCACTGATCTTCAGGCCGTCGATAGCAGGGATCAGGCCAAGGGTTGTGCTTGCACCGATGGTGTGGGTCAGCTGTTTGGCAGCAGGTACCCATTCGCCTTCGTAGCTAGCAGCAATGGCCAAGCCTTCCATGACGTCGAAGTCACGGCTGACACCGAAAGTAGTCTTTTCGGTAGACATTTCACCGATGGAAGGTACATCCAAGACGGTTTTCACGTCAAAGCGGAAGCCTTCGTATTCGGTACCAGCAGCCAAAGCTGCGTGGTTGAACAGTTGGTCGTACTCAGCTTCGATTTCAACGCCCTGCTGGGCAGTGCGAACACCTACGAATACACCGTGGTTCTTGCCTTCAGGCAGCTGGTACAGCCAGTCTTGTGGCTGGTTGTCCTTCTCGCTGCGTGGAGCAACGTACCGAGGTGCTTCCCAGTCACTGCTGATATACTTGTAACCTGCGGTGACTGTTGTGTCTTCGATAACTTCGTAGTCAGCCTGAATAGTCCAGAGGTTGTTCATACCCTTAATGCTTTCGGTAATGCTGTCGCCTTCAACGTAGTCAGCTGCCAAAGCACCAGATACGTTCAAGCCTTCGATTGGGCTGCCAGCAGCATCGATCTGCATGCGGACGAGGTCTCTGTCAGCGATTACAGATGCGCCAAGGTCAAGTTCCTCAACCAGATTGAGGTCAGCCCGCATACCCAATACGTGGCCGTAGGTGGTTGGTAGTCCGTAGAAAGCGTTCAGTTCAACTACGTCGAGGTCCATACCGCTGATGCTGATACCACTGTGGTTCTTTACACTAGCGTATGGGCTGTAGTTGATATCCAGGGTACCGAAGCGAGTTGTTACCTCTGGGCCGCCGTGCCAGTAAGCACCGTCAGCCTCGATGAAAGCCTGCTTCAGCTGAATGTCGCCCAAGGAAATGCCGGTTGGCATCAGTTTGTCTGGATGTTCTGTCTCAGCCAAGCCAAATTCCAAACCTGCTCTGAGCTTGTCTTCGGCAGCAGTCAGGCCGAGGTTGAGGCTCAGTTCAGATGCTGGGGTGACTTCAATGTTCCCGTCAGTCTTGCGATTTACTTCAATGTTGGTTTCGATGGCTCCGCCAAAGTCGATGCCTGCGGCAGCGACAGGGCCAGCCATGACTAGTGCGATGATTAGAGTAATAGCTGCAAATGTCTTTTTCATAGTAGCAATATCCCCTTTTGCATTAGTTTTCTTGAAGACGCAGTGTGAAGTCTGTTGCTGTGATAGGAGATGTGCTGCTCGAGTATCCTTGTTTCCTCTGCGTTTTATCTCCGGGTACGTCTCTTGCTGAATCTCAGTGCGTCCTTGCAGCCATCTGTCGTTCCTAGGGGACCGCACCTCCTTTCGTGGATGATTGACTTAGGCTGCTCCCATCACCGGCTATGATAACTAACATAAGTTAGCGCTGCGAGTAAAAAAATAAAGTGAAAGCATGATGAGTAGTACATGTGTGATGGTTCGTGTATATCATTTCTGCTTTCTCTTTTAGATTCCTGCCCTATCATTCGATGTAGATTTTCCCAGCTCAGAAGGAGCATGATGATACAAAAAAGAGGCTGTGCTGTAGAGCGCAGCCTCGGATATGCGATTGTTAGTGTCTTAGCGGATAACCTCTTCGGTATCCTTGTCAAAGAGGTGGAACTTGTTCATGTCGAAGCCAATGCGGAGAGCAGAACGTCTAATAGCTTCTGTTTCTGCATCTAGGCGGGCAACAAAGCTGTTGTCGCCGCTGGAGAAGTATACGTATACTTCAGCACCCATTGGTTCGGTAACGTCGATGTTGGCTTCGATGGTTGTTGCCTCATCATGCTCAACCAGAGCAACGTCGATGATGTCTTCTGGACGAATACCGAATACAACTTCTTTGTCAACGTACTTGCCAATGTTCTTAATGGAAGCTGCCTTTTCAGCTGGGATAGGCAGTTTGAATGTTCTAGCATCAATGTAGTAAGTTCCGTCTTCTTTGCGAAGCACTACATCGAGGAAGTTCATGGCAGGGCTGCCGATAAAGCCTGCAACGAAAATGTTGTTAGGATGATTATAGATTTCAAGAGGTGCACCGACCTGCTGGATAAGACCGTCTTTCATAACAACGATGCGGTCACCCATGGTCATAGCTTCGACCTGGTCGTGAGTTACGTAAATAATCGTGGTCTGCAGACGTTGATGCAGCTTGCTGAGCTCAGCTCTCATCTGCACACGCAGTTTGGCGTCCAAGTTGGACAGAGGTTCGTCCATCAAGAATACTTTTGGTTCACGAACAATAGCACGGCCTACAGCTACACGCTGACGCTGACCACCAGAGAGAGCCTTCGGTTTCCGGTCTAAGAGGTTCTCAATACCCAAGAGTTTAGCAGCTTCTTTTACCCGCTGGTCAATTTCGTTCTTGGGGAATTTACGCAGCTTCAGACCGAAAGCCATGTTGTTGTAAACGTCCATGTGAGGATAGAGCGCATAGTTTTGGAAAACCATCGCAATATCTCTGTCTTTCGGAGGAACGTCATTCACGACGGTATCACCAATTGTGATGGTACCCTCAGTGATTTCCTCCAAACCAGCAACCATCCGCAGTGTGGTGGATTTTCCACAACCGGATGGACCGACAAGAATGATAAACTCCTTGTCTTTGATGTCGAGGCTAATGTTGTTCACGGCAGTTACATTGCCGAAGCGCTTTGTAACATCTTTAAGCAAAACTTGTGCCAATGATAAGTCTCCTCTCCAACGGATTTATATCTCATAATTGAGACTCGGGCATGCGCCCTGGATCATATTATATTACAAACTAATAATAACACAGATTGCTCATTTTGGCAAAAGAAACTTCACGTTTCGCAGAAAAAAGATGCCTGTTATTTGCTGGAATGCCAATAGAGCTGGATTTGAAGGGCCTTAACCCAATACGAAGTCCCTTATGGCTCGGGCTACCCCTCCCTCATTATTAGATGTAGTGATATGATCCGCAGCCTCTTTCGCATCAGAAACAGCATTCCCCACAGCCACGCCAATTCCTGCTGTGCGAAGCATATCTACATCATTATTACTATCCCCGATGGCCAAAACTTCCTCCATTTTTAGCCCCATTTTTTCTGTCAACCATTTGAGGGCAATGGCTTTGTTCGCCTGCAGACTGGTCATTTCTACGAAGCGGTTTTTCGATTGCAGCACATAAGCGCTATCGCTGTAACGATTTTTGAGCATTGCCAGTGTCTCATCATGGCTGCCTAGTGGCGAGACAACTAAAATCTTCGACGGCTGCTTCTCGCCATCCTGCAGAAACACCGCAAGGTCACCCACCGCGTGAACGGGTACATCGGCAATAGTCAGATAGTACTCCACATCAGCATTGACCTCGCTGACATACAGCTCATCTTTGTAGTACACATTTGTTGTCCATCCTTGACTGGCACAGTAACGTACCATGTCCAAGGCCAGATCGAAAGAAAGCGGCGCCTCATAGATTGTTTCACCTGAAACGCGCTGAATCAGTGCCCCATTATAGCAAATGAGGGGCAGCTCTTGGGGAAGGTTGAGCTGCTTGGCAAAAGGCAATGCCGAAGCATACATCCGCCCTGTGGCGAACGTAAAAATCAACCCTCGTTCTCGGGCTTGGGCGACTGCCTCAATGTTCTCCTCACTGAGAGCCAGTTCATCATTGAGTAGTGTGTCGTCCAAGTCAGACACAATCAGCTTTACCACTTAATTCCCTCCACCTTAAAGGGGCGGTTATAAGCCGCCCCTACTCTACTAGTATTTCAACCTTGCGATTTTCATTCGGTTGTTCAAATTCGACAATACGCCCATCCATTCCTGCTTCAATTCGCGAAGCCACCGTCTCCCATGCGGTGCTCATGCCTGCGATGACAGACGCAACTTGCGCAAAGCTCTGCACTAGTTCCAAAGGAATTCGTAGGTTTACCGCAATCTGACCCTGCTCTAAAACCCGCAGCCTCAGAAAACGCTGCTCAGATGGTTGGCTGCGCCCATTCCCGATAGCATCCAACAGCCTTTCAGCTTCAGAAACGCTGATCTTGCCTTCCTGGAGCATAGTCAGAATCTGCATACGCTCGGGATTAATCTTGGCCACCTCCACCGCCTGCAATACGGATAGAGCCTGAACCCGTACGAGCCGTCAGCCGCAATCGATTGGGCCCACTCTCAAAGCCTGGCGACGTCCCGACCATATGCCAACCTCCCGATTGACGATCCATATGAGCACCTTCCATATCTCGCTCAGGAATCATAATCCTTCCTACGGAGGTACGCAGGTCAAACGAGGCCTTTATCTCTCGTTGATCACCTAAGTCGACGTGAACCGAGCCCGCTGTTGTTTCCAAGTTGTACTCGGCATCGCCCCGCACAACAGGCTCAGCCCAAATAGAACCACTCGAAGTCATGCAATTTACATTTTCACTCTGCAGATCGATTAGCCTGAAGGAACCAACACCTGTCCGTCCAGTAAAGACATCGGTCTTAGTATGAGTGATACGGCACGACCCGTTCTGAGTCTGACATTCGATCCTCTCCGACTGAAGGCCCTGTACGTCAAGGGAACCATTGACAGTTGCCAGCTTGACCAAACGAGCATATAGATCGGACACAGCGATCGAACCATTGTTTGTACTGATATCCAACTGATATATCAAGGTGCGTGGTACATCGAGATCAAATGAGATGGATACATCCGGAAAACTCGGAACTTCTACCTTGAGTTCGCGGAGCGGTTCTCCATCTTGAGGAAGATCAATATGGTGGAGTTTGGCTAAGGCTGTCTCTCGCTCCTTGGCACGAACGCGCTGCGTAACCCTCAGTCGATAACCCGGTTCATTCCAACCACGAACAGTTACACGCCCACTTCCAGTACTTAACTTACAGAGAATGTCTCCGCTCTCCACGAAGCTGCCATGGTAGTCATCTGTAAATTCATAAGTATCTTCCTGACCCACAAACGGAAACCGGGTGATCATTTTTGAGAGTTTTGCCAAGCGGTCACTCAGCCGGAGCTCGGTCTTGGTTTCTAAAGAACGCACGAAGCGTTCTGTTGCTTGTTCCACTTTTTCAGCAAATTCTTCACCCTGCTTTTCTATCTTTGCCCACAGATCGGTGTGCCGTTCTTCTTCAACTGTAGCTTCAGGGTCTTTCAAAGCATTGAGCAGAGCCTCTGCCTCAGCAGCGGTAATCTTGCCTTCTTCCAGCATCTTTAGAATTAGTCTTTGCTCCTCATTCATCTGCCGTGCCCTCCCTAACTTCTTAGTAGCCGAATGGCTTCTTCTGAAGTAATCTCACCTTTGTCTAGTGCCTCCAGTATCTGGCGGCGTTGATCATTCTGTTCCCGTTCGATGCGGTACCCCAAAGCTTCTATCACTGCATCTAGGCGGCTCCGTACTGTTGGATAAGAGATACCCAGCAGTCTTTCAACCTCTTTGATGTTTCCCCGAGAAGTAAGGAACACTTCTATAAAATCCCGCTGTTCCTCCGTTAGCTGGCAGAACTTACACGATTCAAATGTGCCTTCAATTGTCGTGTCACAGGCGTTACACCGCAGGCGGGTAACGCGCAGGGGTTTACTGCAGACAGGACATACTGTGAGCATCTTCTTAGACATTAAACCCACCCCTTAAATTATTCAAACTAAACCCTTCACTTTATGAAGTCTATGTATAAATATTAAACCTATACCTTAAATATGTCAAGGTGGTGCTTTAATTTTTCTCGGTAAAAAAAGCTCCCTTTCCAGGGAGCCTATTTATAACTTAAGACTAGAACTGAAGCGTTATGCCGCCACCATACAGAAACGTGCTCGCCGAGCCAACAGAGGTTCGCATCAACGTGCCCTGTACGCTCACTTGGTCCAGTACCTCGTAGCTCAAGGAGACACGTCCTGATACCAACGTTCTAGAATCGTGGTCTCCGAAATCTAGACCGGGAGCATAAGCCACATCACCGGATACCACCAGTTTGGGAGCAGGTGCGAATTTCACGCCCACCTTACCAAAGAATCCGTCGCCTTTTTCGCTTAATGATACGGGCTCACTCGAGTCTTCGTTGTCATCATCGGCTTTTGGAAGCTGAATGCTATAGCTCGCATAGCCACCACCTACAAGGACTTCTAAATCTGCCTCCTGCAGCACTCGGTAAGTGAGAGCGGCGCGCAGCATGCTTTCGCTATTCCCTTCCTCGTCCTTAGCTGGTGACACATTCA
>JAAYMS010000047.1 GCA_012521295.1 Bacillota bacterium
AAAGTTATTCTGCATTTCTGTAGAGGTGACTTTCCGCATCTTCCCTCGCCTCCTAGCACAAATTAGCTAAATTAGCTAATTTGACTATATCATAGGTTTGACGGATGGTCAAATCACTCGGTCCTGTACAGTCCACTCGGTAGCTGGGCTACAAAGGGCGATGGATTATTGGTATAGAATACCGCCAGCTCATGTAAAGCGCGGCTGCAGGCGACATAGAGCTGGTGACGGTGGTATGGTTGGCTATAAGCCTCTGCATTGGCGTCCCAGATCACAACCGCATCGAACTCCAGTCCCTTAGCTAGGTAGTAGGGAATAACGACGATGCCGCTCTTGTAGTTATCGTCTTCGTCGATTATCAACTGCGGTTCAAGATCTGCGAGGGCCGCGTGAACCTCTTTTGCTTGGGCAGCACTCTTGCAGATGACCGCCTTAGTCTTGAAGTCTTGTGACACTGCGTTCGTCAAGAAGTCCTTTACTGCCTGCGCATGCTGTTCGGGCTCAACCGGAGTCAGAAGAGGTTTGGCACCGGAACGGACCAACGGAATCGCATCTTTGCGAGCGTCTTCCGGCAGCAGGGCGAGGCAGAAGTTTGTGATCTCTTGCGTCGATCGATAGGTCATTCTCAGGTGGAACCTCTCGACTGTCCCTTCTGCGAAGACCCGGTGTGCGTTAGCAAGGCCGCTGCCCCTGCCTAAGCTCGGGTTGAGAAGCTGGTTCTCGTCTCCTAAAATGGTGAACCTAGCTCTTGGGAAGAGAGCCTTGATGATCCTGAGCTGAATCTCAGAATAATCCTGCCCCTCGTCAAGAACTACTTGGCGGATATGGTTCTGCGCAGGATAGCCCTGCAGCTCACCCTTGACAAACAGTACAGGCGCAACGTCTTCGAACAGTAGTCTGTCGGCTGCAATCGCCGATTCGGTTCCTTCTCTTTCTTCAGGGGTCAACATTCTCAGGTAAACCTGTATGGGTTCCAGCGTGAGCCAGCCGTCGAGCTCGGCGAGCATTGCCCGATACTCCTTCCGAACAGGCTCAATTGCTTTGCGTGCCCATTCCCAATGGCCTTCACCTATAAAAACGTCTTCGTCGCGGATTTTGCGGTAGCGCTTCTCGATCGCTGCTTTCTTCAGTGGGCGCACCTTGGTCAGAACTCGGTTCCGAACCTTATCCAGTCGCTTTCTGTAAGGTAAATAAGCATAGTCTTCAGTGAGCATCCGTTGGATTTCATCCTTCGAGAAGATGATCTTGCCCAAGAGTGTCACATCTTGTGGTTCAACGCCCTGTGACGCACAGCGCTGTACTGTGTCTTCGAGGCGTTCCACAAACTCACTAGAACTCTTGGCTTCAAGGCGCGCCAAACGCCGTTCACGTTCTTCAGGAGAAGCCGCAGCCAACTGTTCTTGGAAGTCTAATAAGCTTTCACAGCTGAAAAGGCCCCGCAGAGTCGACTCTGCAAATTCCTGGAAAGTGGTCTGCAGCACGTTTTCTTCACCGAGCTCAGGCAGAACATCACTGATGTATTCGCTGAACACATTGCTCGGGGAGAAGATAATGACATCGTTGGCTGATGTATTCTCGCGATGTTTATATAAGATATAAGCGATGCGGTGTAGTGCAACTGACGTCTTGCCGCTGCCAGCAGGGCCTGTGACGATCAATACGGGCTTGTCCTCGTAGCGGATTGCCCGATTCTGCTCTCTTTGGATGGTTGTAACGATGGTACGCATAGTTTCGTCAGTACTGTCACTCAAAGCGCGCTGCAGCATCTCGTCGTCGATCTTAAGATCGGTATCCAGCATGTACAGCAGTTTTCCGTTCTCAATCTTGTACTGGCGCTTTTTTGTGATCGTGCCATATATCGTTCCCATCGGGGCGGTGTAAGACGCTGGCCCTAGGCCATAGTCGTAGAACAGAGATGAGATAGGTGCACGCCAGTCGTACACCAAGGGTATGCCCGTTGCCCGGTCAACGATCGTTCCTATTCCAATATAGAATGATTCTGGGAAGGGGAAATCTTCTGGTTGGAAGTCAAAACGGCCGAAATAGGGGCTGTCCTGCATAGAAAGAAGCCTGCGCATCTGCTTATATTTGCGGATGGCAGCGCCTCGTTCTTCCCCCAACTGCATGATGTGCTGCGCAAGCTCATCATAGGTGTCTGAGTCGGCTGAACTGATCTGCAGGTCTTCCCATATCAGTTTGCGCACGTCTTGGACGCGCCGCCTGTACATGGCACTGGTGACGCCAACCTCCTGCAGCTGCGCCCCAATCTCGGTTAGGACCCGATTCAGCCACTTGATTTCTTCCTGTCGTTCTAGTTCTACCACAAGACAACCTCCTATTGACCAACGCAGGTGCGTTTTAGTCATTTCCAAACATAGTATGTTTTCATTCTAATTATCGCCGAAGGAACTTGCTTTGGTCAAGAAATGTAGTTATCCACAGGTGTATCAGCAGGGGATTTTCAAGTGAGAGGGAATAAACCGGTATGCACAGATAGGAGGCAGCGATAATGGCACGAGAATCTGTTTATTGTAAGGACAACAAATGGTTCAAAGGTAATCTGCACAGTCACACCACTCGGTCTGATGGTAGGCTGAGCCCGCCTGAAGTAGCTGAGATCTACCGCACACGTGGCTGGAATTTCTTGGCTATCACAGACCACGACCTCTACTCTTATTGGGAAGAACTCAATACCGATGATTTCATCATCATACCCGGAATCGAGATTGAAGTAAAGATCCCCAAACCGTGGCACTGCCACCATATCGTGGGCATTCATCGTACTGGCCGGGGAGCACGGCACCTCGAGAGAATTGCACCTCCAGAGGGGATTGAAGCAGCTGGGGCACAGGCAGCCATTGACAACTTTCAAGCGGAAAACTATCTTTCAATCTACTGCCATCCATTATGGTCAAGGGTGGAGTGGGAAGACGTCAGTGAACTGCGCAACTTTACCGCGATTGAGATTTACAACCATGGTTGCGAAAGGGAAAACCGCACCGGGCTCCATCTAGATCATTGGGATTCGTTCTTGCGCCGTGGTGTCAAGGTTTGGGGAGTAGCAACGGATGATACTCATCAATGGGACGAGGATTACTGCGGTGGCTGGATTATGGTGAATGCACCTCAACTAACAGTCGAAGACATATCCAAGGCAATTGAAGCGGGACGTTTTTATTCTTCCACTGGGCCAGTTATTACCGACTTTGGGCTTGATGGGGGCCAGGTCTATATTGAATGCTCGCCTGCGGCTGCGATTCATTTTGTTGCATTCGAGTCAAGAGGCAAGAGCTTCTACGCTGAGCCAGGAGAAACGATAAGTTCCGCTGTCCACAACCTACGAGGGGATGAGCTTTTTGTCAGGGCAGAAGTGGTGGATGCCAATGGGCGGACGGCATGGACTAATCCAATTTTCTTCAATCGTTAAGAGTAAGAGGCAAGTTTGGCAGTGGCGCATTATTGGAACCCTGTGGCTCACGTACTGCTTATTCTATTTGGGCCGCTTAAACCTTTCTGTTGCTCTGCCAGTCATTGAACAAGAACTTGGTTGGAACACAATCACTACGGGTATCGTGAGCAGTGTTTTCTTTTGGGTATATGCCTTTGGCCAGCTGATAAACGGTTCTTTAGGTGACAGACTCTCAGCTCGGCTGTTTATCTTCTTAGGGCTTCTTGGGACGGCATTCTGTAATTTGATGTTCGGGTTTGCCGGGACAGTGGCGGCGATGTCGGTAATCTGGGGGCTGAACGGCATATTCCAGTCAACGGGCTGGGGGCCCATTGTGAAGACCGCTTCGGCCTGGACTGAAAATCATCAGCGGAACACAGTCTCTGCCATCCTGGGTACATCGTTTGTGTTTGGAGCCCTGGTTACATGGTGGCTGTCTGGCCAGATTATCGCGGCCTTCGGCCGTTGGCAGTTTGCGTTTTGGGTTCCCGCAGCAGTGCTGTTTGCCCACGCCGTTCTTTGGGTTGTGTCGATCAGAGATAACCCTCATCAGGTGGGTTTCGAGTTAAGCACACAACCTGCTGTACCTGAAACTAAGCCTTCTTTGGCGAGCATGGTCAGGGAAACCTCAGGATTCTTGCGGCAGCCCTATCTGCTGCTGTTAGCGGTTACTACCTTGTTCCAGGGAATGATTAAGGATGGTATTAATCTCTGGATGCCTGCTCTACTGATGAAGACGCAGGGCTTGGAAATTGATAGCGCAGTAGGGTATTCGCTGATTGTGCCGTTGATGGGTTTTGCCGGAGTGCTCATCGCCGGCTGGCTGAACAACCTGATTGGCGATGACAGAAAGACAATCATCGGTTTATTTTCGGGCGGCAGTCTGGCTGCTGCCGGAGTCGTGGCAGCCTTTTCGGCTGAGAGCGCATTGGTCTTAAGTTTGCTAATCGGACTGTGTTCTCTGATTGTCAACGGCATTAACGTTGTGCTGCTCTCTACCATTCCGATGCGCTTTGATGGTAGGTCGTCAACGATAGCAGGCTTCTTAGATTTTGCGTCTTATGTAGGTTCTGCCCTAATGACCATCATAACTGGCTTAGTGGCAGATATCTGGGGATGGGCCGCAGTGGCTGTCTTGTGGGCTGTCCTGTTTGTTTTAGGGGCGGTCACAATGTTTGCTAATAGCTACGTCAGTAAGAAGAGCGTGTGAGTTGAGGCTTACCATAGTCATATTATCGAAGACTGTATTCTTCCGGCCCTCAGCATGTGACCGAATGAAGGTTCCTGCAATATATTGATACAGGAGAAGCTGGGGGGTGTTGCAATGCCGGCTGCAGGTTACTTGGCAGCAGCCATAGGAGTAATCTACGGGCTGCTCCATTTCTCAGTTGGACTGATACAGCTCAAAGCCCGGCAGATTGAACTGTGGTCCAGTATTATCCTGATGGCGGGAGGCGTGCTGACAGCTCTGGCCGTGATTTCCTCAGGGGCAGGCTTGTATGTGCTTCTGGGTGGTTTGATCCTGATTCACCTTTCTACAGCGGCCAACGGGCTGAAGATGTACGGAAAAGTCAGTGTGAAGTCGCAGCTTATCAGGTTGGCTGTATCAATCGTCTTACTCATTCTTTATCTGTATAGGTGAAGAGAACATGTCCCACGCAGGATGGATGCCCTGCGTGGGACATGTGCGCTTTAGGGGTATCAGTCCACAATGGGCAGATAGAACTCAATGCAGGCTCCTCCACTAGGATGGTTGCAGGCATGCACGCCGCCACCCATCCTTTCCACAAGCTGCTTGACTATATACAGCCCCAGTCCAGAACCGCCCTGTGCGCTGCGGCTCTGGTCTCCCCGATAGAACTTGTCAAACAGGCGCTGCAGATCTTGTGAGGAGAAACCAGGGCCGGTATCGCGAATAGTGAAACGCAGGGCTTGTTCTTCTCGTCGGACGGTTACGCTGATGGAACCACCTACTGGCGTATGATGTAGGTTGTTCATCATGATGTTATCGAGAATGCGGCTGAGCGCGGCCTTATCGGCCTTAATTTGCGAAGAATCATCTGCAAAACCCGAGAGTTCCAGATCGACAGTGATGTTCTGGCTACTTCCTAACTCTTGGTAGATATCCAGTTTTTCTCGGAGGAACGTGGGGAAGTCGACCTCAACTGAAGTGCTGTCTGTACTTTCTTCGAGCTCTGCCGCGTACAGCATTTCCTGGACAAGATCCCCGCCCCGATGGGCATTCTCCGCTATCACTTGAAGGTAGCGGCTTTCTTTGGTACCCTCCTCGGTTTGCTGCCCGAGGGCTTGAGCATAGCCTTGGATTATCGTAAAGGGTGTCTTTAGATCATGGGCCAGGGCGGCAACCATATCGCGGCGGCGCTGTTCGGCCTGCCACTGTGCTCTCAGCGATTCTTTCAGTGCGTCCTTCATTTCGTTGAACGATTGGCAGAGCTGCCCCAGCTCGTTATTGGCTTTGTACGGGATATCAAAGTCGAGGTCATGTGCCTGCACTTTCCTAGATGCTTCGATCAACATGTTAACTGGTTCTCTAAGACTCCTGGAGAACCGTCTGGCAAATAGAATAGTAAACAGTACCACAAAGATCACTGGAGATATGACCAGCAAATACGGGAGAGATCCCAACAGAACCCGATCCATCACCACTGGATAATATGGTGCGAGTTCGTATACCAGGGCCACTGCTCCCTCAAGCCTCGGACCAGCGAATAATGGAACCAGCCTAATGAAGTCATCCTGCCGCCGATAGGTGGTATTTATGAGGTGCAGCAGCTCTTCGGGGCCGCCGATCACCTGAGCCGTCTCGGTGCCGTACAGCACCCTTCCCTCGGCATCGAAGACTTGGTACGTAATCCCTTCATGGGGAATGAGTTCCCAAAGAGTTGATTCGTCGTCCAATAGGGTGGTGCCGAAGTCTCGAATGCGTGCTTCGAGACTTGGGATCTGCTTTTCATAGTAATTCGCTGGGAAGAAGCGCTCGTTTTCTGTTCGAGCTAAGATGTAAAATACTCCCCAGGTTAGACAGCCTGTGCTGATCAATGTCAGCACAATGATCAGCACGAAGCTCATGATAAATTGCGTTCTAAGTGATAGCTTTGCGAGCATCGCCATCACCCTTCCCAGGCCGTTTTTCCCAGCGGTAGCCAATTCCCCAGACTGTGCCAATGTACTGGGTCTCTGGATCAATGCTGGAAATCTTGGCGCGAATGTTCTTGATGTGCTCTGTAACAGTTGCCGAATCACCATCCGCATCATAGCCCCAGATCTTCTCATATATCTGTTCTCGCGAGAATACCTGCCCTGGATTTAGGGCAAGCAGTTCGAGGATATCGAATTCTCGCTTGGTTAACGACAGCGGAGAATCTTCGACTGTCGCTTGTCGCGAATGAAGGTTTATTGCTAAAGAGCCAAATCGGATCCAGTTTCCTTCACCGCCCAATTTGAGAGATAGAGCCCGCTTCTCGCGGCGCAGATGGGCATCCACTCGGGCCAGTAGTTCTGGGAGGCTGAAGGGCTTCAGGATGTAATCATCACCTCCGAGTGCAAGTCCCTTAATCCGATCCGTTTCGCTCTGTTTGGCACTGAGAAAGAGGATGGGGCACGAGACTGCGCTGCGGATGGAACGGCAGACATCGTAGCCATCCATGCCCGGCATCATGATATCTAAAATGATCAGGTCGGGCTCCATCTGCGCAAGCTCCACCCCTTCGTTTCCATCTAGCGCGGTTAGTACCTGGTGCCCGCGGCTCTCGAGTTCATCCTTGAGGAGAGCGACTAAGTCCAGCTGGTCATCGATTACTAAGATCCGTGCCATCCTATGCCTCCTTGTCTAATCATGCATTTTCTTTCCTTCCCAGCGCCCAAACCACAGTAGGCCACCTCCCAGAGTGAGCAGCAAGAAAACCACGGCTGCGAATGGTGCATTCTCAAACTCAGGCATAATTTCGTAATAGAATGCAGCACCAGGCGCCATAACAAACCGTGCTGTCCATCCCCAGGGTAGATACTGCCAGTAGTGATCGCCCAAGCTAGTTAAAGAGAGCGCCCCTAGGAGAAGCCCGCCAGCCTCAACTCCAATCGAAGGTCCTAGTCCGAGGGCTAAGCTGATCCAGAGCTGCATGGCCAAGAGAGGGATGGTGGTCAGCTCAGCGACTAGCGCCCCGTAGATGAAGGGTGCGGGGGATAGGGGTATTCCTACGAGATATTTTACACCAACAATTAATAGGATCACACCTAGGGCAGTGCTGATGGTTGACAGGAGAACCAGCATGGCCATTTTCCCGAAATAGAGAAGTATACGGGGAATGCGGCTGGCCAAGAGCCCCTGAAAACTGCCAGCTTGGGCTTCTTGATAGCTCATCAATCCAGGGAGAAGCCCTGCACCTAACGGTACTACAATTGCTGCCCAGACTTGGAAGTAGGCGTCGTAGATACTGATCTGTAGCTGATCAGAGATGGTTCTACCGGAAAAATACCAGATGATAAATATGCTGTACAAAATAGGCGTGAGCAGAACGAGCCACGGGAGTGGTGAACGCCGCAGTTTGATCCACTCGGCTCTAAGAACCCTTGTCATGACAAAACCTCCTGACGGCTGAACCAGAATGCTCCCCCTAGACAGAATGCAATAGTGACGAGCACAGCCAGAGTTAATCCTAATGGGATTACGCCAGAATTAAGCAGCGGATCGTTGGGTGGCAAAAATGTTCCGTTTGGATGTACTCCGATTAACGGGCACATCATTCTGATGGGCCAGCTCCACGGGTAGTAGATCCAATGGGGAGCAGGTGCTGCCCAGACACCAGCAGCAAATCCTACAGTACCCACAGCCATGCTGCCGATAAATCCAAGCATCTCTGCTGCCCAAAGCTGAATCGGGATCAGGGGTAGACTTGTCACCCATAGGAGCATTCCTCCCAGGAGAAGCTTGCGCCAAGGCACGGGCCCAGCCTTTGTGATCATCCCTGATACTAGGGCAGCACCTACCAGGACAACAGTGGCAAGCAGTAGTTGGTAACTCATTATTACGGTCTTAGCCAACCAAAGCTGCGCCGGAGAGATCGGGTGGATGAGGGCAGCGCGATAGCCCCCTGCACGCTTTTCTTGGTGGACTACCAGCCCAGCGATCAGTGCGATTCCTAGGGGCAGAAATAATACGGGCCACCAGTTGTAGACTATACCCAATACTAGGTTCCACGAGTGAACACAGTCTGGCGGCATGAAATAGCTCTGGGGTAGAGCCATAACTATGAAGAACAGAGGAGCCATCAACATCAGCCTTCGGGTCATGGTGCACTTGTACTTCAGGTGTTCTACTCTAAATAAGCTCAGCATTTCTCTGCCCCCTCACAACGCTGATGAATAGATCTTCTAGGTTAGAGTCTGTACCTACAGGCCCCTGGTAGCCCAGCCGCCCCGCACTGATGATCCCAACGCAATCTACTAGTTGGCCCACTTCGCTGAGGATATGGCTCGAGAGAATTACGGTAATACCCATTTTGGGCAGGGTGCGTACTAGTTTTCTAAATTCCTGAATGCCCAAAGGATCAAGGCCGTTGGTTGGTTCATCCAAGATCAGAATCTCTGGATTCCCCAAAAGTGCGATGGCGATACCCAGCCGCTGCTTCATGCCCGTGGAAAACTTCGCTGTTCGTTTGCCCTTAGTGTCTTTGAGATTGACGATTTCTAGAACGCGGCCGATTTCGCTTTTTGGCAAACCCATGAGGGTTGTGTGAATAGAAAGGTTTTCTTCAGCGGTGAGGTTCCCGTATAGTGCTGGTTCTTCAATTAGTGCGCCGATGCGCTCTAGGTGGCTGCGCCTCCAGGGTTCCCCGAAGAGCTCCATCTGTCCGCTGCTAGGCCTTATCAGGCCCGTAAGCATCTTCAACGTCGTGGATTTTCCAGCCCCATTTGGCCCTAACAAACCATAGATTGCGCCTTGTGGTACTTCTAGGTTTAGTTCATTCACAGTAACGTGTTTTCCGTAATACTTGGTCAGGTTTCGAGTTCGGATTATATACTCTGCCATAGTAAAGCCCCCTTCACAGTTGTTCAGACTCAGTGTAAGGGGCAGAAATCAAGAAATC
Organism: Bacillota bacterium; assembly: GCA_012521295.1. Classification (GTDB taxonomy): domain Bacteria; phylum Bacillota; class Limnochordia; order Darwinibacteriales; family Darwinibacteriaceae; genus JAAYMS01. The sequence goes on from JAAYMS010000047.1 coordinate 9,556, forward strand.
ATAAAGAGCACTAAGAAATCGTCTGTTGACATAGGGCAGAGCTCAATCGGTAATCCTATCTGCACAAAGCACTTGAGGAGGTAGGAAAGTGACGCAGCTGAGAATGGGGATTATTGGGGTGGGCCTTGCTTTTGAGAGATTGCATTGGCCGGCTTACCAGCGCCTTAGCGACAAATTCAAGATAGTGGCGATCTGCGATATCGATACACGGCAGTTAGAGAAGTGGAAGGAACCGCTGGGTTTATCTGGGGCTGATCTTTTCACTGACTACAAAGAGATGATGAAACGCGAAGATATCGATGCCTTCGACATCATGCTGCCTATCGAGCTAAACTTCGACGTCACGAGTGATGTCGCACAGGCGGGTAAGCCCATCATCTGCGAAAAACCATTGGCACCAAACAAAGAAGAAGCACTACAAGCGATGCGTCTGCCGCGGAAGCACGACGTACCCATAATGATTGCAGAGAACTATCGTTACAGCGAAGAGAACAACATCATCAGAGATTTGGTGCGAACCTGCGAAATCGGTGATGTGTACTACTTCATCCAAAACCGGGTTGTTGATTTCCCGGCCGACATGCTCAAAGGCGGATTTGCCTCCACTGAATGGCGCCAGCATCCTGAGTATCAGGGTGGAGTGTTCTTAGATACGGGAGTTCATGATATAGCTGCTCTGCGCCACATTTTCGGGCCCATCGAAGTGGTACAAGCCGTTGGTGTCGAGGAAGATGCAGAGTTTGCACCCTACTCGGTAGTGCAGGCTAATATGAAGTTCAAGTGCGGTGTAGTAGGTCATTTTTCCTTCTTCTGTACCGGACGGGAACCGCAGCGGCCCCTCGTTGGGCTGCGCATCTTCGGCAGTGAAGGTATGATCTACTTGGAAGAAAGTAGCTGTGGTGTGGTAAATGTGTTCTACAATGATGGCAGCAGCAGACAGATTCCGTATGAGCCTAATCGCGGTTTCGTCAATGAGCTGCTTAACTTCTATAAGGCTGCTGTGGGAGAAGAATCGCTGGCCGTGACTCCCGAGCTGGAATATGGTGATGCCTTAACAGTGTTTGCTATTCTAGAGGCGATTCAGACGAAACAGAGTGTAGAGGTAGACTACGAACCGGAGTACGAACCTGTCTACTAAGCCGTCAATTAAAGCCCTTTCCTTAAGCCGTGTTAAGCAGGGCTTGAGGAAAGGGCTATTTTATTCTCGTTCAATCTACCAAGGATAGGAGGGTGCTGAATCTGAAAAATAGACTATCTAGTAGAAGGGATGGAGATACCAGGAGCGACCCCTTCTCTCCAGGTATCAGTGGGTGAATTAACACTGAATCAAACCTGCTGCCGCCAAATTCTCTGCCAAAGCAGAGTTTGGAGAAAGTAACGCAGGCATCCGCCTTGCTGGTAAATACATCACCATAGATCTCGTTGAGCGTGGAGTGGTCCACTCTAATCAGCTCTTGATATTTGGCCAGCAATGCAGGATCGGAGCAAGTATCTAGATGATCAGTCGGGCTGATCCACTGAGGCAAATCCCTCAGTTTACTGCACACGTGCTCATAGATTTTGAGCTGAACTTGTATGTCCTCTGGGCTGAGCGCAAATGTCGAAGCATAACCCTGGAGGCCGTAGAGGTTGATTGTCTTCTCAAGACAACGGACTGTTCCTTCGAGTTGACTCTGGTACCTGTGGAGCATCAAGAAAAGTGTCTCGACCTTTTTCAGTAAACGTGGCTTTTCTACAGAAGAAGATACCACCCCCTCTCGCAGGAGGCCGTTCACGGTGCGATACCTCTGCAGTAGTATTTCTCTCTCCTTTGGTACTGGACCTAAATCATTGAGGTAAAGAATTGACAGACAGCGTTCGACGACAGACTTCGTGTAACTTAAATCCGGCAACTTTGAAAAACTCCCCTTCGATACGGCAATTTGGACACAAATACTGACGCATTAGACGAGAAACATCAAAATCCTTCTCGATTTGAAAAAATATACAACAAACTGGAAAAATCGGTTAATTCAAAGGGAAGGAGCTGTCTCAGGAGTACGCAGGATTTGCACCTAGCAGTGATTAATCCTATGGTAGAAGACGAAATGAGAGGATGCGCTGCATGCGGAAAATAGATCGAGCGAAGGCCTTTATTCGCTCACACAGTGGATTGTTAATTTGCCCCATCTGCCGTGACAGGCTAGAGCTCCAGGAGCCTGCAAGGCTTACTTGCTCTAAGCGGCATTCGTTTGACATGGCACGCACTGGTTATGTGAATCTGCTGCGGGGAAGTCAGGGCAGTCAGAAGTACGGCCGAGCACTCTTTGAGGCAAGGCAGGAAGTTTATCAAGCAGGGCTTTATGGGCCAGTGATTGAGCTTCTGGCAGAAAAACTGAAGGCGTGGATTAAGGCCCAGGGGCTTAGTCAGCTGTCGATCTTAGATATGGGTTGCGGAGAAGGTTCGCATTTGGCGCAGACCGCGGCAGCACTGCAGGGAGAAGCCGAAGTATTTCCGGTGGGAATTGATATCGCTAAAGAAGCGATTCATTTGGCCGCCCGGGAGTATGCTGGATGCCTGTGGTGCGTTGGTGATCTGGCTGATGCTCCCTTTGCCGACAAGCAATTTGATGTTATTCTAAGCATTTTTTCACCAAGCAACTACAAGGAGTTTGCCCGTCTCCTAGCCGATCCCGGTTTGGTAGTTAAGGTGATTCCAGGTCCTGATTATCTGCGCGAGATCCGCATTGGGTTGTACGGCGACACAGAAAAAGAGGACTACTCCAATGAGGATGTAGTCCGTCTTTTTGAAGAGCAATACGAGCATGTGGAGAAGGCCAGTCTGCGCTGCATCCAAACGATTGAGCCTGAACATCTGCCGGCACTGTTGGAGATGACGCCGCTGACCTGGGGCGCTTCGCCCGAGGACAAAGAACGCCTGCTCCAAGAGGGCATCTCCCAGGTGACAATCGATGTGGCAGTATTGATTGGGCAGGGCTCCACCTTACTCGTGTAATACGTTGAACAGCTCGTCATGGATAAGCCCGTTGGTGGCAAGAACATGTTCTACCTTGGTTGTCAGGGGCTTTCCATAGAAATCTGTTATTCTGCCGCCTGCTTCTTCGAGGATCAATGCACCGGCTGCTACGTCCCAGAGATTGATGTTCTGTTCCCAATAGCCATCAAATCGGCCGCATGCCACGTTGCAGAGGTCGAGGGCAGCTGAACCTGTGCGCCGTACTCCCTGCGTGAGGCGGGTTGCACGAGCAAATTCGGGCATATTGTCTGCCGTCGTTGTCTTGATATCATACGGGAAGCCAGTGACTAAGAGACTGTTCTGCAGGTCCGATGTAGCCGAGACCCGGATCGGGCGGCCGCAGCGATATGCGCCTTTACCTTTTTCGGCAGTGAACCATTCGCGCCACACCGGATTGTAAACGATGCCTAGAACTGTCTCGCCTCCTCTTGCCAGGGCGACAGAGATAGAGAAATAGGGGAAGCCATGGGCGAAATTGGTGGTTCCGTCGATGGGGTCGATGATCCAAACTCCAGCACCTTGTTCGCCTTCGACCCAGCCCTGTTCTTCTGCGTAGAAAGCGCTGCCCGGGAACTCCCGGGTTAGTCTCTCGATGAGGAACGCCTCTACCGCTTGGTCAGCATCGGTTACTAGGTCAATGCTGCCTTTCTTGGTGATTGTAAAGCCCGATTCCATCTTACTTATGAGGATTTCGCCTGCTTGCAGTACAATTTCTTTGGTTCGTTCTAGTAGAGACATGTAATACCTCCGCAGCTTCATAGTAATGTGTACTGCAGATCTTCGTTCTGTACAAAGAGAACCCTTCCGCGTAGATAAGCCGAAAATCGGCTTCCTTGAAGCTTTTTTGTGAACATGATAACATGGAACCGGAGCTGGGTAAGGGAGGGCTTTTTTTCCAATGAACATACTTGTTACGCTTGATTCTAACTACATGAAGCCGCTTGTCGTGATGCTGTATTCGCTTTTCGCCAACAACCCTGGAGAGCAGTTCACTATCTATGTGATGCACTCCAGCCTCACAAGCGAAGAGCTCACTCTTCTGGATGAGTACGCAGCCGGGCTTGGACACAACCTCGAGGAGATCAAGGTTGATGATGATGCCTTCAGCGAAGCACCGACCCTGCTGCATTATACGAAGGCGATGTATTACCGGCTCTTAGCGCACACGGTGCTTCCCCAGGATCTAGACCGCATTCTCTACTTGGATCCAGACATTCTTGTAATTAACTCGGTCAAGGAACTATACGGCTTAGACATGAACGGCCATCTTTACGCCGCCGCATCACACAGCATCGCCAGCAGGCACCTCAATCAGCTGCGGCTTGTTCCATACGAGATTGTGCAGTACTACAACTCGGGTGTCCTCCTCATGAACCTCCCCCTATTAAGGGAGCGGGTTAATGAAAACGAGATCTACGATTTTGTTGAGAAATTCCGTACGCGGCTGGTCATGCCCGATCAAGATGTTCTCAACGCCCTCTATGGCAAAGAAATTCTGCCGCTGGATGAAAAGTTCTATAACTACGATGCCCGCTATTATCGTTACTATAATTTCATTACCGGCGGCCTTTGGGATATGGATTACGTTATTCGCAACACTGTTATCCTACATTTCTGCGGAAAGAAAAAACCTTGGAGAAAGGATTACTCTGGGAGATTCCACGCTCTATACAAGCATTATGAGTGGCTGACAGAGGGTTTGGTAACATTGGACTAGGAAAAATCGGCTGGGATTTCTGGCCGATTTTTTCTGCTTTGGTAAAGGACGCGAAAAACCTTTTCGTTAAGATCACAACAAGGGTGAGGAAAAATCGTTTCCTGAGGCGTCAAAATCCGGATTTCACCCCAAAAAGAGGAGAGAAATTTACGAATTAAGAATCATTCCTATTAATATTGACACTCGATGGTTAAGATGTTATTATACAAGTGAAATCTCCGAAGCCCGCTGAGGCGTGGGGGACCCAATCTCTCGGGGTGAATCTTAGCCCATAATAGAAGGCTAAGTAGGGCGACTTGGACGTCCGAACCCGTCAGCTAACCCCATAGGAGTGCTCCAAGCGTATTTCTTCCGGCGGGCAGAAGCCCGTTGTGAAGTGGTACGCTTTTGTTTTCCCCTTATTTCCCTGAAAGGAGAGGTGGCATGGAAGACATTCTCGTACGCGTGCACACTTCTTTTAGAGATTTGATGAGATTGGGTAGAGTAAGAAAGTCACAACTCGAACGCTATTTCGATCTAGAGAGTCACCCTCGCCACAAAGTCCGTCCTCGCTCGGAAGCTGTCTTTTTTGAACAGACAACTTGGCATAATATTCGTTAGGAGCGAGAACAGCAAGAACCGGCCATCCTTCCTGGCCGGTTTTTGCTTTTTCTGAAGGCTTCCATCCCTTAGGTTGCGCACTATTGCGCAACCTTTTTCTATATTGGACGCGCAATTGGCGCGTTTTTTCGCGTAAAATGCGAGAAATAGGGGAGGAGTTCCAATAATGCGCTCGAAATATAGCAATAATGAAGTTGTTGTTGCGCAAAATTTGCGCAACGAGGAGGCAGTCATGAAATGAAGCAAACATGCAAGCAGCTGCTTGACGAATATACGAAGCGGCGCCGAGTCTATGAAGCGGAAAAACTGGCTTTTTCAGGTGTGGATGGTAAGGATGTGTACAACATCGCCGCACCGATCATGCACAATGATGAGTTTCTCCTGCCCGCACGGGTAGAACCCCGCGAGAGTGAGTATTCGGAGGTCGTTTTCTTCGGTTTTGAGAAGGGCACATGGTATCCCAAAAAAGATATAGCCGCGTTTCGGCTCCAGGATCCGTTTTGGGCCGAGATCAAGGGAGAGCTCGTTTTCGGTGGTGTTGAGGTTTTTCCCCATCCTACGATTCCTGGTGCACTAGGTTGGCGCACTAACTTCTACCGTGGGCCCAGCCCAGATAAACTAGAGTATTTTGCTTCGGGGCCAGATGGGATGAAAGATATCCGCCTTATTGAACTTCCGAACGGCAGAATCGGTGTGTTCACTCGCCCGCAGGGAGAAGTAGGCGGCCGGGGTACCATCGGCTATGTGGAAATTGATGAACTAGATGATCTTACACCCGAAATCTGCGCAGAGGCTGAGCTACTGCATCAGTTCATTCCCGAAGAATGGGGTGGAGCCAATGAAGTTCACCTGCTCAAGAACGGCAAACTTGGCGTTCTGGCTCACATAGCCTGCTTTGATGACCAGCAGGGGAAGCACTACTACGCTATGGTGTTCGGATTTGACCCGGCCACGAAGAAAGCAACCCCGATGCAGATCATCGCCACAAGAGCCGACTTCCCGCCTGGTGCGAGCAAACGGCCCGATTTGGAAGATGTCATCTTCAGTGGAGGCTTAGTAAGGCTCCCTGACGGTAAAGCCTGGTTCTACGCTGGCCTCAGTGATGCCGAAGCGGGCCGCATCTTGATTGATGATCCGTTTGTGGATTATGAGAATGCAGTTTTTTAGGAGGCTCAGACTGTGGGAGTTACCCTGAATGATATCGCCAAGGAACTTGGAATCTCTGTAACCACAGTATCCCGTGCCATTACAGGGCGTGGGCGGGTCAGCAGAGCCACACGGGAAGCTGTGTTGAGCAAGGCTCGCGAGATGGGCTATGACATCAAGGATGCGGCTCCGGTTGATGAGGCACCTGCAGCTAGAAGGAACATCTGCATTGTGTTCAACTCCCGTCTCCAGTCACTCACGACTGACCCGTTCTATGGGACGGTAATGGTAGGCGTCGAAACGGAGTGTCAGAAATACGGCTACCAGGTGAGTTTCCAAACCATATCGTCGGCTCCAAGCGGTGAACAGCAGGCGCCACTGCTAAATGGGCTTTTTTCCACCGGTGTGGACGGCCTCATCTTAATTGGAGCTGATGTTTTCCCAGAAATCGTGGTTCAGGCCAAGGCCCGCAGAATACCAGTCGTCCTAGTCGACAATTGGCTGCCCGATATCGATGTGGACAGCATCGTGACCGACAACAGGGGCGGAATCATGCGGCTGGTCAACTACCTAGTTAGCCAAGG
>JAAYMS010000048.1 GCA_012521295.1 Bacillota bacterium
TCGAAGTAATCAAAGACGTTGCCAGTGAGCAAGATCCGTTTCGGATTCACCACATTGGCCATAGCGATCATCATGCGCGCCACTTCTGTACTAAAAACCTCGACAGCATCTTTTATGTCGGGATTCTCCTCGACGTGCCGCATGAATTTCTGATTGAGATCAAAAATGTGTTGAGGCTGAGCTCCTAACTTGATATACGGAAGGTCGTTAATCTCCTGAAATAACCCACAGGTCCGGATAACATGGTAGATTTTATCAATGTCCCTGCCAAAGAACTGGCTATCACCGGCCCGGTTGTTGTAGCCCTGAAGGACACGATCACCTATCACTAGTGCCAAACCGACACCCCTGCTTAAGTACAAGACAGTCACCACATTGTTTGTCTCTTCCATATTAATCTCGTTGCGAGCGTAGACGCGCGCATCGTTTTCTACAAACACTGGAATTCCAAGTGCCTTTTCTAAATCTAAGGCCAAGGGGCGGTCCAGCCATCCCAGCTCGTTGGAAAGGTCAACCACCTTGTGCTCAAAGTCAGTCACGCCTGAGATACAGATCCCAACGGCGATCACTTGTTCCTTCTTCTTGTCCAATCCAAAGCGAGCGAGAATGTACTGAATGTTTTGGGCTAATGCTGTCACATAGGTGTAATAGTCCTTATTGACGTGAATTAGTTCGGTGTGAAGTAGATTTCCTGTCACATCACTGAGGAACACATAAAAGTGCGTAACCCGCATGTCGACTCCAACGATGTAGCGGAAACCAGGAGTAACTTGATACAGCAGAGGCTTGCGCCCTCCTGTCGATGTCCCTTTGGCTTTGCTTTCAACAAACCCTAAGCTCTCCAGTTGATTGACATAATCTGAAACGGCAGTCAGCGATACCCCAAAATCCTGTGCTAGTTCAGGCTTGCTTGCCTGCCCCTTCTCGTATATCGCTTGATAAAGCTCCTTCAAGCTTAGCTTCTTGGCTCTCGTACCCATGCCTCTAACAGCCTCATCTCACTTTATCAAGATACTTAATCAAGAAACTTGAGTAAGTTTGATTATATTATATCTGTTAATACAGCGTAACGCAAGGTTTTTTCTATCAACAAAAATAATAAAGCGCTGTCATAGTTCGACAGCGCTTCGCGGTTTGTTTGAAAATCAGCGGCTGCTCAGTTCCTTGATTTCCGCCTCAGTTAGAGCTTCCGCAAACAGGTAAAATTCATCCATCGCTCCATGGAAATAGGGGTCCTCGAACTGCGATTTGCCTAAGTAGTTTGCCATCACGACATCCGAACCGATTTCCCGGGGTGCATGTGCGACGGGCAGAGTCGCCATCTGTTCACCATTCACATAGAATGCGTACTCAGTGTCAGATGCAGTGACTGCAATATGGTACCATTTATCTAGCTCAAAGGTATCGGCAGGGATAGAAAGGATTGGTTCCGTATCAGGATTGCCGACATAAATGGAAAACCGTGTTCTACCTTCTGGAGCGCCTGCATTCAGTGTTAGGTACATGAATCCTTTTGAACCCTGGAAGTCAAATACACGGGCCCACATCGGATTGGAGCTGAGCTTTACCCAGAGAGCAATGGTCATATTATCCAGATGGCGAGCTACATTGTCAGGCAATCTGACAAATCCATCGATACCATCGAAGACCAGCGCCCCGTTTCGATAGCCATCTTTAGTCCACTGAACGCCGCCTTCCAAGAGAGCAATCCTACCGTTTCCTGATTCGTCATTGACGACATCTTCGCTGATTTCATCGAAGCTGTAGTAAATTAGCGGCTGCTGATCTAGCGCCAATCCAATAGAAGTAGCTGCAAGCAGAGTGACAACAACCACACTCATCACGAGACACAGGTTCTTCACTTTCATAAAAGCAGAATCCTCCTCTGTACTTACACTATTTTATTCTACCTCTACAAGGCGTTTGCCCCAAACTGCAACCCCTTCACCAGATAGGGCAGAAAAAGTCATGACATGGGCTACTGCCGCTGGATCCCATTGCTGGACAAAGACACCCTTATACAACGTGCCATTGATGTCTAAGTGAGCATAATACTCGTCATAAAGCTTCCACGTGCCGCTGACTTCCCCGGTAATCGTGCCATCGGCATTGAGACGGATTTCAACAGCGCGTTTCCTCGATGAAGATATATCTTTACCATGATTAACGTAGAGATATTCTCCAACCACCTCCTCCAGAAGCACTTTTCCTGCTGTCTCATATGCGTAAGGAAGTACAGACATTACAGGCCAGCCATCTTCGTTGAAAAAGAGCTGGTGAATACGGACCTCGTGGTATTCGCCCAGTCGTGGAAAGCGCGTATGCATTATGATGAAGTATCGATCAGTCTCCGGATCATGGTAGGCGGAATTGTGCCCAGGAGACGTATAGCCATAGAACTCGTAGTCTGAGGTGAACACGAAGTTGCCGACAAGCTTTACACCATAGGGCTCAATTGATGCGTCGTCAAAGAAACTACCCCTCGGCCCGTGAGCATCAATCATGTCTTTACCCTCGGAGTCGTAATATGGGCCATCAGGATTCCGAGACCGTGCAACACGGATATTGTAGCCACCACGCGAGTCTAGTCCTCCAAAGCTGAGAAAGAGGTAGTAATACTCGGTCGTCGGGTTGTAGAGGATATAAGGGCCCTCTATCCGACTGTGGTTGCCTCCGAGGAGTTTCTTGCCGTAACCTTGATCTGGAAGGGGAAACCCTGTTTCCGGATCCATTTCCAGAATGAATATCCCCCCTGAATAGGAACCATAGACCATCCACAGCTTACCATCTGCGTCAAAGAAGACGTGAGGATCGACTACATTAGGGTGCCGTGTCGCATCATAGAGGCGGCCATCGGGGCCACGCAGGCCTCCAGAACGGAGAATGATCCCTAGGTTCTTGTAAGGCCCTTCTATATGATCCGAAACAGCTACCCCGAGCGCACTTAGGGGAGAGTCTCCGCGACAGGCGCAGTAATACATATAGAAGCGGCCGTCCGGGAGCTGCACTACATCCGGAGCCCACAGCGTGTCAGTTTCCGTCCACTCAAAGGTTTCTGCTAGTTCAGTGTAAACATTTGGAATCAACCGATTACCGTCATGGACTCGGCTCTCAATCTGAGTCCAATTTCTCAAATCGGTAGATTTGGCCGCAGCTAAGTGGGAGCCAAAAACATAGTAGGTATCATCCACCTTGATGATAGACGGATCGTGCACCGATGCACTCATCAAAGGCGGTACCATTTCGATATTTCCTCCTCCTTGAGCAGAAGCGACACTCACTAGACAGAAAAGCAGAACCACGACCGCAAGGTGAACGTACTTCGTCATTGCTAAGCCCCCTTCTTATCGGCTCACTCCTGAAGTTGAAATTGCCCGCACGATATACTGACTCGCTAAAGCAAAGATGATTAATACTGGAATCGCTGCCACGAAAGCACCAGCCATGATGGTTCCGGCTTCGAAAGTCCCGTGGTATTCACCCCTTAAGCGTGTCAAAGCAGGCTGTAACGGAAGCAGCTTGCTGTCAGTGATCACCAACATAGGCCACAGCAAATCATTCCATACTCCTAGAAAAGTTAGAATGGCCAACGAAACGAGCGGGGGGCGCATCAAGGGTACAACGATTTGAACCAAGAAACGCAGTGGTGAGCAGCCATCGATCTTAGCAGCGTCCTCCAGCTCATCAGGAATGGTCAACATAAACTGTCGCAGCAAGAAAACGCCAAAGGCTGGCCCAATCGGCGGCAGAATGATCGCCCAGATGGTGTTCAATAAGCGCAGCCGATCTAGGAGTAGATATACTGGTACGATAAACATCTGAACAGGCAAAATCAACGTGGCTACGATCAGCCAGAAGATGATATCTCTACCCCTGAACTTCATCCGTGCAAAGGCAAAGGCAGCTGGCGTAGCAGTAGCAAGTACTACTAACGTAACACAAGTCGCATAGAACACACTCAACAGGAATGATCTTCCTACATTTACACCCCGACCGCTGAACAAGACCGTCCTGTAGTTTTCAGAAGTGAGAACTCTCGGGATAATCCTTGGAGGGTAGATAAGAAGTTCTGAGTTAGGTTGCAGAGACGAAAAGAACATCCATAATATAGGAAAGAACCAAATCAGCCCCAGAAGTAGGCCGAAAATGCTCAAGAAGACTCTTTTCCGTCTCTCTCGAATACCAGCCACGTCTAGACCCCCTCTCCGAGCCAGCGCGTCAGCAGCTTAGCCTGCAGTAAACCAAAAATGGCGATCATAATAAACATGTACCAACTCACAGCTGCCGCTCGGCCAAACATGAAATCCCTAAATCCCGTTTCGTATAGATAAAACGCCAGTGTACGAGTACTCCCAGCTGGCCCTCCGCCAGTCAAGATATACACCTGGTCAAACAGCTTAAACGATGCAATAATCTGCAGAGTTGTGATAAACAGCATCCGATTGCGCAGGAGAGGCAAAGTAATATGCCAGAACTGGTCCCACCCATTGGCTCCATCAACAGATGCGGCTTCATAGAGGTCTTGGGGCAAATCCTGGAGACTGCTCAAATACAGTATAATGTTGTATCCCGCAGTCCACCATAAAGTGACAAAGACAATGACGCCCATTGCTGATCCCTGACGACTCAGCCAAGCTTGGTTTGGTAAGCCCAATGCTTTAAATGCTTGGTTGATCATACCAGTTTGGGTATCAAGCATCCATATCCACAGGAGCAGGACACTGCTTGATGGAATAAGAAAAGGCGAAATGATGGCGTTCTGTGCGAGTCTCTGTCCAACGAATTTCTTGTTCAGCAGTAAGGCTAACAAGAGCGGTACTATCAAGAGCAGCGGTACACTCTGAACGGCGAATTTCAATGTGTTTTCTACAGCAGCCTTAAAACGCCTTATGCTGAGTAATTCAATGTAGTTTTCTAATCCGACGAATATCGGCTCACCCAAAAGAGACCATTCCTGGAAACTGAGAATTAGTCCGTGAACCAGGGGTATCAGGATAAAAACGACAAAAAACACCATAAAGGGCAGAATGAAAAAGAAGGGAGTTAAGTCGCGCCTCTTCTTCTTGACTGCCATAGGCTCCCACATCCCTTTCACTGCAGACTGCACCATTTCCGTTAAGAACAGCGCTCCCACCTTAAGTACTGGATCGCAGGGTGGGAGCGCTCAAGGTATTACCTTCTTCTGAGAATATCGTCAACCTCTTCTGCTGCATACTCTAGAGCTTCTTCAGGATCCATATCACCTAAGTAGGCTGCGTCCATGTATTCAAGCAAGACACTTTCAATCTCAGCTAGTCTTTCTGTTTGAGGTAAGAACTGCACATAGGGCAACTGTTTGGCAAATTCATATTGCTCAGTCAGAGCTGCAAACTCTTCGCTCTCAACGATCGAATTGCGCACAGGAACCTGACCTGCCTTTGCCCACTCAAGGGAGTTGTCACTCAACCATTTGGCGAGAGTAATGGCAGCCTCGGTGGTTTCGGGAGACTGCTTAGGAATGCACATTAGGTGCGCGTCGCCCCATACAACCTGCTTCTCGCCCAGCACCGGAACTGGCGCTACTGCCCAGTTCAGCCCGGGCTGTTCTTTGAACAAGTTAATCATCCAAGGGCCATTGACGTGCAAGGAGAGCATTCCGACACGGAAAGCCTCTTCTGGATCAGCAGGGTCAGGCGGAGCGACTCCTTCTTTGTGGATCAAATCAACATAGAACTCAAGAGCAGACATCCCTTCGGGACTGTAGAATTCAGCGCTTCTCTGGTCCTCACTCAGCAGCGAACCACCATTCTGGAAAAGGAGTGTGTACCACTGCCACAGTACTCGGAACGGCCACCCACCAAAAGAATACCAACCCCACTGATCGATACTCCCATCGCCGTCTTTGTCAACAGTCAGCTTGCGAGCGTATTCCAGAAACTCCGTCATATCACGTGGAGCCCGTGGCTCGAGCCCAGCCTCGACAAGATGGTCAATGTTGTAATAAAGCCCCAAGCAATAAGTGCCAAGAGGAATAGCATAGATCTTACCATCTCTAGTAACAGCATCTAGAATATTAGAACTAAAATCGTCTACATCGAGACCGTATTGATCAATTAACTCTTCTCTAGTCCAAGACGTAAGACTGTCAAGGAACCTGAAATAATCATTGGGAGAAAGGATTACGACTCCTGGAGGGGCTCCGGTCCTGATTGCGAGTGCGAGCTTGGTGATGTAATCAGCTCCGCCAGCCAAGATAAACAGCTCAACCTCAATCTCGCCTGCATGTTCCTCGTTGAACTTGTCTACCATGCGTTCCATGTAGGCTCCATCTGGGCCAGTAAACGGTGTCCAGAATTGGAGCTGCACTGGTTCAGCCAAGGCTACAGCACTGAGTAAGAGTACTAGAACTAATCCTGTCAAAAGACTCTTTAACCACTTAGTCATACTCTCCACTCCTTTGCTACTAGAGACTTATGCTTATCCAAGACCGCACAAAAGGCTGATCTATTTTCGTAATTCTTTGTTTTAATGTAACCTCCTTCTTATTTCTCAACTTTGGTAACAATTCAGTTTCCTTTTTGCGGTTGTAGATCACACAGAAAAAGAGTTCCATCATTTCGATGAAACTCTTCAAATTCATTCCAGAGCAACGTCTCGTTGCTGTGTCGTTTCTGGCCTCATAATCTGCAAAAAAAAAAGAACCTCACCACTTAGTGAGGTTCTTCAAATTCATTCCCGGCAACGA
>JAAYMS010000049.1 GCA_012521295.1 Bacillota bacterium
CAGGCCGTACACCGGGCAGCACTGCGTTTGTGCCTCCAGCAGCGGGCCTGGCACTCGCCAGTTGGGTCGTACGTGATCTTCTGGAAAGGAGTGGGGGCCGTGAACCTATTCAGCCAAGCCAATGATGGCGCGGTCGCGCCCTTGGCTGTGCGCATGCGTCCAAAGACGCTAGATGAGTATGTCGGCCAAGAGCATATCCTGGCCGAAGGAAGCCTTTTGAGAAGGGCATTAGAGCAGGACTTTCTTCGTTCCGTCATTCTTTATGGGCCGCCCGGGGTCGGTAAGACGACTTTGGCCTATGTCATGTCGCAGACCGTCAGAGGCGATTTTATCACCGTCAGTGCCACCACTACCGGGGTAACTGAGCTCAAGCAGATTATCAGTCAGGCGGAGCAGAAAAAAGCATTCTACGGCACGCGAACAACGCTGTTCATTGATGAGATCCAGCGGTTGAATAAGGGTCAACAGGATGTGCTTCTGCCTGCGGTTGAAGACGGTGTGATCATTTTGATCGGTGCCACGACAGAAAATCCTTTTTTCGAAGTGAATCCGGCTCTACTCAGCCGTTCGCAGATCTATGAACTGCGGCCTCTTTCAGAGGAACACCTACGTACCCTTGTTTTGCGGGCGATTACCTCTGAAGAGGGCCTGGGCGGCATGAATGTGCAGATCGAAGACGATGCCCTCGCACACTTGATTACAGTCTGCAGTGGCGATGCCAGGGTGCTTTTGAATACGCTGGAGTTCGCAGCTATGACTACCATTCCCGATGAAGAAGGGGTGCGGCGCCTTACTTTATCTGTCATGGAAGAAGCATCACAAAGGCAGCGCGTTCGCTACGACAAAAGCGGCGATAATCACTATGATGTGATTTCGGCGTTTATCAAGTCGATGCGGGGCTCAGATCCGGATGCAGCTCTGTACTGGTTTGCTCGCATGCTGTATGCCAACGAAGACCCGCGCTTTATCGTGAGGCGTATTATTGTCCATGCCTCTGAAGACGTGGGGATGGCAGATCCAAATGCAATGCTGATTGCTCACGCTGCCGCAAATGCGCTTGAATGGTTGGGTATGCCCGAGGCTCGGATTCCGATTGCGCAGGCGATTATCTACATTGCCACTGCTCCCAAGAGCAACGCGGTAGTCACTGCCATAGACGCCGCGCTGCGTACAGTGGAGTCGACCAGCGGTGAACCGGTCCCCGATCATCTGCGAGACACCCATTACAAGGGTGCGGCACGCATGGGATACGGTGTCGGCTATAAGTATCCGCATGACTATCCTCATCATTACGTCAAACAACAGTATCTTCCCGACAAACTCCAGGGTCATAAGTTCTACAAGCCGTCAGACCAAGGCCGCGAAAAGCTCATCCAGGAGCGTCTCGACTGGTTCGAGAAATATTCTCGCTAGATTGGTGTGCGCTATTGTATTGTGCCTATTGACACAAAGTTAGGGGATATGCTAATATAATCTCGGTAATTCCCATTGATTTAGTCGGGATTGAAGGGAGGCGGTGGGATGCGGATATCGACTCGGGGTGAGTACGGCCTGCGGGCCATGTTTTATCTAGCCCTGAAACATGGGCAGGGGCCCATTCCACTTAAGACTATCGCAGAAGAGCAGGGCATCTCCGAGCACTATTTGGAACAACTCATGGGAGCTCTGCGCCGTTCCGGATTGGTTTCAAGCGTCCGGGGAGCCCAAGGTGGATATTCACTGTCTCGTCCGCCGAAGGAGATTACCGTAGGTGATATCATCCGAGTTCTCGAAGGGCCCATCACTCCTATGGATTGCTTAGATGGAGCCGGAAAAGAAGCTGAATGTGGATTCCTGGGGCCATGTGCTATGCGCAGAATGTGGAAACGGCTCCAAGATAGTATGGAAAGCGTCTTAGATAGTACTACCCTTGCCTGTCTGGCAGAGGAAGCTCTGTTCTTTGAGGAGGAACATGCCTGATGCAGCGGATTTATCTTGATTATGCGGCTACGACACCGGTTCGCCCTGAGGTTCTCGACGCGATGCTGCCTTATTTCAGCAACGAGTTCGGGAACGCATCTGGGGTCTACAGCTGGTCCCGTACAGCACACCAAGCGATGGACAAAGCTCGAG
>JAAYMS010000050.1 GCA_012521295.1 Bacillota bacterium
CCGTGGCGTCCCATGCCGCCGTAGGTATCTACGATGATCTTACGCCCAGTCAACCCTGCATCACCCTGCGGGCCACCAACTACAAACCGGCCAGTGGGGTTAATCAAGAACCGAGCATTGCGCAGCAGTTCTTCTGGGATTACAGGACGGATCACATGTTCAATGATGTCATCGTTTAGCTGAGACTGGTCCACATCCGGGTGATGTTGAGCAGACACCACCACGGTCTCCACTTCAATTGGCCTCATATTCTCGTCATAAGCCACAGACACCTGGGTCTTACCATCGGGCCGAAGATAAGGAAGAGTACCCGTCTTCCGGACCTCGGCTAGGCGCCTTGCCAACTTGTGAGCCAAAGAAATCGGCATCGGCATATACTCAGGCGTTTCAGCCGTGGCGTAGCCAAACATCATTCCTTGGTCGCCTGCTCCCAGGGTAGAGTGAGTATCCTTTTCTCCCGCTCTGCTTTCTAGGGCAGCGTTAACGCCGAGGGCAATATCGGGAGACTGTTCCTCAATAGATGTCAGAACTGCACAGGTATCACCGTCAAAGCCATACTTGGCCCTGTCGTACCCAATCTCGCAGATAACCTCGCGGACGAGTCTGGGGATGTCCACATAGCAGTTAGTTGTCAATTCGCCCATTACCAGGACTAAGCCTGTAGTAACTGCAGTCTCACATGCAACCCGGGCATATGGATCCTCTGCCAGTACTGCGTCGAGTATGGCATCAGATATTTGGTCGCAGACTTTATCAGGATGACCTTCAGTAACGGATTCTGATGTAAACAGATATCTCCGCTCTGCCATGTCAACCACCTACCTTTCCCAAGTTCAAAAAGAAAACCTCTCTCAACGCGAGAGAGGCTTAACAGCGTCTCTCATCTTCCAGAACTTCGCTCAGTTCTGCAGGAATTGGCACCATGGAGCCATTACCTCCGGTTGCCGGGTTTCATCGGGCCCGTCCCTCCACCACTCTCGATGAGGATATTCATATCTTAGCATCCAGGACAAGTACTGTCAATTATTCCTCAATCTTCCGCCAAACGTAGGTAGGCAGCAGATCAGCTGTGAACTGATCAACAGCCTGATTAACAGAACGAGTCCGGGCGCTGGGCAGATCGGTTCGTGAAGGATTGGGGATAAGTATCCAGCTGGGAGCTTCATCGGGTTTGGTCCACGAAAGGCGTGTCTTCTGTGTTTCGGAAGCCTCACCCTGCACCCGCCGGCTGTAGATGATATTCCCACTACGCGTATCCAGTACCCGGCCGGCAAAGTTCAGCACAACGTGGGTACGCTGCTTGACCTCCCATTCTGCCTTGGTTCTATCCTCGCTTAGCTTCGCAATATAAGGCGGATCCTGCACAATTTCCTCGAAATATGATACTACCTCACCTGTAACAATGACATCTACATCGAGCATACGCCCCAGTCTGCGAATCTCATCCCTCGTGGGCACCAAGCCGCGGCGTAAACCAAGTTCGGCCAAAGCCGATTCTACTCTACCGCGATCCACCACGTAGTAATACTCCCGCAGTTTCTCCCCAATGCGTTCTTCAATATCATAGGCGGCACCAGGGTACTCAGTATAGTTTTCGAAATAGATGACTGCCACGCTCTCTGCTCCACCCAGGTCTATCTTAGGTGGAACCATTACCCGTTCCCGGCCAAAGCAACCGGTCAAAAGCAGTGCCACAACTAGCAACATGCTCAGCCTTAAGAAATTGCGCCTCAATTATGTCGCCTCCTCTGGCGGGTTTGAACTCAAACTGCCATCAATAATCCAATACGGATCAGCCTGCAGATACTTAATCAGTGCCTCATTATGGGTAGCAACCACCAGTCCGAACTTGAGTTCTTCCTGAAGCTCAAGAAGAAGCCTACAGATATCTTCTGCTTGTCTCTGTTGAAGATTACCGGTTGGCTCATCAGCTATTACTAGGCTTGGACTGCCGGCCAAAGCCCGGGCAATTGCGGCTCTTTGTGCTTCTCCTCCGCTCAACTCCGATGGGTGAGCATGAGATCGCCGGCCGAGGCCAACTCGTTCCAGCAAATTCTGTCCATTCCACTTCTTCTTTGGTATGCCGCGAATATGTAGAGGCAAATTGACGTTTTCCAATACAGTTAGCTCAGGAAGAAGGCCCGCGTCCTGCCAAACATAACCCAGCTTGGCGGTACGCCAAGCTGCTCGTTTTTTCTCCGGCCACATCCAAGCATTTTCACCTTCGACCTGGACCTCGCCTTGACTTGGTCTGAGGAGAAGGCCCAAGATAGACAAGAGTGTGCTTTTGCCTGAGCCAGAACTACCCAGGACAACGCAGCGCTCTCCTGGTGCAACACTCCAATCTATATCTGACAGAACGCGTACCGATGGTTCATATAATTTACCCACTCCGGCAAGAGTCACTAGACTATCCGGCACGGCGTACCACCTCCACCGGGTCCACTTGGGTCATGCGCCGTGCAGGCAGTAGTACTGCCGCTGCACCAGTCAGCACCGCAGCAGCCATCACCCACCACACATCTTTATGAGCCCAGGCTATAGGCAGCTTTTCTAAGTAGAAAATCTGGGGGAGGCGAATGGTCACGTGACTGAGGCCCCAAACAGCCAAGCGAGCACTGAGCACCCCCACAATCCCGCCCAGAAATCCGCTGGCTAGCCCTTGAATCAGGAACAAAGCTCCTATTTGGCGGGGCGAGGCGCCTAGCGCTCGCAGCACTCCCACACTACGCTGCTGCGCCCAAGCCCGGAACAAGTAAACATTCATGATCCCCAACGCGCTTACCAACAGCGTGAAGACAAGGATCCAGACCAACACCGTGCGCTGAACAGCCATCGAGATGAAGAGCCCCTGTTCTCTCTCATACCAGGGGCGCACCCATAGGCCGGTCGCATCCTGTAAAGGCCCAATAAATACGTCTGCCCGGGTATAGTCATCGATCCGGACGCCATAGCCCGTAACACCCGTCGTACCCAACAGTTCCTGCCCCACTTCGAGCCCTACCATGACGAGGCTGCCATCAATACCGTAATAGCCGGTATAGAACAGACCATCGACGAGAAGAGCACGGGAAAGATATGGGGAAACCAACACAACGCGATCGCCGACATTCACACCTAGGCTGCGGGCCAGCTCGACACCTAACACCGCTCCCTGACCGAGCTTAATCTGCCTCCAGTCTCCTGCTTCGAGAATCTCAGCAGAATCAATCAGCTCGAGCTCTGAATCCCAGCTGACTCCTTTGACCGTAATCGGCTCCGCAGCTAAGCCTTTCTGGATTAAGGCAGGGAACTGAACATAAGGCGAAACCGCTTTGACGCCTGGTACTTCTAAAATCGTCCGCTTGAGGTCTTGGGTGATTTCTTCATTTACTCCAGCTTCAAGAGTAAGATGTGGAGCCAGCATTAGAATACGTTCGCCGAAAAAGTCCTGAACTCCTTGTGCGAACGAGAGAATAACCAAGAGGGCAGTAATCGCAGCACTGATACCGATTATGCTCCCCACGGTCTGCTTCCAGTGAAACCTCAACTGCTTTGCTGCCACGAACCAATACCATCTCACCTAGATCACCCAGCCCCTATTTATGGTATCATTATAACATCGGACGACCACCTTGTGGAAAAAGGAAAAGAAAGGTGTATACTAGAATAAGGTGGACAGAACTTCTGAGCGTTTTTAAGGAGGCTGCTGTATAATGCAGCGCGAGATTTACCTAGATAATAGTGCAACAACCCCAGTATCTGCCGAAGTAGCCAAAGCAATGGAACCATATTGGTCCGTGCAATATGGCAATCCTTCATCTCCTCATATGCGTGGTGTTGCCGCCGAGAAGACCATGAACCACTGCAGGCGCACCTTAGCAGAGCTTCTGGGAGTGACTCCCCAGGAACTGTACTTCACGGGAAGCGGTACTGAGGGTAACAATATAGCCATCCAGGGAGTCGCTAATATACCGTACAACCGCAAGAATCCTGGACATATCATTACGAGCGCCGTAGAGCACCCTGCGGTACTGCATGTGGCTCGTTACCTAGCAACCATCGGTTGGGAAGTAACTTATCTCCCGGTAGACAGTACGGGCAGAATTAGCCCTACTGATCTTCAGAAGGCCATTCGTCCAGAAACCAGATTAGTCAGCATCATGCTGGTTAATAACGAACTTGGGGCGATCATGCCGTTTCTAGAGATCAGCGGAATCATTCGAGAAGCCAACCGCGAGCGGCAGACTCCAATCTTGTTTCACTGTGACGCTGTTCAAGCCTTGGGTAAGATCCCTGTTGATCTGAAGGCCATCGACTGCGACATGGCCAGTTTTAGTGCCCATAAGATCAACGGCCCTAAAGGAGTTGGCCTGCTGTACGTAAAGCGCGGCACCGGACTGCGCCCACTCATGTATGGTGGCGGCCAGGAACGGGGATTACGTCCGGGAACTGAAAATCTGCCCGGTATTGTGGGAATGACTAGGGCGGTCGAGCTTGCCCTTGAGAATCTGCAAACCAATGCCGCTCATATGCGGCGCTTACGTACAAGGCTGATTGAGGGGATTCGTTCCATTCCCGATTCTGCCATCAACAGCCCGATGGACGGCGCACCCCATATTGTAAACGCCCGTTTTGCCGGAATCAGAGGTGAAGTGCTTGTCCATTTCTTGGAGCAAAAGCGCATCTATATCGCGATGGGAGCCGCTTGCTCAAGTAAGAGTAAAGGCCGCTCGCATGTACTAGAGGCCTTGGGGCTTTCTTCTGAAGAAATCCTCAACTCGGTCCGCCTCAGCCTTTCCCCGAACCAAACGGAGGAAGAAATTGATTATGTCATTGAATCTCTCGCCCAAACTGTAGGAGAGATTCGGTCAATATACTCGTAAGATAAGGAGTTGTGCTGTGTATCATATTCTCTTAGTCAGATACGGTGAGATCAGTCTCAAAGGCCGTAATCGTCGGATGTTTGAAGACATCTTGATTAGTAACGTGAAAACTGCCCTCCAAGGAATCTCGATTGGAGAGATATCCCGTACATTTGGGCGGATTTACATCGAAACCGATGAATGGGAGGCTGCCGCAGAACGCCTCCAGAAAGTCTTTGGAATTGTCTCGCTCTCGCCTGTATTGCGCACTGATCTCGACCTAGATTCGATCAAGGACGCTGCTGTGCGAGTGATGGCTGATACTAATGCGTCGACATTCAAGGTAGAGACACGCCGGCCCAATAAGGCCTTTCCAATGCAGAGCCCTGAGATCAGCCGGACTATTGGCGGCCATGTACTGAAGAATTTTTCCCATCTGCAGGTCGATGTGCATCAGCCTGATGTCACCCTCGAGATTGAAATCAGGCGGGAAGGTGCCTATCTTTACAGCCGAACGATTCCGTGCTTAGGCGGACTTCCAGCGGGTGTATCAGGGAAGGGTCTCCTTCTGCTTTCGGGAGGAATTGACAGCCCCGTAGCCGGGTATCTAGCTATGAAGCGCGGTGTTGCGGTAGAAGGACTCCATTTCCATTCTTATCCCTTTACTACTGAACGCAGCAAAGAAAAGGTCATGGAATTAGGGCGCATCCTGGGACAGTATACAGGACAGGAATCGTTCAAACTGTGGATCTGCCATTTCACTGAGGTTCAGAAAGCGATTCAAAAGCAGCCCTATGAAAGTCTGCGCATCACATTGATGCGGAGGTTTATGCTGCGCATCGCTGCAAAGCTAGCAGAGCAACAGAAGGCTTTGGCCATTATTACAGGGGACAGCCTCGGCCAGGTGGCCAGCCAGACCATGGAAAGCATTTTCACGATTAACGCTGTCACCACCATGCCCGTATATCGGCCGCTTATCGGCATGGATAAGCAGGAGATCGTCGATATTTCTCGCCAGATCGGTACGTATGAAACATCGATCCTACCTTACGACGACTGCTGCACAGTGTTCGTTCCCAAGAACCCGGCCACACGCCCCACCGTTGAACAGGCCTTAGAAGCCGAAAGCGGCATGGACGTTGATGGGTTAGTAAACGAAGCTGTTGCCTTGACGGAGTTAGTAGAACTATAGCAGAAAGGGACCCGTAAGATTCGATAGTCTTACTGGGTCCCTTGTTTATTACCGATAACGGCCGATGCCGAGAATGCGTCCAATGTTAGCGTCTTTGTCTTCTCTGTATGCTAGCGAACCGTCGATGGCGGTGAAGATTGTGGTGACGCCAGGGCCGTGCCCGGCGATCAGACAGTCAGAATGGACAACCACGCCAATGCTGACGGCGCCGCGTCTGTAACTGCGCCCAAAGCGATTGTCTGTATCCTCAAGCGCTACCAGATCGCCAAATCTGAGCTGATCCAAGCCTAGGCCCTTGAGTTCTTCCTGATCCGATGTAGTGATATCGTAGTCACCAGAGGCTACGCTGGCAGCCCCCAGCCCAGAACCCATGAATTTCGCCGGAACAACAGCTGCAACAGGAACAACGAGTTTGCCATCTACTTCCTCAATACCGAGCTTATCCAGCAGATCGGGATCCAGGTTAAAGACAAAGATCCCTGGGTAATCAACAAGCCGCAGTCCCTGGCCGACTGACCGGATTTGGATCTTGTCGTCGATGCAGAGCTTCTCAAGGTCTTCATCGGCAAAATCGATCAGGACATGTTCGATACCGCCATGGGTCCCGGTAACAATCCCTTTAGCGCCCTTAGCATCACCTGAAACAACAGTAGCAACATTACCAATGCAGGCAAGGGTGTTGTAGGCTTGATTCTTCGGGTCAGAGCGCTTATCTATCACCGCAGCGGTAGACACTCCCGGCTCAATATGGTCTCCTGCCCAACCAAACGCAGGATCACCCACTTTGACATTGTAGGCAATGCCGCCTGTACCAGGCAGTACAAACGGAACACCATCCCGGTCAATGCGGTAAGCACTTGAGCGCAATGGGGGTGCAACCATCCCCATAACTGACAGTTGTACAAGTTTGTCACGATTCGTTCTCAACATGTTCGTCCCTCCTTCTTGGACTTCTCCTTCTCCATAAACTTACTACACCAATGACAACTGCTGTCAGGCAGATGCCAATAAAGTCAATCAAGACATCATTCAGACTGCCAGAACGGTGTTCCAGCCTCATCTGCTGATACTCATCTAGAAACGCCACCACAAGCGAGATGGCCCCTCCCCACAAGACCGGGTGCTTTTTTAACAGTCTTGTTTTTGTGCAGGCATAAACAGTCAAGCCGGTCAGCACAGCATAGGCAGCCACGTGACCGACTTTCCGCACCCAAAAGACCAAGTCTTGTATCTCTTTTCTGGAAAGGTGAGGGAACCACTCGCGAAAGAGCTGCACCATGAATTGGGCACCGGAGCTATTCGTTTTTGAGAATAACAGAACACTTAACACATACACGCCTACAAACATCCAACTTAACACACGGTCCAATCCCCTCACCGATGATAAGAAGAAAAGGCCTGTCTGCAGGCCTTAACCTTCTAGCCGCACGTATTCCCTGCAGGTGCGGCATTTTTCTAACGAATCGAGATCCATCCTGCGGCAGAATCGAGCGCAGTAGTACTCAAATCTGCCGCTTCGATCCCGGAGTTCTACAGCGTGACGGCACATGATCACCTGGGATTCACCTCCCAGGTTTAATATACTCGTTATCCTAATTTCGTATTCTGTGCTGGCTCAGACAAAAGCTGCGTGATATCTTCTAGCAAATGCATCAAAGCGCGTGAGGTGCGCAAAAGTTCACGTTTTTCAGTCTCACTTAACTGCTGCAGATCATCAGGTTTTGCAGTGACCAAATAATGACCCGATTGCGACAGACTGGCCACCGCATCCTGAACACGCCACCCACGTTCACCACGATGCAGATCGCCGGTTCTGCGAGGTTTGCGGCGCACAATATCAACAGCTTCTTCGAGGCTTAAACTCCGTGACTCCAGCATGAGATCGATTACCCGCTTGGTCTCTGCCCGGCTGAGGCCGTAATCAATTGCACCATCAAGGATGACCTCGAGCATCCCCGGGCTGTTCACCTTTTGAGCGAACCGCTTCGCCAACGTGATGTGTGATGCAGTCAATGGAGAATGCCCGCCATAAAAGTTACTCATGACAGCGGCTTGATACTTCGCAGGCACATCCAAGACCTGCAGCCAATCAGTAAGCGTTGTACGCGGTACACCCAACTTGGCGGCAGCTTCGGACTTGGTATAGCCACCTTCTTCCATGAAAGCCTTAACCGCATGGGCTTTGTCAATAGGATTGAGATCCTCACGCTGGAGGTTCTCCACCAGTTGAACTTGGCGAACTGAAAGGTTTTCACTGAGAACAATTGCTGGTAGTGTCGGATATTCCTTAAGCTTGGCCGCTTCGTAACGCCGCCGGCCGGCCACCAACTCGTAGAAGCCATCGGGCGCCTCTCTTACCAATATGGGAGCAAGCAGCCCTACCTCCTCCAACGAGTCTGCTAATCCCTGTACCCCGTCCTCCTGATAGAAAGTACGCATGTTCTTCCCAAGGCGAATTTGCTCCAAAGGAAGCTCAATTATCTGCGTATTCATCAAGGTCCCCCCTATTTCTTTCTAAGCG
>JAAYMS010000051.1 GCA_012521295.1 Bacillota bacterium
GCCTGTTTGAGGCTGTAGAGAAGGCTGTCAGCGGCGAAGGTGCAAGTGAAGCCGCTGCGGAGGTCGAATCTTTCGATATCAAGGTCTCTGACGGTACCTACCGCGGTGTAGGTAAGGGTTTTGGTGGTGACTTGGTGGTTGATGTAACAGTCGCTGGCGGTAAGATTACCGATATCGCCGTGGTTGAGCACGCCGACACACCATTCCTAGCCGATCCAGCGATCGATACTCTTGTACCGGCAATCCTTGATGCCCAGGGTATTGTGGACGTATACAGCGGTGCAACCATGACCAGTAAAGGCCTGTTTGAGGCTGTAGAGAAGGCTATCAGCGGGGAGGAGGGGCAGTAAGATGAGTAAACTTATTGACGGTGTTTTTAGACAGAATCCTGTCTTCAGGTTAGCTTTAGGCCTGGCACCAGCGATTGCAATTACCACAACAGCTATGAATGGGCTGGTGCTCGGACTGACAACTGCGATAATCCTGGTGGTAGCCGCCTTGATCAGTGCGATGCTTACTGACGCGGTTCCTAAGACTGCCAGACCCGTAGTTCATCTTGGTGTCGTAGCTGTGTTGACTCTAGGGGCTCACCGTATCTTGCTGGGAATCGATCCGCAGATCGTAGCCGATCTCGGTATTTTCCTGCCCCTAATTGTAGTCAATGGATTTGTTCTCCACAGTTTAGAAAGAACGAATGCCCCCGTGGAAGCGGTTTTGGATGTAGTCGGCAAGGGCCTTGGCTTCGTTGGAGCCCTAGTCCTTGTGGGCGCCATAAGAGAGTTCTTAGCTTATGGTTCTATCTTTGGCGCTGCCTTGCTCGATACACGTCTGCCACTCTTTGCACTGGCGGCATCTGTGCCAGGCGGGATGGTAATCCTCGGTCTCTTGCTGGCGCTGTACAATGTAGTGACTGGACAGGGAGGCGAGCTGAATGACTAATGGCCTGGATGTTTTGCGCAGCGGATTGCTAACTGAAAACTTAATCCTTCTGCAGGGGCTTGGCGTATATGCCCTTACGCGCTATACCGCATCGATTGCCCAAGCATGGAAGGTTGGCTCGACGATGCTGGGGGCTATGATTACCGGTGCTCTTGGCCTTTGGATTGTAGAACTGCTCGCTATCCCCGAATACCTTGGCTTCATCAGTTGCCTGGCTGTTGCTGCCTTCGCTGCATGGCTGTGGCAGAGATTGATCGGTCTTGAGGTATCCTTGAGCGACGGTCTGCTGGACACCGCTTTGCTTGGCCTCTTGCTTATGCTCACGCGGGATCATATTACTGGATATATGGGTATGGTCTACGCCGCTGGCGCAGGATTGGGATATCTTGCGGTGCTGCTGGTAATCGCCTATCTACGAAATCAACTAGAGTTGGCTCCTGTCCCAAAGGCTTTTAAGGGTGTCCCATTGGTTCTTATTACAGCAGGGCTCCTGGGCATGGTGCTATTGGGCTTCAAACTCTAATCTGTATGAAAACACGGAACGGTTCCTAAAGGGACCGTTCTTCTTTTGGATGAAAATACTGAAAATATGGAAAAGAAAGAAAACAGGCAGGGGTTTCCGCAGAGGGAAGCGAAGAGATTAGTGCCCGAGGGAGTACGGGAGGGTCAGCGTGAAACCAAAGCAGCGAGTGTTGTTAGTTGTGTTGGTGCTTTGTACCTTGTTTGGACAGGGAATTAGATGGTCTGTTCGCCGCGATGACAGGACTCCAACCCTGCTGCAGCAGTTGGATGGCTCTGCATCTGCCCAGGAGTGGGTGGCGCCTGCTGAACACTGTGACTTGGTTCACATCAATTCTGCGGGAATCGCAGAACTGCAGACGCTACCCGGAATCGGGCCGGTATATGCTGAGCGGATTATCACGGCTCGGCGCGAGATGCCCTTTACAGGTCTTGAAGACCTCCTACGGGTGAAAGGGATCGGTCCGAAACGTCTTGAGGGGTTGAAGGATCTGATCTGCTTCTATCTGTCTGAAGATGCATAAGAGATTCAGCTTTACACAGTTGTTTGCTGCGGTTGCCCTGGGGACCTTTGTTGGTTCCCGGGGACTGGCAATTGATGTGCAGACCGTCGTTATAGTGTTGTTTCCCACTGGTGTCTTATGGCTGATACTCGAATACAGAGGGAATAAGCACGCTTACTGGCTGTTTTGGATTGTGATCATGGGCTTAGTTTACCTCGGTGCCGGGCTCACATTTCAAGAGGTGGAGTGGAGTCACGAACCATATGAAACGGCTGTCATCAAGATCTCGCAAGTAGAGGTGAATGCAACACACGTAAGGGTAGTTGGTTATTTTCCTCAGGAGAAGAGAAAGATAGCGATCCATCTGCCTCCTAACGAAGATGCCCAGGTTGGGGATAAACTGATCTTCAGTGGTTTCATAAGCGAGCCCTCATCGGCGCCAAACCCGGGAGTGTTCTGCTATAAGACATATCTTGCGGCCCGCGGTGTAGAGGGCGTTTGCTGGCCAGAGGCCTATCAGATTCAGAAGGCGCGCAGGCGGCCGCTGACGGTCCGGATGCAGGGTTACTTGGCGGATAATATCAGGAAGTCTGTAGAAGAGCCAGGCCTAATACTAGCACTGGTGTTAGGTGATCGCTCGCAGTTAAGCCAAGACCGACAAACCCTTTGGGGCAGATTGGGTGCGGCCCATCTCCTTGCGATTTCTGGTACTCACCTTGGGCTGCTCATGTTGATGGTAAGTCTTGTTCTGGACAGGCTCCCCATCGGACGTCTATGCCGGTTTGTCATAGTACAGTTG
The DNA here is from genome assembly GCA_012521295.1 of Bacillota bacterium. GTDB lineage: Bacteria > Bacillota > Limnochordia > Darwinibacteriales > Darwinibacteriaceae > JAAYMS01. The sequence goes on from JAAYMS010000051.1 coordinate 2,761, forward strand.
GCTTTGGCAGGATACGTGCTGCTTTCTGGCGCAGGCCCTTCGACTCTGAGGGCCTTCTTGGTGGTAATTTTGAGCGGTTGGGCTGAATTGCGTGGACGGAGGCGCAGTTCACTGGAAACCTGGTCCTTAGTGGGCTGTATTCTGCTGCTTAGTCAGCCTCATCTTATATACAACCTCAGCTTCCAGCTGTCTTTTGTCGCCGCAGGAGGGATCATTCTCTGGGGCCCAGTTGTGAAATTCTCCCGCCTTCCAAGAGTTTTTCGGCCTATTGCATCGTCTCTCTACATATCTACGATAGCGCAGCTAAGCCTAATGCCGTTACTTCTGGCCCACTTTCGTGAGCTTGCGCTCCTAGCTCCAGCAGCTACCCTGGTGCTGATGCCTTTTGTGGTTGTACTCATGGCGGGGGGCATGCTCGTAGGTTTGGGGGCAGGGTGCTTGGGCGTTGGTATACTTCTTGACGTTGTACAGCGCATTATGCTTGTAGTAGAACAGGGGCTCGCCAAGTGGGCTGTTGTTTGGTCGCCGCCACGGATTGGGGTTGAGGTGTGGTTGACCTGGATGCTGTTTGTCTATGCGGGTTGGCGCCTCCGGCAGCCCCAGGTTGCTAAACCAAGGATGACGTATCGGCGCCTGACCTGGGCAGTCCTCCTATTGGTTGTAATCGTTTCTCTGCCACCGCAACTGAAGTATCCACTTGAAGTGACGGCGTTGAATGTGGGGCAGGGTGACTGTATTCTAATCCGCACTCCGTACAACCAGCATGTACTGATCGACGGAGGTGGGGATTCGTTGTATTGGCAGGAAAGGGGGCGCAACGTGGGCCTTGAACGCGTGGTTCCTTATTTGAAGCATCGTGGCATCGACAAATTAGATGTGGTCATTCTCAGTCATCCCCACGAGGACCATCTTTTTGGCCTCCTGGCAGTATTAGAAGACTTCGAAATCGGAGTGATCTACGACACCGGGAAGCCCATTGATTCTCCGAGCTATACCATGTATAAAACACTGATTCAAGAGAAAGGCATACCCCATGTGACTGTACGTGCTGGTGATGTACTGCGTTTGAGGGGTGGGCCGAGGATACGCTTTCTTCACCCTCACACAAGCACAATAGGTTTTTTGGACCACAACGACGCTTCTGTCACCGCTGCGCTGGACTATCAACGGGCCACGGTGCTCTTCACCGGGGATATTGAGCGCCTAGGCATACTGGATCTCTTGGAAAGAACCAATGAAGAGCAGCTTCGAGCTGATTTAGTCAAGGTGCCCCACCACGGGAGCTTGGCTTCTATGGAACCACGACTCTACAGCATCGTTAACCCAGAATGGGCATTTATCTGCGTGGGCCCCAACTCGTATGGCCATCCACATCCAGACGTCCTGGACTATTTGACAGCCAACGGCATTAGATGGCGCACTACTGAACATGGGCCTATTTCGTTCTACACGATGTGGGGTTTTCTCTGGCCGTGGTAGAAGAGGGAAGGTAAACCCGGGTTCCGGGGTGAATTAGTCTTGCGGAGGGATACACATTGCAGGACGTGATCAAGCAACTGAAAAGTAGCCAGTTGGCCAAAGTTTATGTTATCCATGGCCCGGAAACAGTGTGGCATGATGAGGTTTTAGCTGCCCTTCAGCAAAGGGTCCTAGAGAGTGGGTTTGGGGAATGGAACTGGTCTATATATCAAGGGGCCAGGGATTTCACCGTTGACGATCTGCTTACCGACTTGGCTACCCTGCCTTGGGGTGCAGGTGAAAAGGTTGCCGTACTAAAGAACGCCGAGCGAGTTTCCAGCGAAGAGTTGGAGCGCTTGGCCAATTGGCTGCAGTCCCAACAGCCCGCGGGGACTCTGGCTCTTTTTTTCGATAAACTTGATCAACGGCTGAAATGGGTTAAGGGCCTCTTGGCTTTGGGGGAAGAAGTGCGCTGCGAAGCTCTGCAGGGTGATGCCTTGGCGCGCTACATTACCGACTACTGTGTGCTGCAGGGCAAGACTATGAAACACAAAGCCTGTGAGCTGTTTATGGAAATGGTATCACCTGATCTCAATTTGGTGCATAATGAGCTTGATAAGCTCATCAGTTTCGTGGGTGAGAGAGTAGAGATTACCGAGAGGGACGTGGCAGTTATCACGTCACTCTCACCGGGTGAAGCTGAGCAGAATGCTGTCTTTGCCATGACTGACCACATTGCGGCGGGTGATCAGAAAGGTGCTCTCCAGGTCCTCGAGTGCCTGCTGAACGCGGGCGAAAGCCCATTTCGAATCCTTCCACTTATCGAGCGCCAGCTAAGGCTTCTCTTGGCTGCGAAGACTCGCACTGGCAGTTTCGAAGAAACCGCTCAAGCTATGGGAGAGCGCAGCGCATATCCGCTGCGCAAAGCGTCTCAGTACGCTGGCCGTTTTACACTTGATCAGCTCTATGAGGGTTTCGGCTATATTGTTGAGGCGGACCGTGAGATGAAACTGGGCTCGCCTGCAGAAGCAGTGCTTCAGGACTTGGTGGTCCGCCTCACGGTGCAGCAGTCCCAGAAATAAGAAAAAACGCCTCTACCAAATGGAGAAGCGTCTGTCTATCAATATGTTAGTTTGCCAACTTCTTTGTTAGGCGGGATTTTGCGCGGGCTGCTGCATTCTTGTGAATAAGACCTTTTGCAGCGGCCTTATCCAACGCCTTGTACGCCTTCTTCAAGTTCTCTTCTGCCATAGCCCGATCTCCCTCAAGAGATTGGAGATAGCGCTTAATAGTGGTTTTCAGGGCCGATTTCTGTGCAATGTTGTCTGCACGCTTAGCTCTGTTAACCCGGATGCGCTTTTCCGCTGACCTGCTGTTAGCCACTCCATTTCACCTCCTCGGGGAAAATCACCTTCATAATTATATCACTCCAAAAACTGAAGTTCAAGAGGACAAACTCAATTTGATTGTGGCATTGGATGGAGAATTAAATCAGCCCTGCTGGTTAGGCTAAGACTAATAATGCCATGTGGAGGGATTTCATGCAGGGCTACAGCGAGAAGGAATTCTTTGACAAATACAGTGTGAGAACAGACTTGGCTCTCGAAGCACATCAAGTTGTAGTCGAACGCGAAGGGCCCCCGGAGCTGCCCGGGGTTAAGGTTGAGACCGTTGAAAAGGGCCAGGCAGTGATCAACCGAGTGACTGTAGAAAACGAAATGGGTGCCCGGATGATAGGTAAAGCACCGGGTTATTACAGTACCATCGAATCAAGAGAGCTGCGGACTCACAACCGCGAGGTCCACGAAGAGCTGGCTCGGTACCTGGCCGAAGAGCTCGAATGGTTTATCCAGCAGAAAAAGTTGGGCGATGAAGACCCAATCTTGGTGGTGGGCCTTGGCAACTGGAATGCCACTCCCGATGCACTTGGGCCCCGTGTGGTTCAAAACCTGATGGTTACACGACACCTTCTGGAGATGTCGCCTCCTGAGCTGCGGCATGGACTCCGTCCCATCGCTGCAATTTCCCCCGGTGTTCTAGGCCTGACAGGGATTGAAACAGGCGAGATTATCATGGGGGTTACAGAAAGGATCGGTGCCAAAGCGGTTATCTGCATTGATGCCTTGGCAAGCCGCAGTGTGGAAAGGCTCTGCAGCACTATCCAGATATCTGATACTGGGATCAACCCGGGTGCAGGCGTGGGCAACAAGCGGTTGGCGATCAATGAGGAGACTTTGGGTATTCCTGTCATTTCCATCGGCGTCCCCACGGTCGTGCATGCTGCTACTATCGTATCGGATGCAATGGATCTCTTGGCTGGTCAAAAACCAGAGAGCGACGTTCAGGAAAGGGTTCCCCAGCGAACCACATTCCAGGTAGATCCCCGCACCATTATGGGGCAGCAGCCTGCTCACCAACCTCAGCAGCCCAGCATGCCTGAACAACCGTCATTGAGCGGGCCACAAAAGCGGCAGCTTATTCAGCAGGTCTTAGAGCCTTACATGGGCAGCATGATTGTTACCCCAAAAGAAATCGATGTGCTTATCGACGAGGTTGCAGACATTGTGGCGGGTGCCTTGAACATTGCCTTCCACGAAGGCGTGAACTACGATCAAGTCTTCCAGTATCTCACCTAGACGGCTTTAACTGCAGAAGAATAACGAGCATTCCCGGTGTTGTGTGGGAATGCTCGTTTTGCTTATTGCTCGCGCTGCGGCGCCAATGGACGGTTGATCGCAATATGGCCTCCGATACTTTCTATGACTGCTCCCTCAATCAAGATCTGTACTCGCTCGATTTCAGGAAATTGAGTTAGGGTATGTACGATTGCGTTTACTAGGTTAGATTCGTTTTGCGAACCACCGACATAATCTTCTTTCAGAGCGCTGCTGAAACTTACAGTGGCGAGGCCTTCCTCGACGGTTAAACTGAGCACTTCTGTTCTAGGCGATACCGCCGGCCGGTAATTCTCACCTGCAGCGGGCCCTTGGATGAGAAGCTCTAAGGCTCGCTGTGGTGTCACTTGCCCGGACGTGTACCGCTTTACTGGCACCAAGAGAAAATCCGTAGGTGTTTCTTCTACTAGGTAGATCGTGACGGCCGATTGCGGCTCAGCTGTTTGCTCAGCATCTTGCTTGACAAGTTCACTGCGGAGCTCGGCTACCTGTTCTACCAGAGAGCGGTTCTGCTGATACAAATAGCCTCCGAAAGCCAAAAGAACAGCAACAATCACAATTCCTATTCTGCGCAATGTATGCCACCTCTCTTAAGGTTAGTCTATCATAATTCCAGCTATGGACAAATATATTTTGGTTGGGAAGAGGTGGCAGGATGCGATTAAGAACTCCGCGCTCAATTCGGCGTCTGCGTCGAAAAATTCGCAGCCGATTCGGTTCCAACCAAACTGTAGTACCATTGTTGTTCTTGCTTGTTCTTTCTGTGCTGGTCGCATATCTCAGTCTCCAGCTGTTCTTGGGTGGTGTCGGGCTTAACCACCAGCTTGCGAAGGCAATTCTAAGCTGGGGTATGCCTTCCTCTGAGGAGTTTACTGAGCCGACTGGCTACAGCGATCAAATGCGTTCATTTGTATATCTCCTTACCGATTTGGACTTGGCAAATCCGGTTTCCATCGTCGAAGGCACGATAGCACGGGCAGTCAGGGCAGAACGAGCCGAATACGATTGGCCAGAAAGGCCTTTCATTTTTGTGCAGGAACTGACCTTTGCGCCCGATCCAGTGAAACCTCCTGAAGTACAGCAGCCAGTTGTGGTACGCGAGCTTCCTGCTGTTGGCCCGCGCGTCTTGATTTACCATTCGCACAATTCGGAGATGTACTTAGGCCGCTCAGTACAGGGCCGATACGATGCCGAAGCGCATTATGTGTTTAGAAGTCAAAGTGACAGCACCATTACTGGAATTATGGAAGTGGGCCGTCATCTGGCAAATGCTCTTGGGCGCTTGGGTATACCAGCATTACATGAAACAAAGATTCATGATCTGCCGACTCTAAACTATGCCTATGCCAATTCGGAACGTACGGTACGGAATCTCTTGTCCCAGTATGACAGTATCGAAGTGGTACTGGACATTCACCGTGATGCGAATGTTCCAAATCCGGTGGTAGAGATTGGGGGGCGTAAGGTGGCCCGCCTCCTAATTGTAATTGGGACGGCACAGAACATCCCACTGACACACCCTAATTACGAGGCGAATCTTGAGTTTGCCGATAAGCTGTATAAGGTAGCGAACAGCATGTACCCAGGCCTTATGCGGCCAACTCAGGTACGGCACGATGCCCGATATAACCAGCATCTCCATCCGAACAGCCTAATCATAGAGGTGGGCTCTGTGGAGAACACTTTAGAAGAAGCCCTCTTAGCTGCGGAGCTCTTAGCGAATATTCTTGCTCAGATCCTATAATTGATGCTCTAGAGGAAAAATGCGCTGGAGAGCGAACTGAATTGTGTGGACAAGCAAAGGAGCGAGAGTCTAATGGAAAACCAGAGCAGCAGCCGCGTAGCCCGCGCGGCTGGTATTGTGATGTTCTTTGTCCTATTGAGCCGCATTCTTGGCTTTGTACGAGAACGGGCTATTGCTGAGGTGTTCGGCAGAACAGGGACAACTGACGTGTTTTTTGCTGCATTCTCCATTCCTGATCTGATGTATCAGCTGCTGGTAGGGGGAGCCTTGTCATCGGCCTTTATTCCTGTCTTCACCCAGTACTTGGCGAAGGGCGAAGAGGAAGAGGCGTGGCGTGCCGCCAGCATTTTTATAAACATCACGGTCTTGGCATTGACAGCCTTCATGGTTCTGGGTGTCATTTTTACGCCTTCTTTAGCGCCACTGGTCGGTGTTGGTTTCAGTGGTGAGCAGCGCGATCTTTTGATTATGCTTATGCGGATCACGTTCCCGGCGGTTTTTTTTACCGCTCTGTCCGGATTAGCCATGGGGGTTCTGCATTCTTATCAGAAGTTTACACTTCCAGCTCTCGGGCCGATTATCTACAACCTCGGCCAGATTCTTGGCGCCTATGTGTTGGGCCCTATCATTGGTATTCTGGGCATGGCTGTTGGAACAATTGCCGGATCTGTGGGTAGCTTTTCTCTACAATTACCGCAGGTTGTCCAGAAAGCTCGCAATTACTATCGGCCGTCGATCAATTTGCGGCATCCCGGCATTAAGCGGATGTTCAGATTGATGCTTCCTGCTGTGATCGGCCTGTCTATCAGTCAGGTGAATATTATCGTCGGACAGAACCTGGCTTCGTTGTTGGAAACGGGATCAATTGTCGCCCTGCGTCTAGCAAATCGCTTGATCAATTTCCCGCTGGGCATCTTTGCGATGGCAATATCCACAGCGATTTTCCCAACTTTATCAAGCCACGTGGCTCGTGGCGAAATGGACGAGTTTCGCCGCACCTTTTCGTTTGGCCTACGTGTAGTCTTTTTTATTACGATTCCTTCTGCTGTGGGCATGGCTGTCTTGAGCGTGCCAATCGTCCGCCTCTTATTCGAATCGGGTGAGTTTACTTCAGCAGATACTGTCGCTACAGCCTACGCATTGTTGTTTTATGCCCCTGGCCTCATAGCTCAGGCTGGGATACAGATCATTACTCGGATTTACTACTCGCTGCAGGATACAGTGACCCCTGTCAAGATTGGTCTGGTTACCGTAATCATCAACTTCGTCTTGAGCGTCCTGTTCCTGCGCTTCACAGGCCTAGAGCACGGGGCTATCGCTCTCGCTTATTCTATCACTTCGGTGATCAATATGCTGACAGCCCTGCTTATTCTCAGGCGCAAACTAGGTGCCATTGACGCAAGGCGGATCGTGCTCGCTGCCGTAAAGGCACTGACTGCCTCGGCTGCCATGGGTATCGCAGCTTTTTACGTGAGCCAAGTGCTCACCGGATATGTGGACTTAAGCCGCAGTCTAGGCCGCCTGCTTCAGGTGTTTGGTTCGATAGGAACAGGTGTTATCATCTATCTAGCATGCACTGCTGTATTGCGCATGGAGGAGCCCCGCTTTTTGTGGCAGGCTTTGACAGCGCGGTTTAGACGCAGCCGCAGCCAAGAGGCGTGACCGGGGCGCGACTTGTCTTTCACGCCTCGAGAGTGCTATAATAAAGCCGCTGATACCTCACAAAAAAAGGATTTGGTTTAAGCATGTCTAGGAAAAACGTTCGCAATTTTTGCATTATCGCCCATATTGATCACGGAAAATCTACGCTAGCTGACCGGATACTCGAACATACTGGCACGGTCGAAGAACGCGAAATGTCCGAACAGGTTTTGGATTCCATGGATCTGGAGCGAGAACGGGGCATTACTATTAAGTTAAAGGCCGTTCGCCTCAAGTATCAGGCGAAAAATGGCGAAGAGTATCTTCTTAACCTGATTGATACGCCGGGGCACGTGGACTTCTCGTATGAAGTGTCGCGCAGCCTTGCTGCCTGCGAGGGTGCACTGCTCGTGATTGACGCTTCGCAGGGGATCGAAGCTCAGACTCTGGCCAACCTTTATCTTGCGCTGGAACATGATCTGGAGATTATTCCTGTTATCAACAAGATCGATCTACCGAATGCGGATCCGGAACGGGTAAAGCGTGAACTGGAAGACAGCATCGGGCTTGATGCCAGTGAGGCTGTGCTTGTGAGTGCAAAGACCGGAATGGGCATTGAAGACGTTCTCGAGGCCATTGTGGAACGCATTCCCGCACCAGGAGGAGATCCGGACGCGCCTTTGCGCGCCATGATTTTTGACTCTCACTATGATTCGTATCGAGGAGCGGTAGCCTATGCGCGCATCATGGAAGGCACAGTGCGTGTCGGCGATAGAATCCGTATGATGAGCTCGGGGCGTGACTTCGAAGTAACAACATTGGCTGTCTTTGCCCCTCAGATGACTCCCGTTGATGTGCTGTACGCTGGCGATGTAGGCTGCATAATGGCCAGCATGAAAGATGTGCGCGATACTCGCGTCGGCGACACCATTACCCATGCTGCTCGCCCTGCAGCAGAGCCTCTTCCTGGATATCGCCCGGCTAAGCCGATGGTGTACTGTGGGTTGTATCCTGTCAATAATGAGGAGTATGTCAGCCTGCGGGATGCTCTAGAAAAGCTGCAGCTGAATGATGCGGCCTTAACTTTCGAAGCCGAGTCATCGGTGGCATTGGGTTTTGGTTATCGGTGCGGCTTCTTAGGATTGCTGCATCTTGAAATTGTCCAGGAGCGTCTAGAGCGCGAGTTTGACCTCGACCTCATTACTACCGCTCCTAGTGTGGAGTATCGCGTTACACTTACAGACGGCAGCGTGCGCAGTGTGGACAATCCATCGGATATGCCCGATCCCGGTTCCATCGATATGGTGGAGGAACCGTTTGTACGGGCAACTATCATGGTTCCGAATGAGTTTGTCGGTGCTGTTATGGAGCTCTGTCAGGATAAGCGGGGCACGTTTATCAATATGGAGTACATTACTCCCGAGCGAGCCAAGATTGAATATGACATGCCCTTGGCTGAAATCTTGCTCGACTTCTTCGACAAGCTCAAATCTCGCACGAAAGGTTATGCCTCGCTTGATTATGAGATGATTGGCTACCAAGAGTCGGATGTGATTAAGCTCGATATCCTCTTGAATGGTAAACCAGTCGATGCGCTGTCGTGCATTGTTCACCGCTCAAAGGCTCAGGCGAGGGGAAGGAGCCTAGCGGAGAAACTCAAAGAAGTCATCCCTCGCCAGCAGTTTGAAGTACCCATTCAGGCAGCTATCGGCAGCAAGATTATTGCTCGAGAAACGGTTAAAGCGCTTCGGAAGGACGTTCTCGCCAAGTGTTATGGTGGTGACATCTCCAGAAAACGCAAGCTTCTGGAGAAACAGAAGGAAGGCAAGAAGCGTATGAAGAATCTGGGTAATGTGGACGTACCCCAAGAAGCGTTTATGGCCATTCTCGAGGTGGACTAGATGAAACCAACCGCAGGTATATATGTGCATGTACCGTTTTGTCTGCGTAAATGTGAATACTGCGATTTCTACTCGATAGTTGTCAGCAACCGCCCGCAGTTTAGGGCGCTTGTTGACAGCTATCTTTCTGCCTTGCGCAGTGAGGCTCGGCACTACGCTCATTGGGTGGGGGAGTATGAGTTCGACACCCTCTTTTTTGGAGGAGGAACTCCCACGTTTGTCCCTGCCCGTGATCTGGCCGAGCTTATTGCTTTTCTCCGAGAGACGTTTAAGCTACCTCCTAATGCGGAGATATCCGTTGAGGCCAATCCGAAGACAATTTCTACCGAAACTCTACGAATACTGGGCGAGGCTGGTGTGAACCGAATCAGCCTCGGCGCACAGGCTTTTCAAGCCTCGCTTCTTACGGTTCTAGGTAGAACGCACACCGCTGCTGCAATCAGTGAAAGTGTCGCGGCACTAAAAGAAGCAGGGTTCTCCAACTTCAGCCTGGATCTGATGTTTGGACTGCCTGGTCAGACCATGGACGATTGGCGAGACACTCTAGAGAAAGCGGTAGCTCTAGAGCCAACTCACTTGTCCTGCTATAGCTTGATTCTAGAGGAAGGGACTCCTTTTCATGCTCTTTACGTTAAGGGAGAGTTGAAACTGCCAGGCGACGATGTGGAGCGAGAAATGCTCGA
>JAAYMS010000052.1 GCA_012521295.1 Bacillota bacterium
AGTTTGAACTGTACCTTAGCCCAGAGAACAAATAGGAACAACTACATCTAAATAATGCACATTACAATGCCGATACAAAGACTGCAGTCCGCGCAAAATCTCAAGTCTTGTCGAACAATATAACAAGACACATTATGCCAAAGAGGGGTGAAGAGATGAAGCGCATAGTTGGTTTTGCCGTCCTAGTAGCGGCATTGTTGTTTTTAGCGGGGTGTACGGATGTTGTTAATCCAGTCGAATATGGTTCGCTCCGGGGATATGTATATATACCTTCGTCCCCAGGCGCTTTAAGTAGTGGTGTGTCTCAAGTGGTGATTTCTGCTAGTGCTAGCCCTCAAGCTGGTTATGTTCCACTTGAAGGTGCTAAGGTTAGGCTAACTGGAGCAGATAACCCTGTTGAGTATACTGATAGGGACGGTGAGTTCTACTTCCCTAGAGTTCGGGCGGGTTGGCAGACAATCACTGTAGAGTATGACGCTCTTCGTACTACCTTGAGAGAGAGAATCCGAATTCGCCCGAATGATCCTAATCCGCAAGAGTTAGAGCTGGTGGCTGGGGTGGGCTTTTATTTAGTCGTAGGAATCAACACCTACAAACATCTGCCCGCTATAGTTCCAGATAATCCGGCTGGTGGCCCCATCGCAGATGCGAATCTGGTATATACGGCATTTGAAGGCACTACATGGAAGAAGTATCTTCGAAAGATGACTGGATCAGCAGCTACAAAAGCTGCGATTCTAAACGCCATCGATGAGATGTCCCGAGCTGCTCAGTCCGAAGACGACTATCTCGTATTCTATTTCTCAGGTTACACTGGGAAAGACTATATATCGCCATATGACGCTGATGGATCTTGGGATAGAGAAATTCTCGATGGAGAGTTAGAGAAGGCGTTTTCTAGATTCCCTGGAGAGGTTATTGTGATTTTAGATGGTGCGCAATCTGGATCAATGGCAGATAAGGATCCGTGGTATCCAGATCCCCGTAAGTCCGCAAGCTTTGAGCCGTTGGCTCTTGCCAAAGACAACTACACTGTGATAGCGTCTTCGCGCCCCTTTGACCCTGCGATCGGGTTTCCTGATGAGCAGAATGAAAGCGTGTTTACGTTCTATTTCGTAGATGGTTTACAGTCAAGAGAAGCAGATGGATATGGCCGTTATGGTACATCTGATGGTATCATCACCGCAAGAGAGATCTTTGATTATGTTTCTGATGAAATGGAGCAGTTGTTCAGAACCTACCCGTTCTTGGAGGAACATAGACCTTACATGTGGTCTGTTGTAGATGGACGTGTACCAATATATCGCTACAGATAGAATTAGGAGGTGTTTGATTTGCGGAAGTTATTCACGGCTCTGGTGTTGTTGCTAGTGATTAGTGGAACCGCATTCGCCGTCCAGCCCCGCGAGGCTTATTTGGGAAACTTGACGGCCATTGCGTGGTTAGAGGGAAATAACACGCTGAACCTTGCTATTGCAAATGAATCTAACGCAAGGACTGTCGTAAGTATTTCAACTGAAACGAGGGACACCCGTTGGCGTCCGGTCTTCGAATCGCGGAGAATTACTGTCCCTGCTCGCAGTATCGTTGTTGAGACATTTCGGATCGAACCGCCAAGACGGGGTGAAGCCCTTGAGGTTATCCTCGGCGATCTGCGGAGGAACGTCGTGGTCCCAGTTCAAGAGTCTGGGATTTTCAAGATAGACTCATACATTGTGCCGGCGAACACCCAACTAGACGTTGGTGTAGATCTTAAGTCCGCCTTTTCTGATTCGCGAGTAAGTCGTCTAGTACTAGACGAGTTCTTCTACTCCACAGGGGCACCCAGCCGAGGCCGCATCCAAGTCAAGTCCTTTGAGGGCGGTTGGAAATATATACCCAGCCGGAATAGCGTCGAGTACGTAGAACCCGAGATGATCCTCAGCATGCGTACGCCTCAGACAAACGGATTGGTCGCACTCACGTTCAGCATTACGAAGGTCATCGATGGATATCGTGTGGTTGAGGAAGAAGTACCAGGCCCAACGATTATGGTCTACGGGCGCAACTTGCGCATGGCCCGAAGCTCAGACTACTCCGATGGAAGTGACACAGGTTGGATTTCAAAGTAAACACGCAACCCGCCTCTCCGCAGGCGGGTTTGCTCTTTCATGCACAAATTGGCTGTTTTTGACTATCATATTCTAATAACGATCTTTTTCCCGGGAATCCTATGGTGGGTTTGAGTGCTTTGGAAGGATTGCTTCAGAACCTTGTGGAATCTACCGGTGAAGATACCTGAGGGGGGGATACGATGCACAACGTTCGTTTCACTATTATAACAGGCCTATCTGGAGCAGGGAAAACACAAGCAATGAAAGTCCTGGAGGATCTCGGTTATTTCTGCATCGATAACCTTCCACCAGCCCTCCTGCCGCAGTTAGTAGAACTGCATTCACAGAGCGGTCAAGATCGCAAGTATGCTATCGCCATTGACGTTAGAGTTAGAGAATATTTCTCCGATCTGCATAAGGCCCTCAGCTGGCTGGATAGCAGCGGCCATCAGTATTTTCTGCTGTTTCTCGACTGCAGTGATTCGGTCTTAATTCGGCGCTTCAGCGAAACTCGCCGCCTCCACCCACTGCACAAGACTCGTGAGACTCCTGAGAGTATCGAAGCCAGCATTGCTGCAGAGCGTAGGCTCCTGGCTGATGCCCGCAGTATTGCCGATGTGGTGCTTGACACTTCTGATCTGCGCCCCATGGATCTGAGGCAGCGCTTGATTGAGATATATGAAGGAAAGCCGCTGCATGAGTCTGTTACAGTGGAGATCTTTTCATTTGGGTACAAGTTTGGGGCCCCGGCCGATGCTGATATGGTTTTTGATGTGCGGTTTATTCCCAACCCGTACTACGTGGACAAGCTGCGTCCAATGACCGGCGAAGACAAAGGGGTCTACGACTATGTAATGCAGTTTCCTATAACTAAAGAGTTTCTTCAGAAGGCGGCGGATCTAGTAGCTACTCTGATTCCCGGTTATGCACGGGAAGGCAAAGCTCGCTTGACCATTGGCATAGGCTGCACTGGCGGACAGCACCGATCCGTTGCAGTGGCAATTGCTCTACAGAAATACCTAGCCAAACTCGATGTACCATCCACTGTGCGCCATCGCGAGCGTTCGGTGACCCCAATTTCATAGTACTTGGCCTCGCCTTGTCTTTCGCTCTTTGGGATAGTATACTGACACTAACAGTAATAAAAAGGGTGAAGAACCAGAATGGATCGTGCACAGCAGTTGGGTAAAGAAAAGATCGGTACCCTACTATTGAAGTTCTCCATTCCTGCCATTGTAGGCATGTTGGTGCAGGCTCTGTACAATGTTGTTGACCGCATCTTTGTAGGCCATGGTGTGGGTGCCCTAGGGATCGCAGGTATCACTGTGATCTTTCCCGTGCAGCTCAT
>JAAYMS010000053.1 GCA_012521295.1 Bacillota bacterium
CCAAACCTTGATCAGCAGGCAGAGTCCATCCTCGATTTGACCGTCGCTGGGACCAAAGAGGCGGTCATGATGGTAGAAGCAGGTGCAAAGGAAGTAACAGAGGAGCAGGCCTTGGGTGCTATCATGTTTGCCCATGATTACATTAAGGAGCTCTGCCTCCTCCAAGAAGAAATCCGCGCACAGATCGGGAAAGAAAAGGTCGCAGTTCAGCTCTTCGAACCCGAACCAGAGATGGAACAGTGGGTACGCGATTTCGCCACTGAAAGACTTAAACTAGCTCTGCGCGCGAGTGACAAGCAGGAGCGGGAGCTGGCAGTCGATACTGTTAGAGAAAAACTCAACGAAGCTTATATTGAAGCTTTTGGCGAAGAAATCTTTGAAGAGAAGGCAAAAGACGTAGGGGTTGTCTTCGACTCATTGATGAAAGAAGAAGTACGGCGGTCTATCATTTTTGAAAAGACAAGGCCAGACGGACGCCGTCCCGATGAGATTCGCCCCATCTCCACTAGAGTAGGAATTCTGCCGCGGGCTCATGGCTCAGGCCTATTCAGGCGGGGGCAAACCCAGGTTCTGACTGTCTGTACCCTCGGGCTAAAATCTGATGAACAGCAGCTGGACAACTTAACCGATGAAGCAAGCAAACGCTACATTCACCACTACAACTTCCCAGCATATAGCGTAGGTGAGGTACGGCCAATTCGCGGGCCGGGAAGGCGCGAAATCGGGCACGGTGCTCTAGCAGAACGGGCGCTGGTGCCAGTTATCCCTTCAGAAGAGGAGTTCCCATACACGATTAGGCTCGTGAGTGAAGTCGTTGAGTCCAACGGTTCTACATCGCAAGCGAGTGTATGCGGAAGTACACTAGCCCTCATGGACGCAGGTGTACCGATTAAGAAACCCGTAGCAGGTATTGCCATGGGACTGGTTATGCACGGTGATGAGTTTACCATTCTCACCGACATTCAGGGGATCGAAGACGCCCTCGGCGACATGGACTTCAAAGTTGCCGGAACTCGTGATGGGATCACTGCACTGCAGATGGACATTAAGATCACAGGTGTAGGCCGGGATATTCTCGAGCAAGCTCTTGCACAAGCTCGTGCTGGAAGGCTGTTCATCCTAGACAAGATGGCCGAAACGATTACCGAACCACGGCCGGAACTCTCGCCACATGCACCGCGGATTATTACCATGGAGATTCCTGTAGACAAGATCCGTGATGTGATCGGGCCAGGTGGAAAGACAATCCGCAAGATTATCGATGAAACAGGTGTTTCCATTGATATCGAAGATGACGGACGCGTCTACATCGCTTCGACTGATGGCACAGGTGGCCCAAAGGCTCGCGCAATGATTGAACGCCTCACAAAAGACGTGGAAGTTGGTGCTTCTTATCTGGGGACTGTGAAGCGCATCATGAACTTCGGTGCCTTCGTAGAAATCCTACCCGGAAAAGAAGGACTGATCCATATCTCCCAACTAGATCATGGACGGGTGAAAAGGGTCGAAGATGTGCTCAACATCGGAGACGAAGTCATGGTCAAGGTCATCGAAATCGACCGGCAGGGCCGTATCAATCTTTCGCGAAAAGAGCTTCTTCCTAAAGAGGAAGACGACGCAAATAAGTCGAAATGATTTTATATGGATGAAGGAATGAGGAAGCAGGTATGAATAGATACCTGCTTTTTGTGTCTTTTCAACACTCTCATAGGGGGTGGTAAGCCATGGCGTTCCTGGCTATAATCTCCCACTCAAACAGCATTTCTGTCGGTATAAGCAGTGACCAAGGTTTTCAGACGGCCCGTATCCCTCTTATGACCGATGAAACAGAGCTTGTGCCGACAATTGCAAACTTGTTCCCCGATGCCTTAACCGAAGCTCAGCTTGAAGCTGTTGTCATCGCTGGCGATTTTCCTCCGTATATATCTCCTACCCGACTCCAACATGAGCTGCAGACTCTATTTGAAGTGCCTACCTGCATTCTCAACGACATCTTATTCGAATCCGTACTAGAAGAGGCCCACCTGACAGGGTTTTCAGCTATGCCGCGGACTCTGCGTGGGCCTAAGCTAGAGTTGTGTTATGCAGCAGGGCTGGCAGCTGAGGAACTTAAGATCCCCCTCAACACAAGCAGATTTGTTGTGACTTACCTCGGTGACGCTATTTCCACGGCGGCTGTTGCGGGGGGAAGAATTATCGATATGAGCGCATGGTATGACGAGGGGCCGTTTGGGGTCCGCTCCAGTGGTGGGCTGCCCTTTGCCGCGCTGCTAGAACTCTGCGCCTCTGCACCCAGCCGTCAAGATGCGCTTCAGGAAGTTACAGAAAAATCAGGGCTGCAGGGGTACTTGGGCGTGGATAGCATAAGTCAGGCAGAAGAGTTAGCACTGCAAAAGCACGAAGCGGATCTGATCTATTCGGCGTTTGTCTATCAACTGGCGAAGGAGATAGGGGCTTATAGAACGGTTCTTCAAGGTAAGCTTGATGCATTGGTGCTCACTGGCCCTAGTCTGCCCGTTAATGGTCTGAAAGGCCTCAGTGCTTACTTCGGTAGTTCAGTTCTGCTCCTCTATCCAGGAGACTTATCGCTTCGAGCAGCTGTTCACTTCGGACGAGAACTGATTAACTCTAGAAAGGGGAATCACCATGGGCTTTGCCAAACTCCGTAATAGGCTTGGTAAGACGAGCCAGATGAGCTTAGCTGTTGCTTGGGGCACCGATGCCGCAGTACTACTGGCTTGTTCGCGGGCTCTAGAAGAAGGTTTTGTGCGAAATGTTGCGGTGACCGGTCCCGAAGATGTCATCAAGGCCGCCTGCAGACAAGCGGGTATCGAGCCCTCTCTGTTTACAATTGTGTCAGCTGCCTCTCCTGAAGAAGGAGCGGCTAAGGCGGTTGAACTCGTACGTGTAGGCCAGTGCAACCTGCTCATGAAGGGAATGCTGAACACTGCTGTTCTCCTCCGTGCGGTCCTCAACAAGGAACGGGGGATTAGAGGCAGCTCGCTTCTCAGTCATATTGCCATAGTCGAAATGCCTGACAAACGGCTTGCCCTATTAACTGATGCCGCGATGAATATCAGGCCAGACCTTGAACAGAAGGTGGCTATCGTCCAGAACGCAATTGATTTTGCCTGGTCCATCGGGCTGGAGACCCCTAAGGTAGCTCTTCTCGCCGCCGTCGAAACAGTTAACCCGAAAATGCCAGAGACAGTCGATGCGGCAGCGATCGCTCAGATGGGAGCTCGCGGACAGTTCCGGCCCGGAGCCATAATCGATGGGCCACTGGCCTTCGACAATGCCTATTCTAAAGAGGCCGCTGAACATAAAGGGATCAACTCACCTGTGGCAGGCGAAGTTGACATCTTTGTGGTCCCAGAAATAACAGCTGGCAACATACTGTACAAAGCCTTTACGTATGCAGCAGGCTTTCCTACGGCTGGAGTTGTGGTGGGAGCACAGTGCCCGATCGTCCTTACATCCAGATCAGACAGTGAAGAAAGCAAGCTAAACGCTATTCTGGTGGCGGCCTGTGCTGGAAAGGGCAGTGCATAGAAACTTGTTCTAGCCTGGAGGGAACGTCTTGGAAAGGTTGCTTGTGATTAACCCCGGATCAACCAGCACCAAACTAGCTATCTATGACGGCAGAGAACTACATGCGAGCATTACGATAAATCATTCAGCGGCAGATCTAGCCCAGTTTCCCGATATTGTCGACCAGATCGATTTCCGCACGGAGGCGCTCCTCAACTGGCTGAGCGAAATCGAAGTCAGTCTGGGCAGTATTACCGCCGTTGTCTGTCGGGGTGGGCTCTTGAAGCCTATTCCCAGCGGCGTATATCAAGTTAACGAAGACATGGTGGCCGACCTAAGAAGTGGGCGTTATGGAAAGCATGCCAGCAACCTGGCTGGACTGATCGGTTTTGGGATCGGTCAACGTCTCAACATTCCCTGCTATATAGCCGATCCCGTGGTCGTCGATGAACTGCAGCCCGTAGCGCGCGTCAGCGGCCACCCGAAGATTTCCCGCATAAGTATCTTCCATGCCCTAAACCACAAAGCCACAGCGCGCCGCGCTGCTGAACAGTTGGGCAAACCATATGCAGCTCTGAAACTCATCGTAGTCCATATGGGCGGTGGCATCTCCATCGGCGCTCACCGCTACGGGCATGTGATCGATGTGAATAACGCGCTCAACGGCGAGGGCCCTCTCTCTCCAGAAAGAACCGGTTCACTACCTGCAACAGCCCTGGTCAACTACTACTTCGATGAGATGGCTTCGCCCCATGAGTTGATGCGCCGGTTTGTGGGGCGGGGTGGACTTGTCAACCATCTCGGAACCAATGACTTAAGAGAGGTTCAAAAGAGAATGGAAGCAGGGGATCATCAAGCTAAAGTCGTTTTTCGTGCGATGGCATTACAGATCAGTAAAGAGATTGGAAGAGCCAGTGCTGTACTGCATGATCACGTAGACGCCGTCGTTCTAACCGGGGGAATGGCATACTCAAAGGCCTTAACAGACCTAATAGCCGAATACGTCCAGTTCATTGCCCAGGTGATTGTGCTTCCTGGAGAAAACGAGCTCGAAGCACTCGCCCATGCAGCCATCCGTGTGCTGCGCGGCATTGAAAAACCACGGATTTACCAGCGTTGATGAGGAGGTGACTCGATGGCTAAGGGCCGCGTTATTATTGAAGCTGAGCGCTGCAAAGAGTGCAGTCTATGTGTCAACGCCTGTCCCTTTGGTGTGCTGAGAATATCGAGCAGTATCAACTCGCGGGGTTTTCATCCTGCCGAGGCTGCTCATCCGGAGAAGTGTACTGGGTGCCGGCTATGCGCAATTATGTGTCCTGATGTTGTAATTACAGTAGAACGCGCCTCATAAATCAGAAGGGAAGGAGTTGGTCCCATTGGCGAAAGTCCTGATGAAAGGTAATGAAGCCATCGCCGAGGCTGCGATTCGCGCTGGCTGCAGAGCCTTCTATGGGTATCCTATTACGCCTCAAAATGAAATCCCCAACTATATGGCGCTCCACCTCCCCGAGCGCGGTGGTGTCTATCTACAGGCCGAGAGCGAAGTCTCAGCCATTAACATGGTATATGGCGCAGCTGGCTGTGGTGTACGCGTCATGACTTCATCGTCAAGCCCGGGCATCAGCTTGAAAGCCGAAGGAATTTCTTACATCGCTGCAGCCGAACTGCCCTGCGTGATAGTGAATGTTATGCGCTGTGGCCCAGGCCTAGGCGGAATCCACCCCAGTCAAGGCGATTATTTCCAAGCAGTAAAAGGCGGCGGCCACGGAGATTACCGCCTGATAGTCCTTGCTCCAGGCTCTGTTCAGGAAATGGCTGATCTAACCTTCGAAGCCTTTGATCTGGCAGACAAATGGCGCAATCCAGTCATGGTCCTGGCCGATGGGCTCCTCGGTCAGATGATGGAACCAGTAGAGTTCATTGACAGAGAACCACAGATGGTCCCGAAACCTTGGGCCACTACAGGCGCCGAGGGGCGTAAGCCAAACATCATCAACACACTCGATATTGTGCCTGAGTCATTAGAAAAGCGCAATTACGCATTGGCTGAGAAATACGCTCGTATCGCTGACGAAGAAACACGCTGGCAGGAGTACAAGATCGAGGATGCAGATCTGATAATCGCCGCCTACGGCACATCAGCCCGAGCCGCTCGTTCAGCAGTCGATATGGCTCGCGAGAAAGGAATGAGAGTGGGCTTGATTAGGCCGATCTCGCTTTGGCCATTCCCATCTGCTCCGTTCGCAGAGGCAGCCGATGGTACGCGGCAGTTCTTGGTAGTGGAAATGAGCATGGGGCAGCTGATAGAAGATGTGCGCTTGGCGGTAAATGGCCGCGGAGTCGTCCATTTCATCAACCGTCTCGGGGGCATGGTTCCCACTCCACCAGAAATCTACAGCAAGATTGAGGCTATTCTGCAGGGGGGCGAAGTTCAGTGATGCGAGTCTTTGAGAGGCCAGAAAGCCTAACTGAAAAACAGATGCACTACTGCCCTGGATGCACTCATGGTATTATTCATCGACTTACTGCAGAAGCCATCGATCAGTTAGGGATCAGAGAGAAAACCATTGGTGTCGCAAGTGTGGGATGTTCGGTATTTGCTTATGACTATTTCAACTGTGATATGCAGCAGGCTGCACATGGACGCGCTCCAGCAGTAGCCACCGGCATAAAGCGAGTTCTTCCCGATCGGGTGGTCTTCACCTATCAGGGAGACGGCGATCTGGCTTCGATCGGTACCGCAGAAATCGTGCACGCGGCAGCCAGGGGAGAAAACATAACCGTGATCTTCGTAAATAACGCCATCTACGGTATGACCAGCGGTCAGATGGCACCGACCACGCTGCTGGGCCAGAAAACTACCACTACTCCACGAGGGCGGACTGTCCACGACAATGGCTATCCTATTCGTATGAGTGAACTTCTAGCCACACTAGACGGTGCAGCTTATATCGAACGTGTCTCTACCCATGATCCTAAACATGTAATGCAGGCAGGTAAAGCAATCAAGAAGGCCTTTACTATGCAACTAGAAGGCAGAGGATTTGCCCTAGTCGAAGTATTATCCACCTGCTCAGTCAACTGGGGCCTAAGTCCGCAAGAAGCTCTCGAGTGGATGCGTGATAACATGGTTCCCTATTATCCACTTGGAGTCTTCAAAGACGTTACCAGGGAGGAGGAGCAGGCATGACCGAGATTATCATCGCCGGCTTTGGCGGCCAGGGCGTATTGGTAATGGGGCAGCTCTTAGCTTATGCCGGCATGCTCGAGAGCAAAGAAGTTACCTGGTACCCATCATATGGCCCAGAGCAGCGGGGCGGAACGTGCAACTGCTCGGTGGTCATAAGTGAAAGAGAAATCGGCTCACCCATTGTTGTAGAACCAGATGCTGCAATCATCATGAACCGGCCATCTTTGGACCGGTTCGAACCAATGCTCAAGCCGGGTGGTATCTTGGTGTACAATAGTACCCTAATTGACAGGGAACTAGAGCGCACCGACCTGCGCGTGATCCCCGTGCCGGCTAATGAAGTTGCCGACGAGTTAGGGAACACGAGAATCGCAAACATGGTAGCACTAGGAGCGTTTCTTGAGGCGGCCAAAGTAGTTTCTCCTAAGAGTATTGTCGAATCACTGTCTCATGTGCTCTCTGAACGCCACCATGGGCTTATTCCACTTAATGTGCAAGCTTTAGAACGGGGCCGGGCATACCAATACTAGAATCTTTCTAGGAGGGGTATGCATGGATGTCGCCTTCAAAGCTGGGACTGTCAAAGAGATTCTCTTTGAGTCAGAACAGCGGCAGGACATAGTGATCGTAACAGACTCAGGAAGCGCAAGAGCTATTAACCTCTTAGAGTTGACTGGCCCCTGCCAAGTGGGAGACACTGTTACAATCAACACAACGGCAGTCGACCTGAACCTAGGAACTGGAGGCTGGCATTTCGTCATGGCAGTGTATGGCCGGAGTGTCAGCCTCCACGGCAGTGGGCACATCATGAAGGTACGCTATACACCCGTACAAGGCCGCGTACACTCTGTTGAAGAAGAGGACAGCCCATATCATCATGTTTTTCAAGGCGACTATACACTTGAAGGCATGCCTGCCGCGGTGGGCACTCTTCACAGTATGCTCGCTCCGTTCGCCTTTGCCTTCAGACACTGCTGTCCGGATAAGAGACTAATCTATTTGATGTCCGATGGTGCAGCTCTGCCTCTTTCGTTAAGCAAGATTGTGCCGATACTAAAGGAAAGAGGGCTTATTGATGAAGTAGTCACCTTCGGACATGCATTTGGCGGTGATCGCGAGGCTGTAAATATCTTCAGCGCGCTGTTGGCAGCCAGACACGTATGCCGCGGCGATGCGGCAGTTGTTTTGATGGGCCCCGGTGTGGTTGGGACAAGCACCAAATGGGGTACGACAGCTCTCGAACAGGGATATTATCTCAACGCAGTGCAGGCTTTGAAAGGTGTGCCTGTTGCTCTCGTGCGTATGAGCGAAGCTGATAAACGGCCTCGACATTTCGGGATCAGCCATCATACCATGACTGTGCTCCAAGACTTGGCCCATCCAGGCTGTGTTGTGCCGCTACCGGAACGTCTAGCAGAACGTGATGACTGTCTGTCGGTTGTAAAAGAACGTCATAACCTGGTTTTTGTTAATACAGAGGAGTTATTTAGCACAATGCTCGAGTCTGGGCTCGAGCTTTCCACAATGGGACGCACACCGCACGAAGATGCGTTATTTTTCCACGCTGCACTTGCCGGAGGATGTGTAGCCGCCCACTACGCCAAGCAAAGGGGGAACCATGAGAGTCGCAGCTGATCTTCATATTCACATCGGAAAAACAGACAACGGGCAAGCAGTCAAGATACCAACTTCACCCGATTTGACCCTAAAAAACATCCTGCGCGCTGCCTATGAGATCAAAGGCCTGCAGCTGGTGGGCATCGTAGATGCTGCCTGTTTAGGAGTAATCTCCGACCTAGAAAAAGCTGCTGATTTAGGCATAATTGAGCCACTCAACGGCGGAGGCTTTTCCGATGGTCGAGTCGCACTTTTTCTAGGGAGTGAAGTCGAATTAGCCCATCCCAAAACAAGAAGGGCCGCTCACTTCATTGGGTTTTTTCCCACTATGAGTGACATCAAGGCCTATGCTAACGAGGCTCGAAAATTCCTGACCAATGCCTACCTCGGCACGCAGAAGACCCGCCTATCGCCCGATGACTGGCTTGATCTCGTCATTGATAATCACGGGGTTGCCATCGCCGCCCACGCTTTTACCCCTCACAAAGGAGTATACGGTAACTGTGTTTCCCGCCTCGAGGAGATGTTCTCTAAACCCGAGAAGTTCACAGCAATAGAGCTCGGATTGAGTGCAGACACTCAAATGGCCGAACTCATTCCGGATACACACTCATATAGTTATATCAGCAGTTCTGACGCCCATTCACTGCAGAAAATCGGGCGCGAATTCACCATCTATGAGCTTCCCGAACTGAGCTTCGCCTCCTGGGTGAGCGCTCTGCAGGGCGAGAATGGGCGGATTTTGGCGACACACGGCATGGAGCCACTGCTTGGAAAATACCATCGCAGCTTCTGCCCAGCCTGCAGACGGACCGCCCATGAGGAGGAACCTGTCCTTAGTTGCCCACAATGCGGGGGAGATGTGGTGCTGGGTGTCTGGGACAGAATTCTATCCATTGCCGTTCCATCTGAGCACGCACCTGAACGTCCTCCTTATGTCTCGCACATTCCGTTAGAAATGATTCCTGAAGTCGGTCGAGAAAAGAGGCAGAAGTTATACCGCACAGGAACAGAGATCGAAATTCTCTATAAGAAACCTCTTGATGAGTTGGCGGGAGTAGTAGGGCAGTCAGCTGCCCTGCAGATAATGAGAGCTAGGCAAGGAAAGTTGGGGCTAATTCCTGGTGGAGGAGGAAAATACGGGAAAGTGACGAAATGGCAGGAAAAGGGGTGAAAGGATGGACCTCTTACTGATTCGCCACGGAGAAACCAGCTGGAACTTGGAACAGCGCTACCAAGGGCAGCAGGACAGCCCTCTCTCGAGCTCAGGTCTGGTTCAGGCCGAGAAGACAGCCGCGTTTTTGAGTCGTTTCAAACTAGATGCAGTTTATACCAGCGATCTGCTGAGGGCACAGAAGACTGCTGAGGTAATTGCGCGGCACCATGGGCTGACACCTATTCCGGACCCTCGACTGCGAGAAGTCGCCTTCGGTGAGTGGGAAGGCCTCACGCGGGCTGAAGTGCAGGCCCGCTATCCTGACATCTATACTGCCAGATTCAACGATGCCCTGAACGTGCGCGTCCCCGGAGGCGAGCTTCCCAGTGAAGTGCTGGACCGCTTAATGGACTTTATCTCAGACCTTATTTCACGCCACCCAAACCAAAAGGTGGCGTGTGTGTCCCATGGAGGAGCACTGCGCTTGTTGATCGCTGAACTTCTAGGAATGCCTATGGAGAAGGCATATTGCCTGCACATGGAGAATGCAGGTATTTCACACCTCCAGTTTGCCCCTGGCCGCGGCAGCTGCATTTGGCGGGTACATTTCATTAATAGTACTGCCCACCTGTTATCATAACAGCTCTTGTCCCCTCATAGGATCATGTAGCAGAGGGGTGAGACAGGAGCATGGTTATCGCGGGTCGTGTTGGAGAGATAATGCGCAGCTTTTTCATACGTCACCTAGCGCTCTATATCGCACTGTGTGTGCTCTTTGCTATGGGAGTCGGATTTGGGGCACTTGCTACCCAAAGCCTTTCTGATTCGCAGCGTGCAGATTTGTCTGACTATGTAGCTAGTGTTTTTGCTCGCCTGACCAGCAACACCGGGTCGTTGTTAGGCCCGAGCCGATCGTGGTACAGCCTAACTGATGACGTGTTGAAAACGGCCGGGCTGATATGGCTCTTAGGATTGACGGTAATTGGAGCACCACTCGTATTGGGAATTGTCTTTCTGCGTGGTTTTGTCTTAGGCTTTACAGTCGGCTTCATGATTGATCAGATGCATTTTAGGGGCATCATCTTATCATTGATTTCGGTTCTGCCCCATAATCTGCTGGCTGTGCCCGCTGTTTTGCTGGCTGCTGGTGGAGCTTTGAGTTTCTCTGCTTCAGCCCTAAAGACGCTCGTCGGCGTGAGCCGCGAGAGCATATACGGGAAGTTCGCCCAGACAACTGGGCTGGCAGCACTTAGTGCCTGTCTCTTGGTATTGGCTGCAGCAGTGGAGCTTTACATCACCCCCGTCTTCGTCCAGCTTACGCGGGGGCTGTTGGCGTAGGAGATGATCTATGGGTGTGTCAAAGCAACTACTATTAGAATATCTGGCCTACTTACGCGTGGAACGTGGCCTTTCGGAAAACACTATTTCTGCCTATGAGCAAGATTTGGCTCAGTTCTATGAATACTGCCAAGCGGAAAGGCTCTTACTGCACGAGGTAACGCAGCACCATGTTCG
The DNA here is from genome assembly GCA_012521295.1 of Bacillota bacterium. GTDB lineage: Bacteria > Bacillota > Limnochordia > Darwinibacteriales > Darwinibacteriaceae > JAAYMS01. Next base: position 11,010 of record JAAYMS010000053.1, read on the forward strand.
CGAGTTTCTTGCCTACATCGGTGGCACCGGGCTAAGTGCCCGTACCCGTGCTCGTAAAGTCGCAGCACTGCGTGGTTTTTTTCAATACCTAGTTGATGAGGGCGTACTTGGTTCTGACCCCACGGGCGACCTCGAATCGCCCAAATTTACCATGACTCTACCTGATGTGCTCAGCATTCCAGAAGTGGACAAACTCTTGAACACACCACGCCTGGACAAGCCTACAGGATACCGGGATCGGGCAATTCTCGAAGTGCTTTATGGCGCTGGCCTGAGAGTGTCAGAGCTAGTTGAGCTTAATCTAGACGATGTAGACGAGCTCGGTTATGTACGCTGTATGGGGAAAGGAAGTAAGGAACGCATTGTCCCCATCGGACGAAGTGCCCTCACAGCAGTCGCGTTATACACACAGTCGGCTCGGCCCCGCTTGGTGAGAAACCCGCGCGAAAGCGCGCTGTTCCTCAACGCCCGCGGAGAACGACTGACGCGTCAGTCGGTGTGGAAGATGCTGAAAAAATATGCAAAGGACTGCGGAATCAAACAAGAAATATCACCACATACACTGCGGCATTCCTTTGCTACTCATCTGCTCCAGAACGGTGCTGACCTACGGGCTGTGCAAGAAATGCTGGGCCATGTAGATATATCAACAACACAAATATATACACATTTGACGAAGAGCCATCTCCGGGATGTATATCTCAAAGCACATCCCCGAGCTCTTAAGGAGGATAATTAGATATGCGGCGAGTTATAATGATTGTGCTTGACAGCGTTGGTGTCGGCGAACTGCCTGATGCCGCTCTTTACGGCGATGAAGGCAGCAACACTTTAGGTAATATCGCTAAGGTACGCGGAGGTTTAGACCTCCCGAATATGGGCAGCTTAGGCCTGGGAAACATCATTCCTATCGAGGGAGTACCTCCCACCGACAAACCAAAAGGCGCATGGGGGAAAATGGCCGAGCAGTCAGCCGGGAAAGACACAACGACCGGTCACTGGGAAATCGCCGGGTTGATTTTGGACAAACCATTTCCCACCTATCCAGAAGGGTTCCCCCCAGAAGTGATCGCTGAGTTTGAGAAGGCCATTGGCCGCAAGACAATAGGGAACTACCCAGCCTCGGGTACTGTGATCATTGAGGAGCTGGGTGAAGAGCACATGAAGACAGGCTATCCCATCGTATATACGTCTGCAGATAGCGTTTTTCAGATTGCTGCTCATGAAGAGATTGTCCCACTTGAACTCTTGTATGAGTGGTGTGAGATTGCCCGCCAACAGCTGCAGGGCGAACATGGGGTGGGGCGTGTTATCGCTCGGCCCTTTGTGGGAGAACCGGGCAGCTTTAAAAGGACAAGCGCACGCAGAGACTTCAGCTTAGAGCCACCAGCAAACACAATCCTCGATGTGCTGGTAGAAAATGGAGTCCCAGTTTATAGTGTAGGTAAGATTAAGGACATCTTTGCTGGCCGGGGGATTACCGAAAGCACCAAGACCAGCAGCAACCAAGAAGTCGTCGATGGAGTGCTGCGCTATATGCAGTCCAAGGACGAACCCTGTCTAATCTTTGCTAACTGTGTTGATTTTGACATGCTCTGGGGCCATCGCAACGATGTGGAAGGATATGCCCGCGGGCTCGAGGAGTTTGATGAGCGCCTACCCGATATTCTCAGCGCCCTTCGTCGCGATGATATTCTCATAATTCTGGCAGACCACGGATGCGATCCCACAACGACAAGCACTGACCATTCTCGCGAATATGTCCCTCTACTTGTGGCCGGTGAGAATGTGAAACCAGAAAACCTCGGTGTAAGAGAGACTTTTGCTGATACTGCCCAGTCGATTGCAGAGCTCTTTGGTGTAGAGTTCGTCTGTTCTGGCAGGAGTTTTGCGTACATTGTTGAGGACTAGAGGGTGATCCACTGTGCATGCAGTTGATATCATTCGCAAAAAACGCGACGGGGGTATCCTTACTGCTGAGGAAATCCAATACATGATCGAAGGTGCCACAGCTGGCTCAATTCCTGATTATCAGATCGCGGCCTTCTGCATGGCAGTATATTTTCAGGGGATGACCAGTAATGAAACGACTGCTCTGACACTGGCCATGGCTCAATCAGGGAAGACCCTTGATTTGAGTGCCATACCAGGTGTTAAGGTAGACAAACACTCGACAGGTGGAGTTGCCGATACAACTACCTTGGTAGTAGCTCCGCTGGTAGCAAGCTTAGGGGTCCCGGTGGCCAAAATGTCCGGGCGCGGGCTGGGCCATACCGGTGGAACCATTGATAAACTTGAGAGCATTCCGGGTTTTCGCGTTGATCTAGAGTCGGAGGAGTTTATCAGACAGGTTACTAACCTAGGGATCAGCATAATTGGCCAGACAGCGCAACTTGCCCCAGCTGATGGGTTGATCTACGCCCTGCGAGATGTGACTGCTACGGTTGAGTCAATCCCACTGATAGCCTCGTCTATCATGAGTAAAAAGCTCGCAGCAGGTGCTGACGCCTTTGTCCTGGACGTGAAAACAGGTAAAGGTGCTTTTATGAAGACGCTAGATGACGCTGTTGAGCTGGCCAAGACGATGGTGTCCATTGGGGCGAAGTCCAACAGAACAACTACCGCTCTGGTTACCGACATGAACCAACCTCTAGGAATGGCTGTCGGCAATGCTCTAGAGGTGCGCGAAGCCATTCTCACCCTGCAGAACCAAGGTCCTAAGAGGCTCACTGCCATCTGTATCGCCCTTGCAGCAGAAATGATTCTGCTTGCTGGCGTTGCTGATACGCAAGAGGAGGCTCGCGAACAAGTCGAAAAGCAGCTTCAGTCGGGTGCGGGCCTCAGGATGCTTGAGAAGTTGATTGCCGCGCAAGGAGGCGATTCGAAAGTAGTCCACGATCCAACCCTTCTGCCGCAGGCGAAGTTCACATTCGCCGTTAAAGCACCAGCAGATGGTTACATCCATGGGGTTGATCCGATGCAGATCGGAGTCAGCGCAATGCGGCTTGGAGCGGGGCGAGAAACAAAGGACAGCCCCATCAATTTGGCGGTAGGTATTGTCCTCGAACGCGAGATCGGTAACCCTGTAAAACAGGGAGATACCTTAGCAGTTGTCCATGCTGATCGAGAGGAACACATTTCCGAAGCCGAACGGAGTATCTTAGCAGCCTTTGAGATAAGGCCGGATAAGCCCGAGATACCCCCTCTGATTTATAAGAGAATAACCTCTGATGATGTATAATGGGGCCTTTGGCCCCATATGCATTTAAGGGAAGGGGGAATTCTCTGTGAAAGACAAGCGAATGCTGCTCCCGATCTTATCCCTTGTGTTTGCTTTCGCTGTCATACCCACCGCGGCCGCTGCTCTGGATCTTGACGCCGCGGCAGCCCTGCTCATGGACGCCAGGTCTGGCCGCATCCTCTACGCCGAGAATATTGATACACCACTACCAGTAGCCAGCCTTACAAAAATGATGACACTGACTATTGCCCTAGAAGCCATTGACCGGGGAGAGTTTCAGCTGACCGATGTGATTACCGCCAGTCCTCACGCAGCTTCGAAGCGCGGCTCCCGGATCTGGTTGGAAGCCGGTGAACAGATGACTCTCAACGAGCTGCTCTATGCCATCGCAGTAGGTTCAGCTAACGATGCTGCCGTAGCCGTAGCCGAGTACATCGCTGGCTCCGAAGATAGCTTTGTAGCCCTCATGAACCAGCGAGCTAGAGAGTTGGGCCTAGAGAACAGCTATTTTGCCAACTCCAGCGGCCTGCCCCTTGAGGACGGGACCGAACATTCCATGACGGCTCGCGATGTGGCAAATCTTGCTAGGCATGCGCTCACCGTACCCCGTATGATGGAATACGTCTCAACCTACGAATACACCATGCGGCGCGACACCACAAGAATCCCTGTTTTGTGGAACAACAACAAACTCCTACGCCGCTACAGTGGCGTGGATGGTATCAAGACAGGATTCACAACTAAGGCGGGTTACTGTATTGCCGTTAGTGCAGTGCGTGATGGCCTGCGTTTGATTGGAGTAGTCTTAGGCAGCCCTAGTGAAGCGGCAAGAGAACAGGACGTTCGTACCCTCCTTGATTGGGGTTTTCGGCGGTATTACAACTATACAGCGGCAGAAAAAGGCACTGTACTGGGTGAACTGCAGATCTGGAACGGAAATCCCAGTTCGGTAGAAGTCGTTTTGGGTGAGCCATTTGCGGTCACCGTCGAACGGGGCCGGGAGGGAGAGCTGGAGCTCGAATCCGAGTTGTTCGCAGAGATACGCGCACCGCTGGCCGCACAGGCAATAGTGGGTACACTGACGGCCAAATTGGACGGCGAGATACTGGGAAGCGCCCCCCTGGTTGTAGGCGAAGCGGTGGAGCGCGCAGGATTTGCCGCTCTTGTAGGCCGCACGCTGAAATCAATGGCGGAAGCAGCTTTTTAGATGCTTCCGCGTTTTTTTGGAAAACAAGCAGGTAAAGTGTACATTAGGCTCGAAAGATTCAGTAAACTGTTGTTAAATGGAGGGAGAAAGGTGCAATTCAACATAACTGTGATTGGACAAGCCCTCATCGCCACGCTGGACGGCGATTTAGATCTACACACCTGCCCACAGTTTAAAGATGCCCTCACAAAGGCCCTCGACACGAACTCTAACGTCAAAAACTTAGTATTCGATGTGCAGAACCTGACGTTCATAGACAGCTCGGGCCTCGGTGTAATCTTGGGGCGATATCGAGCTGTTCAGGCTCGGGGAGGCAAGCTCTTTTTTGTGAAAGCAAGCCCGCATATGCAGCGAGTGTTGAAGCTGGCGGGTATGCACCGTATCTCAGAGTTTGTCGATTCTACAACAGAAGTCCTGAACCGAGCGTAGGAGGGGAAAAATGATGAAAAACTGGATCGAATTAGTATTTCCCGGAACTTCGATTAATGTCAGTTTCGCTCGAGCTGTAGTTGCGCATTTCGCTGCTCAGCTTGACATTACCCTCGACGAGTTAGAGGACATTAAGGTTGCCGTATCAGAAGCGGTATCGAACTGTGTTGTCCATGGTTATCGGGAAAAAGAGGGCAACGTAGTAATTAGGGCGTCCTATGAAGAATCGCGCCTTGAAATTATAGTAGAAGATTTCGGACACGGTATCCCCGATATCGAAGTAGCGCAAGAAACAGGCTATACAACACTACCTGAAGAGCGGATGGGATTAGGGCTCACCTTCATGCGCGAGTACATGGATGAGCTGCATATTTACTCTGAAGTAGAAGTGGGAACCAAGGTGGTTATGGTTAAGCAGATTCCAGCGCGGCAAGCCGGGTGAGAGATATGACCGGGCAACCATCGAAGGAAGAAACGCGCACATTGATCGGGCTGGCTCAAGCTGGTGACATGGAGGCCCGCTCGCAACTGGTCGAATCTAATCTCCCTCTGGTGGCCAGTATTGTTCGGCGCTTTCTCAGCCGCGGCTATGATTACGACGACCTGTTCCAGGTCGGATCGCTTGGGCTCTTAAAGGCGATACTTGATTTTGACCTCAGCTATGATGTACAGTTTTCTACGTATGCTGTACCGAAAATCATGGGCGAGATTAAACGGTACATAAGAGAGGATGCACCGCTACACGTATCGCGTTCTCTCAAGGAATTAGCGGCCAAAGCCATCGCGGCTAAGGATCAGCTCGCCAGTGAGCTGGGGCGTAGCCCAACCATTTCAGAACTAGCACAGCATCTGGCAATATCTGTGGAAGAATTGGTTACCGCCCTTGATGCGGTTTCACCCGTCCATTCGCTGCAGGAAGTCGTGGCAGACAGTGACGATGAATCCGTCCACTTAGAGGACGTACTTCCAGCACCAGGTGGCGAAGGAAGATGGCAGCTTCGGACTGCCCTCGAAAGCCTAGATCCTTTCGAACGCCGCATCATTCTGCTGCGCTACTTCGCTGAGAAAAGTCAAACCGAAGTGGCTCAATCATTGGGTATTTCACAAGCTCAAGTCTCGCGCTTTGAAAAGCGAATTATTGCCCAACTGAGGCACCATCTCTAGCCCTAGATAAGGATTTGATTGCATGAAAGCTGACTTACACATTCACACAACCGAATCAGACGGAACGTGGAACCCACGGCAAATCGGCAGTGAAGCGCAAAAGCGCGGCCTGGACATAATTGCGGTTACGGACCACGACACCGTATCAGGAGTAATTCCTGCCCAAGAAGCAGCTCCACCAGGCGTGGAGCTTATTCCGGGTATTGAAATCAGTACAAGTATTGGTCACCGCGATGAAGTGCACATTCTTGGCTATTGGATCGATCCGCAGAGCCCTGCTCTCTTGGAGTACATTAAGAGAATGCACACTATCCGCGTAGATCGCGCCCAGCAGATTGTATCAAGATTGAACCAAAATGGGATTAATATCACTTTCGCAGATGTGCTGAAATTTACCCCGAGGGAAATTGTAAGCCGCAGTCACATCGCTGCAGCTATGCTCCATGAAGGATATGTGCAGACAAAAGTGCAGGCTTTCGATCAGTGGATCGGTACAGGAAAACCTGCATATGTGCCGCGCCCCAAAATGCTTCCAGAAGAAGCAGTTGAACTAATACTCGCTGCAGGAGGAGTGCCCGTACTAGCTCATCCAGGTCTTATAAATGATCAGAGTATCATTCCAAAGATCGCCCGGCACAAGTTGGTAGGGATGGAAGTAATCCATTCTTCCCATTCTGAAAGTCAGACGAAGTATTATGCGGAGCTAGCCAATGAACTCAAGCTTCTGCCAAGTGGGGGTTCAGACTGCCATGGGCCGGGAGGCAAAGATTCTCTGTTCCTCGGCAAGTTCACAATACCAGGCAGCTGGGTTGAGAGCCTGAGGCAAATGCGGCAGTAGAGCAGGAAGGATTTCCTTGAAGGTTATAGCGCTCCAGTACCGAAATAGGCAAATGAACATGATGCACCAATACGCAGCACTATTCGCACTCTTATTTTGACGCATAATGAAGGAGCTGGAGCCACATGTCTAGTCTACGGGGGACCTGGGTGCAGCTGCGCCCAATAACAGCAGAAGACCTGCCTGAACTACTTCCTTGGAATCAAGATGAAGAGATCAATAGTTTAGCCGATGGAGATTATCCGGCTGAAATGGCCGCAGCCCAAGAATGGCTGACGCAAATCCTGAGCGATCGCTACCGAAAGTACTTCGTGATCGTTCTTAATGACGAAGTAATTGGCGATATTGAGCTTGATCACATCGCTTGGCGAAGCGGAGACGCGGAGATGCGCATCCGCATCGGTAGAAAGGACTTGTGGAATCAGGGCCTCGGAACCGACGCGGTAGAAACCATGCTTAACTATGCCTTTAAGCGGCTAAACCTTACCCGCATCTATCTGCGCGTCTATGCTCATAATAAGCGCGCAATCCGCTGTTACACCAAGTCTGGCTTTGTAGGAGAAGGCAGGCTAAACAGCCGTTATGGTAAAATTCTCTTGATGCGGATTACTCGTTCTGAGTACCTCGACAAGGAAAATCCACAGACCACCGCCGTTTAACTTGGGCCGCCTAGTGCGGCTTTTTTCTTTTCTCCCCCTAAATCCCTAGCTTAATAGGCGAAGTACTGTTGTAGTTTTCTCTCGACCTGCTCATGAAGGCAAGGATTATAGACAGATATGTCGAACTGAGAAGAAGCTGTATGTTTAGTCAATGGAGGGGTATGAATGCTAAACGTAATTGTTCTTGGTGGTCCGGTAATGATCCCGCTGCTGTTGTGCTCAGTGTTTGCCCTGGCTATTTCTATCGAGCGACTGTGGTATCTTCTGCGCGGTAGAATTGACACGGAAGATTTGATGGAAGACATCCGCTTGGCTTTGGAACAGGGTAAAGTACTTGAGGCAATGCAGATTGCTAAGCGCAGCAGAGGGCCCGTTGCCGCCGTCCTCGCCGCAGGCATCGCTTACTATGATCGTGGCAAAGAAGAAATCCAGACCCATATGGAAGTTGTGGGTAGGGAAGAGATCTTCAAGATGGAGCGCCGCTTAAGTGCCCTGGATACCATCATCACGATTGCACCACTGCTTGGTATTCTGGGAACTGTTACTGGAATTATTGATAGTTTTAATGTCTTGGCAGGCCTTGAAGGCGTATCAAATCATGCCCTGCTCGCGATGGGAATTGCTGAGGCGCTGATTACAACTGCGGCAGGTCTCATTATTGCCATCCCGGCTTCAGCAGTCTATTCTTATCTAAACACACTCATTGACCGGAACACCGCAGCAATGTCGAAGCATTCCACAGAGCTGCTGGCCCTTCTTAAGGGAAGTGGTGAAGAATGATTAGATTCGAGCGTCCGCGAAGAAAATCAAGTGGCCCGAACATCGTTCCACTGATCGACGTCATTTTCTTCCTGCTGATATTTTTTATGGTCTTCTATAATGTCAGCAGTACACCGTTGGGGATGGACGTAGAACTTCCGCAGGCGGTTACTGGAGCGCCCCAGAACGGACAGACATTTGAGGTCAGTGTTCGGGCCGATGGAAGCTTTTATGTTGCAGGCCGCAAGGTAAGCGGCCCAGAACTGCGCGCTCAAGTGCAGCAGAGCTTGCTCAGCAATCCGGACCTGTTTGTCATTGTCAAAGCGGACAAGCAGGCCCGTTATGAACATGTTGTGAACTGTCTTGATCACATCAGAGCAGTTGGAGGTCACAAGCTGGGCCTAGCAGTTGAACAGAGCTCATAGTGGAAGGGAGGCTTAGGTGTGATTAATCCTTATGGAGAAGAACAGCAATTCAACCGTTTTCTACTGATTTCCATTGTTCTCCATGCAATTGTCTTCCTCACCTATCCCCAATGGAGCTCACTCTTTGAGTCGGATCTTCCGAGTTCTGGTGATGGAGGGGTGATTCAGGTTTTCAGTGTACAGAGCACCGTTCCATCCCTGCCGAGCTCTGTCGTTGATCCTGTATCGCAGACGACACGGCCGCGGGTAACCGAGCCACGGCCGCAGCCCGATCAGCCGCCGGTGCAAAACGCTGTTGCACAGCCACTTCCGCCAGAAGTGCCCGAGCCAGCAGCACCGCAGCCCAGCCCGACACCCGATCCGGTAATGGAGGAGCCTACGATTCCAGAAAGGATAGCCGAATCTGAGATTCCCACTCCGGAAGTGCCAAAGCCAGCTGAGCCACAGGCCGAAAGTAGGGCAGCGGCAACGGTGGGCGAAGGTAAACTGCTCACAAGCGAATCAGGGCCAGAAGTTGTCCTACCAGATAGCAGTCTTGGCAGTGAGGAAGTTATTCCTCCTACGCAGCCTCATCCCCAACCGCAGGAACTTCCTGCGAGCGAAGCTAACGTGGGAGCAAGCGGTTCGGGTACCGGTATTCAGGGGGAAGACGATAGTGCGGGTACCTCGCAATCGGGTACCGGCGAGGCAGATGCTGCACCGCCGCCACCGCCACCACCGCCTACAGGCAGGGTTATCGGTGCGGCAGCTGGCAATTTCAGGGTAAATTATCCGAAGAATGCTGAACACTTAGGTGTGCAGGGAACCGTCCAGCTTCAGGCCCTCATCAGTGCATCTGGAGAAGTCTTAGATATCACCTTGGTACGTTCTTCGGGACACACACTCTTGGATACCCATGCAGGACTTGTTGCGGCGAACTATCCGTGGCCGTCGGATGTGGATGTTTACTGGGCGGAAGTCTTTGTCGATTTTAGATACCAAGACGACCAGTTCAGTGCGGACATCCGCTTTGGCGAGACAGGCCGGGTAACTGCACCATAAGGAGGGCGTGGAAAACATGGGATACCATAAACGATGCTGGTTCTTAGTCGTGTTGGCTGCTGTGCTGATCCTGCCCGCCGCTGCTCTGGGGCAGGAGACCGGGTTTATCCAAGTCGCCAACGAGTACATCCGCATTATAGTCAATACGTCTGAACATAATATGGGTCGCTTTTCTGTGATGACTACGGGCGGCGACCCTGACCGCCTCGAAGATAATAATCAGCACCTTATCTACGGTGGAGAGAATCCGTGGACGTCCTATACCACAGTGCGTATCGGTAACGAAAACTGGGTATTCGGCGGTTCAACCAACCGCCGTGCGGGGCAGGGTGGAAAGTACGGCGAGATGGTTTTGCCGCCCACCGTTGAGGACAACGCAATTAAGAGTGTCTGGCGCCTAGGGCCCATCGAGGTAACCCAAATTCTCAGCTTTGCCCGCAGCACCACAACGGGGCTAATGGACACTGCACGAATCGAGTATCAGCTGCACAACGCGGACAGTGTCTCGCATATGGTCGGCCTAAGAATCATGCTCGATACCATGTTAGGAACCAACGATGGTGCACCCTTCCGTGTGAATGAGCAAGCACTCTTGAGTGATACAGTCTTCTATGCAAATCAAATGCCGGAGTTTTGGCAGGCTTTTGACTCTCTAGCAAACCCTCGTGTTATGTCCCAAGGTACCCTACGGGGTAGAGGTGTCTCAACGCCTGATCGGGTCTATTTCACCAACTGGGGCAGTGTGGCAGATGATCTCTGGAACTTCGACTTTACGCCTGGCCGGGATTTTACGCGTCGGGGTGAGTTCGAATTAGACAGTGCTATTGCCCTCTTCTGGGATTCAGCTCCACTAGGCCCTAATGAGACACGCAGCTACGTGGCCCACTACGGCTTAGGTGGCGTGACCATAGCAGCTGGTGAACTCGTCTTAGGCGTAACATCGCCGGCGCAGGTAACAGCAGATAGCGATCGCACCGAAACATTCTCCGTGATCGCATATGTTCAAAACGCTGGTTCAGGCGAGGCTCGTGACGTAATAGCTGAGATCGAGCTTCCTCAAGGGTTAGAGCTTGTGACAGGCAGCCGGACCCGCAGACTAGGTAACTTGGATGTCGGCGAAACACAGCAAACAGGCTGGCAGGTTGCAGCAACCGGAAGCATAAGTGGCGATCTGACCTACCGAGTTTCAGTACGTGCAATCAACAGCGAGCCCAACAGCGTCAGCCGGGCTGTGTCTATTGTCAGTCCCGCTCGCCTGCGGATATTCCGTCTCAGTGGGCCACCAGCGCTTTCTGTTGTAAACGAGCTTTACAACCCGTCGCCCTTTACCATCGAAGCCTTGATTCGCAATGAGGGAGGTACCGCTGCGCACAACGTACATGCCAGTATACTCCATCCCATCGGCCTACTTCTCGCACCCGGTGAGCGCCGAGACAAGTTCGTGGGAACTATTGATGCAGGTGCTGAAGCACGCCTCACATGGTCGCTGGTTCCGACAGGTGTGTCTGGGAGCCTACCATATTCGGTATCAATTCTGCACGGTGGAGAACCAGCACTCCAGAACAGCTTTATCTTTGTGCCGGAGCTGCGGCCTAAGGTATGGATTGGCGAACCAGAGACATATGGCCGCACACAGATCGCACCAGGAGACTACTTCTCCATCTCCGTTTGGGCTACAAATGTTGCCAACCTAGCACGGGCAGAGCTCGATCTATCTTTTAACCCAGATGTGGTCGAACTGGTTGGTAAGACACTAGACATTACGCAGGGAACATTATTCCTCGATGATACTGTGACACCACCAGCAAAGCTTTCATGGACCATGCCTGTCGTTGATAACGCTGCCGGTACGGTGCAGGGTATACGAGGAGACCGAAGCCCCAGCAAGCCCTTAACGAGAGCCTACGGAACGCTAGTAACCCTTCATTTCCGGGCAAAAGGGCCGGGAGATGCTCAGATTACCCTTGACAATGTGCGTATTTTTGATGGCGTGAATCAACCTTGTGAATTTGAGTTAATCCCACAGCGCAGCGTTACTGTGATGCAGGCGGTAAAATGAAGGAGGCGGATTATATGAATAAGAGAGTAATGCTTGGCTTTGTTCTTGCTGTTCTGCTGTTCACATTAGGAGCAGCTCCTGTCGCAGCTAACTTAAGCGACGTGCCCAGTGATCATTGGGCGTATCACGCGGTGGTGACACTTGTCAACAAAGGGTACTTAGCCGTCTACGAAGACGGTACGTTCCAGGGGTCCAGACCGGTAGACCGCTACACGCTGGCGGTAACCCTAGCCCGCATCCTGGATGATATTGAGGCCGGGCGAGTTCAGGGTTCGATGGAAGATCTGACCCTAATTCGAGAACTCACCACTGAGCTTACCGAAGAGCTCGTCGCATGGTACTCAGATCGGGCAGCTCTAGAAGACAAGGTAAGCAATGCCGAACGCATGCTTGTAATTACCGAGGATCGCTTGAACCGGGTTGTGACAGCGCAAACTCAGCTGCAGGACGAAGTAGCTGCGATTAAGAATGAACTGATGCAGCAGATGCGTGAAGAAGCTGCACTGCTCGAAACAGCTACTGCAGAGCAGGCCACAACCCTAAGCGCGCAGCAGGCTTTACTGGCCCGCCAGGGCGAGATCATTGGCGAACACAGCGACGTGCTGTCCGAGCATGAAATGCGCATCAACGAGCAGATGGCGCAACTACGGGAGCAGCAGGTACGCCTCGGTGAGCTTATGACAGCTCTGATGGAGATCGAGAATAGTCTCATGACACACAAGGCAGACATCAATGCTCTGCAGAACTGGGCCGGAGAGAAGAGTGCTGTACTGGCTGCCCTACAGCATCAAGATGCGGCACTCAATGAAGAGGTTGCTCAGATTAGAACGGAACTGGCCAGCCTGACACAGGAGACTGATGAACGATTAAGTGAGCTTTCTGCTATGGTATCTGAATCTGATGCAGAGCACGAAAACACCGCGGCTCAAATCGCTGCGCTGCAAGCCCGCTCCGTTGAGATCGAAAAGGATCTGCAGAACCTGGCCGTACTGCTCCAGCGCGAGACACAGCGTCGTGGCGAAATGAGCACAGCTATTGACCAAATTCGTGCTGAAATGGCATCCTTAGAAACACAGATCGGCCTCTCAGAGGAAGAAATGGCTTCGCTGCGCTCGCAGATCAGCGATCAGGTCCGTCTCGAGATGAATGCTGCCCTAATCCGAGAGCAGCGTCTCGAGCGGCAGATAGACGAGCTTCAAGAAGAGTTTGCGAACTACAAACAGACAACCGAAGCTCAGCTGAAATCCAACAAGACTATGGCCACTATCGGTATTGTGGTGGGAGCCATTGGTGTCGTTGTGGGGTTGATAAATAAATAGCCCCGGAGGAGCAAACTAATACCGAACGCATATTTTCGAGACAGCCTGCGGGCTGTCTCTTTTTGTTTGGGCATAAACAGCCTCCTGCAAAGCTATACTAATGACAGCTTTAACTGGGAGGCAGCGTACATGAAACCACAAGAGTACCAGCAGCTGGTAAGAGAAAACCAACCACCAAGGAGAACCTGGAGAAATGTTATCCTGGCATTCGTGGTGGGTGGTAGTTTCTCGCTTATAGGGCAGATCGTTCTTGATTTCGTCAGCGGCGTGGAAAGAACCACTGACGAGGCTTCGGCAATTACCCTGGCCATCATGATCCTTATAGGTGCGGTGCTGACGGGGTTGGGTATCTATGACGAAATTGCCGAGATTGGTGGAGCGGGCGCCGCAGTCCCCATCACTGGCTTTTCGAACACTGTTACTGCAGCAGCCATGGAGTTTCGCCGCGAAGGTTTTATTCTTGGTATGGGTGCCAAGATGTTTGTGATCGCGGGCCCTGTCTTGGTCTACGGCATCTTGTCTGGATTTTTGGTTGCACTGATCAAATCAGTAGTACTGGGGTATTTCTAAGGGGGGAAGCAGATTGGCTACCAGAAGGGTGGGAGGCCAGACCATTTTCTTCGAAGACCTACCCAAGTTGGTGTCTGCCCACACTATCGTCGGGAAAAACGAGGGGCAGGGGCCATACAGCGAATACTTCGATGAAATCCTCGAGGACGATTTATTGGGACAACCCACCGCAGAAAAGGCTGAACGCCAGATTCTACAACAAGCAGTCGAGCAAGCTCTCAGCAAGTACGGACTGGTTCCCCAAGATATTCAGTACTACGTCAGCGGAGATCTCCTGAATCAAGTGATTTCAGCGGTCTTCAGTGCCCGCAACCTGGCGATTCCATTTCTGGGCATCTTCAGCGCCTGCGGTACTTTCGCTCAGAGCTTAGGGCTGGGAAGCATACTACTTCACGGAGGATTCGCCAGCAAAGTCTTGGTTGCTACTTCGAGCCACTACCAAACAGCAGAGCGCCAATACCGCTATCCGATAGAATTGAACATCCAGCATCGGCCGACGAACCAGCACACTGTGACAGGAGCGGGGGCCTGCGTTTTATCGGCCGATGGAGAAGGCCCAAAGATCACACACGTTACCTTTGGCAGGATTGTCGATATGGGCCTCAAGGACCCAAATGATATGGGTAGTGCCATGGCTCCTGCTGCCTTCGATACACTTGAGAAGCATCTGAAGGACATAGAGTGTTCCCCTGATCACTACGACTTGATCCTAACCGGCGACCTGGGGCGGCAGGGCTTTAAGATGCTGAAGATTATCGCAGAGAAGAAGGGGCTGGCGCTGGGCACTAACCTGCAGGATGGGGGAGTTCTCATTTACGGCGAAGATCCTAAGTACGGTGCAGGGGCGAGCGGTGCAGCATGTTCAGCGGTCATGACGCTCGGCTATGGACTCTCTTTACTAAGAGAAGGAAAAATCCGGAGACTTCTCTTAGTTGGTACTGGTGCCCTCCTAAACCAACTAACTGTACAACAAGGTGACTCAATACCTACCATTGCGCACGCAGTTGCTATCGAGGCGTAAGGAGCGAATAGAGGTGATGCCATGCAGTACCTGATTGCCTTTGTCGTTGGAGGACTGATCTGTGCAGCAGCTCAACTAGTCCTAGAGTATACCAAGCTGGCTCCAGTGCATGTACTGGTAGGGTTAACTGTCTTAGGCGCCATTTCTGCAGGAATCGGGATTTATGAACCCTTTTTGCAGTTCGCAGGAGCGGGTGCGCTGGTCCCAGTGAGCGGGTTCGGCAGCTCTATCACACGAGGGATGCTTTCGGAAATAAAGCGGCTCGGATGGGAAGGATTATTTACAGGAGCTTTTGAGATAACGGGCCTCGGACTTGCAGCAGCAGTAGTTTTCGGCAGCTTAATGGCTATCGCGTCAAGGCCTCGCGATTGACCCCAGGACGATACTGGGGTCTTTTTTGCGTGCAGTCGCGCAGCAGGAGAACAGTAGGGTAAAGCGAAATAGATGATAGTATGTTACTTCTTGCCATGACAATGGAGGCGATATTTATGGCCGAAAGGCAACTGGTAGTATTCCAGCTGAACAACGAAGAGTTTGGTGTTGAAATAACTAAAGTGCGAGAGATCATAAAGCCGCGGCATATAACGCGTTTGCCCCATGTAAGTGACTACATTGAAGGCGTTACCAATCTCCGTGGTGTTGTCATTCCCGTTATTTCACTGCGCAAACGCTTTGGTGTAGAAGCACAAGAAAACACCCAAGACACACGGATTATCATCCTGGAGGTTAACGAAAACCAAGTGGGCTTCATCGTAGACGCAGTTACCGAAACGCTGCGCCTGCCCGAATCTCAGATCGACCCGCCGCCTAGCATGATTGCAGGCCTTAAATCGGACTATCTCGCTGGTGTTGGCAAACACGACGATCGGCTGATCATCATCCTAGAAGTAGATAAGATTTTGACCACTGAAGAGAAAATCGAGCTCCAAACGATCAACGCTGATGCCGAAGCAGTCCAATAGGTATCAAGCTTCGTCCTTGTGGTGCCGATAATAGACAGAGAATGAAAAACGAGAGGTGAGCGGCGTGCATGATATTCTATCTCAAGAAGAAATCGATCTACTAATTCAAGCAGCTACCGCACCCCAAGAAGCGAACGAAGCTGAACTCATTGTAGACGACCAGGCGATAGATACGTATGATTTCAGCCGTCCAAACAAGTTTTCAAAAGAACATATTCGAGGTCTGCAGCGGATCCATGAACAGTTCTGCCGGACCTTTGCTGGCTTGATGTCAGCTAAACTGCGCAGTCGTCTTGAGTTGAGCGTCAGTTCTATTACGCAGCTCACGTTTGGTGACTATGTCCGTTCACTGCCTAATCCGTCAGTTCTAACGGTATTTGATGTCTCACCTCTCCAGGGCTCGATAGTGGTGCAGTTCACACCTGAGATCGCGTTTGTGCTTCATGATCGCCTGTGCGGCGGGCCCGGACGCGTACCTGAACGCACTCGAAGTTTAACCGACATCGAGGTTGCTGTCTTCCGCAAACAGGTGCTGCAGGCACTAAACAACCTCCTTAAGGATGCTTGGCATGAAGTCAAGCCTCTTGAGTTCGGGCTAACCGAGATCGAGAGCAATCCGCAGTTTCTCCAGGTTGCCTCAACTCGCGAGGTTGTTGCCCTGGTGACGATTAATTTCCGCCTGAACGAACTGCATGACATGATGACCATCTGCCTGCCGTTTCGAACACTCGAGCCAATTATTGGTAACCTGAGCCAGGCGAGGATGTTTGAGTCTCTCAGGCGTCCCGATCCCGCACAGATAGAACGCCTCAAAGCCAAAGTGCGTTCTGCGGTGCTGCCAGTAGAGGTCGAACTAGGTTCGACAACGGTCACTGTGCAAGACCTCCTCGATCTGGACGTCGGTGATGTGATTACATTAGATCGCAGAACAAATGAAACGATTGACGTCAAGATAGGAACGTTGACTAAGTTCAAGGCGACGCCCGGACGGATTGGTTCGAAGATCGGTATAGTTATCACTGCGGTATGCCAAAGCCGAGGAGGCGAACAAGAATGAAGCTACAGCTTACAGATATAGAAAGGGACACGCTCGCTGAAATTGGCAATATATCCATGGGTTCGGCAGCAACCGCGCTCAGTACGTTGGTTAATAGGAAAGTGCGCATTACTGTCCCAGAGGTAACCCTGAGCGACATAGGCTCAGTGAGGGAGTCATATCCGGTACCCTGTTTACTTGTCAATGTCCAGTACCTATCTGGGCTGCAGGGCGAGAACATTCTCGTTATCAGAGAAAAAGATGCTCTCATTATTGGTAACTTGATGATGGGTGAAGATGGGACAAACCCTCCAGAGGAACTCGACGAAATCTATCTAAGCGCTGTTTCCGAAGCCATGAATATGATGATGGGTTCGGCAGCAACCGCGATGTCTGAGCTCTTCCATGATGCGATTGACATTTCTCCGCCTACAGCTGAGCTCAGGGACTTAGCTCAGGAACCCCTAACTGAAGACATTTCTGAAAGCACCACTGTAGTCACAGTGGCGTTTCGGATTGAGATAGACGATCTTGTCGACAGTACCATGCTTCAGATTATCGATGTGGAGTTTGCCAAAGGAATGGTAGCCAAGGTAATGCCTAGTGAAGAAGATGAAGCCGCAGCTGCTTCGGATGCCGCAGCGCACGTCGGAGCTGCATACCCTTCACCGACACAAAAGGTCACATGGGATGACTTGAGTGTTACGCCACCAACAGGAGCTCCGACGCCACAAGCAGCAGCGCCGGATGCAGCGCAGGAATACTTAGGGAATATCAAAATTGATCTCATCAAAGATATTCCGGTTCAGGTCAGAGCAGTTCTCGGCCGCACACACATGACGATCGAGAACATTCTGCGCCTTGGGCCTGGTAATATCGTCGAGTTGGATTCTTTCCACGGACAACCCATTGAGATTTACGCAAATGATACACTGGTCGCCCGGGGAGAAGTGGTCGTTGTTGGCGAACAGTTTGGCATTAGGGTGACAGAGATTGCCTCACCCCAAGACAGAATCGGCAGTGTACGTTAGGTCAAGAGAAGAGGTGGGCTATTGGATACTAGTGAATTCAAAGAGATTTTCGCAGCTGAAGCACGAGATTATCTCCAATCGCTCAATGACGATCTTTTGCGGCTGGAAAACGATCCTAGCAACAGCGATATCTTAGATGAGATGTTTCGTGCGGCCCACAGCTTAAAAGGCATGGCAGGCACAATGGGGTTCCGAGAGCTGGCAGAGTTTACCCATGAGATGGAGAGTGTCTTCGACCTCCTCCGCACCGGTTCCCTCACTGCAACTCAGGAAGTTGTAGACGTGCTTTTCCAAGCTGTGGATACCCTCGAGCTGCTCCTCGAAGCAACCATTGATGGTTCACCCATTGCTTATCACGAACAGATAACTCAGCGCCTGCGCTCATTAACAAGTGCTCCGCCAACACCGTCATCCTCTCGAAGCGTTGGCGAACTTGACGCGGGGTTTAAGCTGAACGAGTTTGACCGCGAGACCATCAAGCAGGGTAAGGAACAGGGGCTCAATGCCTATGCAGCCGAAGTATCATTGCGGCCGAACACTCTACTCAAATCGGTGCGGGTTTTTACAGTCTTTCAAGCACTAGAGAATATCGGGACGATCGTCAAGAGCGATCCTCCAGCACAAGATCTTGAGGAGGAACGATTTGATCTTGATTTTTCTCTCCTCATTCTGACGAGGGAAAGTGCTCAAACAGTGCAGCAAGTTATTGAGGGAATCTCTGAGATCGATGCCGTTAAGGTATACTCCATCAACCTCGAGCAAACACCAACTCCCAATATAGAAGCTGCCGCGGCGCAGGAAGAACTCCAGGTAGAGTTTCCTACAGGAGAAGGTTCACAGTTGGTGAAAACTACCCAGTTCCAACAGCGCAGTGGCGACAAATATGTCCGTATCGAGACGGAGCGATTGGATAAACTGATCAATTTGGTCGGCGAGTTGGTGATCAGCCGCACGCAGGTTATTGAGATCATGCGTGATGTGGTTGACACAGAGCAGAAAAGCGCAGCCGATCAGCTTGACCGCGTCACAACTGAACTGCAGCATGCAGCTATGAGCCTAAGAATGGTCCCGATTAAACAGGTTTTTGACCGGTTCCCGCGTATGGTAAGGGACTTGGCACGGGCCAGCCAGAAAGAGATTAACCTCGAAATCTATGGCGAAGATACGGAACTCGACCGTTCGCTCGTCAATCAAATAGGCGACCCTCTTGTGCACCTCATCCGCAACTCGATCGACCACGGTATCGAACCAAGGGATGTGCGCATCGCAAGGGGCAAACCAACTGCAGGAACGGTCCGGGTTGGCGCGCGTCACGAAGGTAGTCACATTGTCATTGCGGTGGAAGATGACGGTGGCGGGCTCAATGTGGAGAAGATTCGAGCCAAAGCGATCGAACGAGGACTGCTTCCCAGCGACGTTGGAGAGATTTCAAAGCAGACCGCTATAGACCTTCTGTTCCAGCCTGGATTCAGTACCGCCAGTGTTGTTACCGATATCTCTGGCCGAGGCGTGGGCATGGATGCCGTTAAGTCTGTAATCGAGTCTATGAGTGGAACAATTGAAATAGAAACTGAACCGGAAAAGTATCTCCGGACTGTGATCAAACTGCCATTGACCCTTGCAATCATTAAGGCTCTCTTGGTTGTAGCCGATGGGGCAACCTACGCAATTCCAATCCAAGCGGTTCGAGAGAACCTTCAGATTACACGTGATCAGATTAAGACCGTGCAGCAGCACGATGTAATTGTACTGCGAGACGAGATATTGCCCCTGTACGACCTGGCTGAATGTCTTGGCTTTACACCATTACAGCCAGAACAAGATGAGAGTCTGTCGGTTATTGTGATGGAGACACGGGGTCAGAAGGCGGCCTTTATTGTAGAAGACCTAATTGGCCAGCAGGAGATTGTAATCAAGAGTCTCGGCGACTTAATTGGTGAAGTAAAAGGAATCGCCGGTGCCGCTGTCTTAGGAAACGGCCAGGTCGCCCTAATATTAGATAACAGCACCTTACTAAGATAGGAGATGATGTGGCATGCCAAAGACCGTACTCATTACAGACGACACAGCCTTCATGCGCATGACGCTGAAAAATGTAATCCAAAAGAATGGATACATCGTCGTGGGCGAAGCAGCAGATGGTGAAGAGGCCGTCGCTAAGTACCTAGAACTCCGCCCCGACTTGGTAACTATGGATATCACCATGCCGAAAATGGATGGAATTACAGCCATTAAAGAAATCATGCGCCACGATCCTAATGCCAGAATCATTGTGTGCAGCGCCATGGGGCAAAAACCGATGGTTATCGAAGCTCTGAATGCAGGAGCAAAGGACTTTTTGGTGAAGCCATTTGACGCTGATCGTGTCATCGAAGCACTGCGCAAAGCTGCTCCGTAGGAGGAGGCTGAATGGAACGACTAGACTTCTTGCGCGAACTAGGGAACATCGGAATTGGGCACGCAACTACAGCTCTGTCTGAAATGCTGCAGGGCAAGCTTCTGCGCCTTGTGGTTCCGGATGCCCGTATACTCCCATTCGAAGAAGCGGCTGCCTATATCGGTGGCCTAGACGAAATCGTGGCCGGCATCTTTATGCAGATATCAGGTGACGTTACTGGTCACATGGCATTTATACTCCCGATCGAAAGCGCCCGCACACTAGTGGAATTGCTGACTCAACGGCATGGGACTGACGAAGAGATATTTGATGAATTAGGCCGCTCCGCACTGGAAGAAATCGGGAATATTATGATTACTTCTTATCTTAACGCTCTCAGCGCCTTAACAGATCTTGTCATGTCCCCAAGTATCCCAGCCCTCGCGATCGACATGGCAGGAGCCGTTTGGGAAAGCGTGCTTGCAGGGGCTCTGGTTGATGAAGCGGTGACGATTATCCGGACTGATTTCTCTGCCGATGGCGTGGATATCGGGGGCAATATTGTGCTGCTTCCCGATGAAGAGGAGTTCCAGAAGATTGAGCATGCCCTCGGCCTGGAGGATTTCTGATGGAAGAGGTCTTTGTCAATATGGGAGAGATCCGGGCTCTAGCGAGAACGGGTGTCTTAACAACAGTTGGCCTGGGTTCGTGTGTGGGAGTAGCTCTGTACGATAGCGTAGCTCAAGTGGGAGTAATGGGGCATGTATTCTTGCCGACGGCCCGCCGGCGGAACGAGACGGTGGATATGCCGGGGAAGTATGCAGACACCGCTATCCCGGCGCTGATCGATGAAGCGGTCAGGTTGGGCGCTCAGAAGCGCCGCCTATGGGCAAAACTTGCTGGCGGTGCCAATCTGTTTCCTAACCTCACGACGAGTAATGGAAACATCGGCAGTCAGAACATTAAAGCTGTACTGGAAAACTTGGCGTTACACGATATACCGGTCGTTGGTCAGGATGTGTCAGGCAGTCATGGACGTAAGATGCGTTTTTTTGTCGAAGACGGCCGCGTTACAGTAACGGCTATTGGTAAAGAACCAATTGATATTTGAGGTGGTCGCGATGTCCATCCGAGTATTAGTAGTTGATGACAGCGCATTTATGCGAAAGATGATTACGCAGATATTGACGTCCGACCCCGGTATCGAAGTAACCGCAACCGCCCGGAATGGAGCGGATGCTCTAAAAAAACTCACTTCAACCGAGGTCGATGTCATCACCTTAGACGTTGAGATGCCAGTCATGAACGGGCTGGATACACTGCGTGAGTTGATGGCTGTAAACCCCAAACCAGTCATCATGCTGAGCAGCAGAACGAAACGAGGATCCGAGATTACATTCCAGGCCCTCGCTCTAGGTGCCGTAGATTTCGTTCCCAAGCCTTCGGGTGAGATTTCTCTAGATATTGACACTATCGCACAAGAACTAATTGCAAAAGTAAAGGCTGCAGCTGGTGCTCGTGTTGTTGCGTATAAATCGTCTCCCCAACCCGAGAAGACAGTTACACCACCCCCTCCGCGAAAGCCGGTTCAAACGACAGTACCTCGTGGTATCGCGGCTGATGCAGTCGTTATCATAGGTTCGTCCACCGGCGGGCCCAAAGCACTAGAGCAGGTTATAGCCAGCATCCCAAAAGACATTCCCGCTGGCTTTCTTATTGTTCAACACATGCCGCAACCATTTACTAAGAGCTTTGCTGAACGCTTGAATGGTATCGGCGAACTGGCTGTTAAAGAAGCCGAAGAGGGAGATGTGGTCCAGAACGGTATGGCGCTGTTAGCTCCAGGATCGTTCCATATGGTTGTGGATCAAGATAAACGCATACGTCTAAATCAGGATCCACCGGTGCAGTTCGTGCGCCCCAGCATTGATGTCACGATGGCAAGCCTTCCAGAAGTATTTGGATCGAGAATTGTAGGAGTGATTCTCACAGGAATGGGCCGTGATGGAGCCGATGGCATGGGCTTGATTAAAAAGGCCGGTGGGTTGACTATCGCGCAAGACCGCCTGACATCGACAATTTACAGCATGCCCAAGGCGGTCGCGGATGAAGGTCATGCTGACTATATCCTCTCACTCGATCGCATTGGGGAAAGCATCATTCGCTTGGTTCATGCCATACAGAGTCACTAAAGGGGTTATTAGCCTTGAGGATGGATTATGATTTTCTGAAACGGCGCATCTATGAAGTGTTGGGGATCGATCTGAATTCCTATAAGGAGCAACAGATGCGCCGGCGTATCGATCAGTGGTTGACACGCTACAGCTTAGAAGACTACGCCCATTTGGTTGAGCGTATTAAGAGTGATGCCGAACACCGCGAAAAGTTCACCAACTATCTCACGATAAATACGTCCCAGTTCTTCCGTGACCTGGGAGTTTTCAATGATATCGAAAACATGGTTCTGCCCCGTATAACGGCGGGAGGGAAGCGCCCTCGAATCTGGAGCGCAGGCGCTTCAATCGGGGCAGAGATCTATTCGATAGCACTCCTGCTGAAAAAGTACAACCAGCGGGCGCAGCAGCTCTTGGCCACTGATATCGATGAAGCCATCTTGGATCGCGCAGAAAAAGGGCGTTATTCGCCCAACGAAGTGCAGAACGTACCACCTGCCCTAATAGAGAAATACTTCACAAACGATGAGAATCATCTAGTGCTATCCGAGGAAGTCCGGACGATGGTAACCTTTAAGAAGCACGACATGCTGCGCGATCTTTTCCCAAAGCCCTTTGACTTAATTCTGTGCCGTAATGTTTTCATCTACTTCACTGCCGAAACCCAGGAGCGCCTCATTCATAAGTTCGTTGATTCCTTAGTTTCCGGTGGTTTCTTCATTGTAGGTTCGGCAGAGCACATTATGGATCCAGCTCGATTTGGACTGGAAAGACAGAGTTACTGCATTTATTCCAAATTGTAAAGGGGTCTTCATTCAGATGAGAAAATGGGTGGGTCGCGGTTCTACGATCGACGAAGCTGTGGCCAAAGGCCTTCAGGAGTTGGGCGTAACCAAGGAAGAGGTAGATATCATAGTCCTCGAAGAGCCCAAGAGACGCCTCTTGGGCCTTGCTCGTACAGAGGCGGTAGTGCAGCTTGTAGAGCGGGCAGAGCAAGACGATACTGAGTCTATCGCCCAAGACCTTAACGGAAAGGTATGGGTAAAAAACGGTCAGCTCGGTTACGAGCCTCCGCGCGATGGAGGGGCTGCCCCGCGCCTTATCATCGATGGAAAAATCACTGTAGTCTATCAGGGGCAGAGAATCGAGCGGGTTGTAGAACTCGAGCAGGGATTGTCAGGCCTCGAGATCATCCTTCCCGAAGATACTGAACCATTCACTCACCTAGATATCGTAGTAGACAAGGATGGATTAACTGCTCAGCTAGTTTGGCAACAGGTACCGGGTACTAAGTACAGCTTGGCCGATCAACCCACGTCAACCTCTGCGCAGTTAAAGCTTATCCAAGAAAGCCTGCCCCCAAGGCCCATTACTATAGACGATGTGCGTCTAACAGTACAATCAGAAGGCATTACTTACGGCCTGCTTCTCGATACTATTAATCCAGATATCTTTAGAGCTCCACAGGGTTCCATCGTCGTAGCACGCGGAACGGAGCCCGTTCCTCCACAGGACGCAATAATTGAGTACACGTACAAACAGCAGAATGACATCGATCCCGATTCGATCCGCATAGACCATTATGAAGTATACGGCATTTCCAGCGTCCAAATGGGAACCGTCTTAGCCCGTAAGGTTCCCGCGCAGGCTGGCGAGCCCGGCATTGATGTCTACGGAAGACCTATACATGTGCCGCAGCCTAAAGACCGCAGTATCAAATGTGGCAAGGGCGTTGAGCTATCTCTTGATGGCTTAACCGCCACCGCCTCCATAGCTGGCTTACCGCACCTCAACGGTGATATCCTCGAAGTACTACCTATGCTCGAGCTAAAATCTGATGCCGATATCTCTACGGGGAACATCAGATTCGATGGCGCGGTGCTGATCCATGGCAATGTCCACGATAATGTCAAAGTCGAATCAATATCAGGAACCGTTTACGTCGGTGGCCTCGTTAGCGGAGCAACGATTCGAAGCCTTGGGACAATTGTGGTGCGGAAAAACGTGGTTTCATCATTTCTGCAAGCTGGTGGGAAGAGCATCGTCCACATTCGGCTGATGGCTATACTCAACCGCATTAAAGCACAACTGGAGAAACTAGAGACAGCATTCCGTACAATAGTGCGGCACAGTCCTCCAAGTACAAACGAGAGTGCTCTTCTCGAACACCTCATCGACTTGAAGTTCTCGCATCTGCTGCGTGAAACAGAGCTCTTGAGCGATTTCTTCAGTGAAATAGCTCAAGAACTCGAACCAAAGCTTCACGAAGCTGTTGCTCGGATCATAGTTCACTTCGGGCCAAAGAGGGCGCGGGGAACGCTCTCACTTGAGACGGTGCGGCGCCTGTTGGAAACACTGGCTGCTGAGGAAGAAGGCTTGATGAGGGCAGCTTCGCAGGATGCTGATATTCGTGTGCGCTATATACAAAATAGTCACCTAGAAGCAGCTGGTTCTGTTATAATTGAGGGACAGGGAGCGTATTACTCAACGGTAATCGCGGGGAAGGGGTTTCAGATGGAGCGCGGCCTGTTCC
Source organism: Bacillota bacterium (assembly GCA_012521295.1). Classification (GTDB taxonomy): domain Bacteria; phylum Bacillota; class Limnochordia; order Darwinibacteriales; family Darwinibacteriaceae; genus JAAYMS01. The sequence continues at coordinate 35,855 of JAAYMS010000053.1, forward strand.
GCGGCGGCGAGATAATTGTCAATGATGGCGAGATTGTCGCCAAAGAATTGGGAGGGCCCACAGGCGTTGCCACCAGCGCTACCGTTGTTACAAATGGGCGCATCAAAAGTCAACTGGTTCATTCAAATGTCACCCTGTGTATCGCTCAGCAGCGTTTTCGTTTTGATGAACCAGCGTCGAGAGTACATGCGTATCTATCCGATGGTGTCCTCCACGTGATCGCCGATGGAGTCAAAGTAGTGGGCGGGTAGCAGCAATAAGCATTGCAAGAAAGGTTGAATCTGTGAAACACTCTAACTCACGCAGAACTGTATATCTTGGCCTACTGACAGGCTTAGCCATGGGCCTGCATATCTTCGAGTCGTTTATTCCCATGCCTGTGCCAGTTCCAGGTGCTAAATTGGGCCTAGCGAATATTATCAGTTTATATGTGGTAATGAACTTCGGCATGAGAGATGCGCTTACTGTCACCGTGCTCCGCACCGTCTTAGGGTCTCTTTTGTCAGGGACGTTTTTGACGATTGTGTTCTACTTTAGTTTTGCCGGTGGAATTACGAGCACGATTGTGATGGGTTTGGCCTACCGCATGCTTCCAAAACAGTTCAGTATAGTAGGGATCAGTGTTCTAGGAGCTTTGACCCATAATGTCGCCCAGATTTTGGTGGCAGCGTTTGTGGTAGAGGCCATGCTCATTGCCCTATATCTTCCTTACATGCTGTTTTTTGCACTTCCTACTGGGGTGTTTGTCGGTCTAGCTGTAAACCAGCTCAACAAGTACTACCGCCCATCCTAGAGTACGTTCTGAAGACTTAAGCGTTCCTGTTGGTGAATCTGCCTCAGCCGCGTTCGGATATAGCTTAGTTCAACATGAGCATGACTGAAATTGTCAGTCTCTACAAAGGCAAGTAAGCGAGATAGGGCTGCTTCGAGCTCATCAAGATCAGTGTTGTAGATAAACGGGTTCCACCGATGTTGGGCCTTCTGCCACTTCTGGTGGGCCTTGGTGAGTCTTTCGAGTGCAGCATCTCGCTGTCCGGTGCTGAGGTATGATTCACCCTCATCTAGATCGGAAAGCACGCCTTCTATCAGATTAGATAAGCCGTGTTCCACATAAAACCCAAGGCCAACAATGGCGACCATAATTAGTGTCAAGATTACTAATAAGCGCATCAGCTGCCCCTCCCAGAACGCGGCTGCACCACGAAATCTCCCCGGCTGTCGAGCATGGCAAAGAAGACATCGGCTGGCTTGAGCCCTTTCTCAGCCAACTTGGATTCGAGAGTCTCCTGGGTTAACCCAGCCTCTTTGACGTTGTTGTCCATAATCCGCCCATCCATGATGAGTGGAATGGGTAGCTTTTCATCTCCTGTATCGAGCCCCAAGTCGCTAGGGGTGACTGGACGAGACTGAGAAGTCGGAATGACACTTAACTCGCCGCTCGTTTCTAAGACAGCAATCTCCACATCGGAAAGATCGGCAAACCCCTTGATGCGCAGCTGCTCAAGCAGTTCATTCAGGTTATAGCGGGCTCGCCGCATTTCATCTTCCATTATGCGTCCCTGGCGCACGACTATGCTCGGGCTTCCATCCAAGATATGCCTGGCCCAATGGAACTTCAAAGTGACGGTAGACAGGCAGACTTGAATGAAGGAAAGTGTTATAATTGAAATAAACCCATTCACAAGTGGAATCTGACGGTCCTGCATTGGTACTGCCGCAAGTTCCGCAATCATGATCGTGATCGCCAGTTCGTAGGGTTCAAGTTCACCGATTTGGCGTTTACCCATGACCCGCATGGTGACTACCACCAGAATGTACAGTAAGACACTGCGTGCAAAAGTGATCAGCATGCGGAATTCCCCCAGTTATAATAGTTTCAGCAGTAAGGAGAGAGTCGATGAAGCGATATTACCTCAAGACAATGGGTTGTCAAATGAACGAACACGATTCGGAAGTTATCGCTGGTATTCTAGCTTCGTTGGGTTATGTGCCCACCGACGAACTAGAAGAGGCTGATTTCATACTATATAATACATGCTCTGTGCGGGAAAACCCCGAACGAAAGGTATACGGACACATAGGTGCTTTTCGCTTGCTGAAAGAAGCCAAGCCGGAGCTGGTTATCGGCATCTGCGGATGTATGCCGCAGCAGAGAGACGAGCTTGAGAGTATTCTGGATAAGCTGCCCCATGTGGACCTCATTTTTGGAACCCACAACATCCACCGCCTGCCTGAGCTGTTAGAACGGGCACAGAGCGGGGAACGGGTGGTAGAAGTGTGGGATGAGGCTGAAGCTGCACCTGGTGAAGACAGCCGCGACGGGCTACCTGTAGTCCGCAGGCATAACGTCAAGGCCTTTGTTAACGTGATCTACGGGTGCACGAATTTCTGCAGCTACTGCATCGTGCCATATACAAGAGGCAAGGAGCATAGCCGTCTTCCTGAGAAGATTGTCGAAGAAGTGCGTGGCCTTGCCCAGCAGGGCTTCAAAGAAGTTACTCTCCTAGGGCAAAACGTCAACGCTTACGGTAAAGACCTCGAGATCAACACCAGTTTTGCCGACCTCCTGCGCGAGTTGAACGATATCGATGGGCTACAGCGTATCCGCTTTACTACAAGCCATCCCCGGGATATGGGCGATGATCTAATTGAGGCTCTGGCAGATCTTCCCAAAGTCTGCGAGCATCTGCACTTACCTGTACAGGCTGGGAGTAATCGTATTCTTCGCCGTATGAACAGGGGTTATACCAGGGAATACTATCTCCAACTTGTCGAAAAAGTCCGCAAAGCCGTTCCTAACATCAGCTTGACTACAGACCTCATTGTAGGTTTTCCAGGTGAGACTGATGAAGACTTTGAGGAAACGCTTTCTCTAGTAAGAGAGGTGCGGTTCGATTCGGCCTTTACGTTCATTTTCTCGCCGCGTAAAGGTACTCCAGCCGCGAAAATGCACAACCAGGTTCCAGAAGAGATCAAGAAAGAGCGCATCTACCGCCTAATCGATCTCCAAAATGAGATTAGTGCCCAGTATATGCAGCAGCTCTTGGATCAAGAGCTGGAAGTCTTGATTGAAGATCTAACCAGTGAGGGATTAGTAGGCCGGACCAGAACAAACCGGCAGGTACACTTTACTGGGGATCCCAGCCTTGTAGGACAGCTGACCACCGTACGCATTACCAATGCCAGCACCTGGAGCTTAAAAGGAGAGCTGGTCGAAAAATAGGAGGCGTCCTGATGTGGGTTGACGAGAACAAGACTCTGTGGGAAGAACGCAATCGGGATCTATGGCAACTGCCCATTCTCAGCCAAGATGGCGAGTACCTAGGTAACGTAATCGGACAGATCGTAGAACCCAATGAGTACCTCGTACGATACCTAGTTGCTTTTTCGCCTGGGCAGCAGAAGCGTTTCCTGGTACCCTGTGAAACTGTGTTAGCCATCGATCAGGTGGTATATTGCCGGGTTTCGGCTGCGGACTTAGAACAGCTTCCCGCATTTCAGACGGAAATCTCTCGCAACCTCGAGGAGAAGATCTACCAAATGGTGGACTCGACTCCGTACTGGGAACAGTAGCAGGAATTTACCATCAATGAGCGGAATCTAGGAGTGTGTGGCATTGTCACACACTCCTTTTTTGCACGGAGGCTGATTTTCCTTTGACACCAATGATGAAGCAGTACACGGAAATAAAAGAGCAGTATCCAGATGCTCTCCTGTTTTTCCGCTTAGGCGATTTCTACGAAATGTTTGGTGAGGACGCAAAAGTTGCTGCAAGAGAGCTCGAGATTACGCTGACCAGCAGAGAAGCAGGGAGGCAAGGCCGAATACCCATGTGTGGTGTGCCCTACCATGCAGTGCATGGGTATTTAGAAAAGCTCGTTTCCAAAGGGTACCGAGTTGCCATATGTGAGCAGCTTGAGGACCCAAAGCAGGCTAAAGGAGTAGTAAGGCGCGACGTCGTGCGTGTGATCACTCCTGGAACTTATATAGAAGGTTCTCTCGACGAGAAGCGCTCCCAGTACCTAACGGCAGTGACTCATGTCGATGGTTCTTTTGGGGTAGCTTCTTTAGATTTATCCACAGGCCAGTTTCTTGTCACCGAATTGCAGAGTTTCAGCCAAGTCTTAGATGAACTCCAGCGACTACAGCCCGCGGAGATGGTTGTGGGTGACAAATCGGACCTGCTTTACTCACTGGAGAAGCTTGCCCAGGAACAGCAGATTACGATCTCCACAATAGATCAGCGGCAAACCCAGTGGGCGGAGTGTCAGAAGATACTGATCGAGCATTTTCAGGTCAGCACCCTCGAACCTTTTGGACTGGATTCGCTGGCCAAGATCGCCGCGGCAGGAACCGCACTGGCATACGTACAGGAAACTCAGAAAAGCGTTTTGGAACACGTAATCGCCGTGCAGTCATATACACTAGAGCAATACCTGCAGATCGATGCTAACAGCCGCCGGAACCTGGAATTGACCCGCACGCTGCGCGATGGCCGCAAGACCGGGTCACTGTTAGGGGTACTTGACCACACTCGCACTAGTATGGGCGGGCGCATGCTCCGGTGGAATCTTGAACAGCCGCTTGTCGACATAGTAGAGATCAAGCGGCGACAAGAAGCAGTACAGGCCTTAGTTGATAACACGGCTGTTCGTCTCGAAGTGCAAGATCTCTTGGATCAGGTATACGACCTAGAACGCCTAATGGGACGTCTTGCCGTCGGAGGCGGAAATGCTCGTGACCTGACAGCGCTGTGTTCCTCACTAGAGGTGATTCCGCAAATTAAAGTGCTGCTCACAGAGATAAAGGCAGACCTTCTTGGTGAACTCCAACAACATCTTCGCCCTTTGGATGAGCTGACAGCCCTGATCACCAAAGCGATTGTCGACAACCCTCCTATTTCCGTTCGAGAAGGGGGCCTCATTAAGGAAGGATTCAGCGAAGACCTTGATGAAATTCGCCGAGCCAGCCGTGAAGGCAAGAACTGGATTAAGAACCTGGAAAGAGCCGAAAGAGAACGCACCGGCATCAAGTCTCTTAAGGTAGGGTTTAACAAAGTCTTCGGTTACTACATTGAAGTCACGAAAGCCAATCTCAGCCTTGTTCCAGAAGACTATGAGCGCAAACAGACCCTAGCTAACGCCGAACGGTTTGTAACTCCAGAGCTGAAAGAAAAAGAGGCACTGATTCTGGGCGCCGATGAACGTATCATTGATCTAGAATACGAGCTGTTCTACCAGATTAGGGATCAGGCAAAGGAGTATACTGCAGCCATCCAAGCCAATGCGAAGACTCTAGCCTTTCTCGATATGCTGCAGAGCCTGGCCGAAGCAGCGGTTAGATACAACTACGTACGGCCCGAGATCACTAACGACTCCAACCTAGAGGTATCACAAGGCAGACATCCAGTCGTTGAAACACTGCAGAGTGGGTTTGTCCCCAATGATATCTCGTTCAGCGATGATGAACGGATCATCCTGCTTACTGGGCCTAACATGGCAGGGAAGAGCACCTATCTACGTCAAACAGCACTAATCGTAATCATGGCCCAGATCGGAAGCTTTGTCCCAGCGCGCGCAGCCAAGATCGGATTAGTCGACAAGATCTTTACCCGCATCGGAGCTGCTGATGACCTGGGTTCGGGGCAGAGCACCTTCATGGTCGAGTGTGCCGAGACTGCGCATCTGCTGCGCAATGCCACCGATAGATCTCTCATCGTCCTGGACGAGCTGGGCCGCGGAACCAGCACCTTTGACGGAATGGCGATTGCTCAGGCAGTGATTGAGTACATCCACAATAGAATTGGAGCCCGTACACTCTTTTCGACTCACTTCCATGAGCTGACTAAGCTTGAACAGTCGCTGCCCAACCTGGCGACTTATCGTGTAGAGGTGGAAGAAAAAGATGGAACGGTGTATTTTCTCCATCATGTTGCCCGGGGCAGCACTGACAAGAGCTACGGCGTCAACGTCGCCCGTATGGCCGGCATACCTAGCCCTGTACTAAAAAGAGCTCTAAAGCTGCTGCAGGAGCTAGAAGCAGACCGCGATCGTCCAGTACAGCTGGACTTATTCGCCAGTCTGCAGTATGATACCACTGTATTCGAAGAACCAACAGAAGACGCAGCGGTCAATCCGGTGCTCGAGGAGCTTCGGGCCGTTGATGTCAACAACCTTACACCTTTAGAAGCCCTGCAGCTGCTGGCAAAATGGCAGCAGGCACTGAAGGAGGAGGCATAATGGGTAGAATTGCACTGCTGCCCGATGAGGTTGCCCACAAAATAGCCGCCGGCGAGGTCATTGAACGGCCGGCTTCGGTTGTAAAAGAACTCGTCGAAAACGCGATAGATGCTCAAGCGAGCCGTATTGAGATAGAGATTACGTCCGGAGGCATCGAGTATATCCGTGTCCAGGACAATGGTGAAGGCATCGCACCTGATGATGTAAAGATGGCCTTTCAGCCCCATGCAACCAGCAAAATCAGCAAGACTGAAGATCTCTTCAGCCTGTCGAGCTTGGGCTTTAGGGGAGAAGCACTACCCAGCATCGCGAGTGTATCAAAGCTCACCCTCACAACCCGCACAGCAGCCGAGAAAAGCGGTGTCCGTGCCGTTGTAGAAGGCGAGAGTATCCATACCGAACCCTGTGGTGCGCCGCAAGGAACAACCATCGAAGTGCGCCAGCTGTTCTACAATGTGCCCGCGCGATACAAGTTCCTTAAGTCTCCCGCCACAGAAGGAAGGCGTGTCTTAGAGCTGGTAACTGACATGGCAGCAGCACACCCGCACATTGCCTTTACGCTGGTGCGTGATGGCAAAACTGTCCTTTCTACTCAAGGTAGTGGCAGTTTGCGTGATACGCTGCTGCTGATTCACGGGAAAAAGTTGATAAGCGAGCTTTTGTCGATTGAATCCACCTATCCATGGGCTAAGGTCACAGGCTATGCTGGCACACCCAAGCTGGCACGAGGCAGCCGTACAGGCCAGTTGATCATTATGAACGGAAGGGTCATACAGAACTCTACCATTCGAGCTGCAGCTGAGAGGGCCTACCAAGGCCTACTTCCGTCTAGGGTATATCCTTTCTTTGTGCTAGTGCTTGATGTAGATCCTAAGTTCGTAGACTGCAACGTACACCCTGCCAAAAGCGAAGTGCGGTTTGCCGACGATCAGACTGTGTTCAGAGACGTGCTTGATGCGGTACGTACTGCTGTTCTTTCTAAGAATATCGCACCTAAGTTTGAAGTAAGGCAGCAGTTTGAAGCAAGACAGCGTGAATCGCAGCCAGTGCAGTTTTACAAACCACAACCCAAACAAGCAGAAATCACCTGGGAACCTCGCACCTGGGATACACTTGATGAAGTGCTGCGCCAGTACCGGCCAAGTGCCGCGAAACCTAAACCACCACTTGCTGTGGCGGAAACACCCCCCCGGGATGATCGAGAGACAAGTGCTGCTGATACCGGTGCTGCTTCTACTGACGCCCACGCAGCTGAGACGGGTATAATAGCAGATGACAATGATGTACGCTCTGCCCTCAAGAATGGACGGATCGTTGGTCAGCTGCACCAAACCTACATCCTTCTCGAAGTCCAGGGAGGCGGTCTGTGGATCCTTGACCAGCACATCGTTCATGAACGCATCCTCTATGAACAGCTGGTGAAAGAGTTTACTAGCCGACAGGTGCACATTCAGCAGATTCTTCCTGAGGTCCTTGAGCTCAGCGCTGCAGAATATGCACGAATCCAAGAACATCTCGAGGAGATTAGGGCGGTTGGCATTGAACTAGAACCCTTTGGAGTGAATGCGTTTATTGTTCGAGGAGTCCCCACTTTCTTAAGTCAGACTGGAGGATGGAAGGGCGACATTCTCGAGATTGCCGAAGCTGCCGAAAAGGGCGGCCATTTTCTGCAGGCAGCGGCTGTGACCCTTGCCTGTAAAGGTGCTGTGAAAGCAGGGGATTACTTAGACACTCGCGCCATCAAGGCACTCCTGTTGGATCTAGCCAAGACCGAGAACCCCTTCACCTGCCCACACGGCAGGCCGATCATTGTGCGGCTTGAGCATCAGGAAATTCTGCGCCGTTTCGGTAGAGCGTAGGACAAGGCACAACTAATCTGGAGTGGAAGACATGACTAAGATACCTTTGCTTGTTATCGTAGGGCCAACTGCAGTGGGCAAGACTGCCCTCTCGCTTAAGCTAGCGGAAGAACTGAAGGGAGAAATCATCTCAGCTGATTCGATGCAGATCTACCAGGGAATGGATATCGGTACGGCCAAACCAAGCCCTGCAGAACAAGCAAGAATACCGCACCATCTGATAGATGTGGTACCCCCCACTGAGGCTTTCAACGTTCAGGACTGGGTGATGCTTGCAGAGGAAGCCATCCAAGACATCACTCTTAGGGGCAACACCCCGATAGTCTCAGGTGGAACGGGCCTCTACGTCAATGCCCTAATTGATGGTTTCCTTTTTCCTGATACAAGCGCCGACCCAGAGTTGAGGCGCCAACTAGAACAGCGCGGACGGGAAAACCCCAGTGCGCTTCACAAAGAGCTTGCAGACGTAGATCCAGAAACCGCCCAACGGCTTCATCCTAACGATATTCGCCGCGTCGTTCGGGCACTTGAGGTCTACTACCGGACAGGTGAGCCAATCAGTACCTTGCAGAAGAAAGCGAGCACGACAGAACGCCCGTATGAGCTGCTGTATATCGGCCTGACACGGGACCGCGCAGAGCTCTACGAACGAATCAACCTGCGGGTCGATCAGATGATTGACGAAGGGCTGATCGAAGAGGTTCGCACTCTCGTGGAGCGTTTTCTCGAATCCGCAGATGATCCGGCCAAGCTGACCGCACTGCAGGCACTCGGATATAAAGAAATTATCTGGGGCTTAACCGGTGAGAAAACAATGGCAGAAGCGGTGGAACTCCTAAAAAGAGACACCCGCCGATATGCAAAGCGGCAGCTTTCTTGGTTTAAGCGGGATGAACGCATCCGCTGGTTTAACCTGAGCCATACCGCGGAATACGATGTGATAAAAACCGTGACCAGCCTATGGCAGGAGCTTTTCGAAGGGCTCCGGTAGGAAAACTATCACCCTGGACTGCCTTCCCACGTATATATAGTAGGTGAAGGTGGTGTCTCCGACTGTGCTCAGGAAGAAGCGATTTGCACGTATCGAACGGAAAACAGAACCGGAGCCTAATCCGGAAAGCCGCAACTCGGGAAACCGCTCTTCATCTGAAGAACGGCTCCAAGCGCTCCAAGAAGAGCTAGACGCGCTGATCGGGCTGCAGTCCGTTAAGTCCACCATTCGGGAAATTCAAGCATATGCCCAGATACAGCGTAAGCGTTCAGCTCTGCAGCTGACGTCGCAGCCCATCGTGCTACATACGATATTCATCGGAAATCCCGGTACAGCAAAGACCACGGTAGCACGGCTTCTCAGCAAGATGCTTGCTGAAATGGGCATTTTGGAAAAGGGACATACCGTTGAGGTGGAGCGTGCAGACCTTGTCGCCGAATATATTGGGCAGACCGCCCATCGAACCAGGGAAGCTATCAAGAAGGCAATGGGAGGCTTGCTTTTTGTTGATGAAGCGTATTCGTTAGCTCGCGGTGGCGAACGAGATTTTGGCAAAGAGGCGATCGATACTCTAGTCAAAGCCATGGAAGACCATCGTGGGCAGTTTGTGGTAGTATTGGCAGGCTACCCTGAACCGATGCAGGCGTTCTTACGCACGAATCCCGGACTGCATTCCCGCTTCCCGTTGATGATTGAGTTCCCTGACTATACGGATGTGGAGCTATTTAAGATTGCTGAGTCTATGTTTGGACAGCGTCAGTATGTCTTAAGCAAGGGTGCTCGGCGAAGGCTGGCTGATCTAATCCGCCAGATGCGTTCCCGTGACCCCATAACCTTCGGGAATGCCCGAACTATCCGGAACATCGTGGAGAAGACCATCCGTATGCAGGCGGTCCGGCTCATGGGAAAGGCCAATGTAAGTGTTGACGAGTTGATTACCATTCTAGAACAAGATGTTCAAGGTGAATCAGTCCGGTACCGGAGCTATTGGTGAGCCTGTGCAGATTGTCACAAATGCCGTCAGAGAAGGACTTTAAGCCTGTTACAACGAATTTTATCTATAGAGATTAGTATAGGAGGAACGTAACGAGTGCAATCAGTCGGATTTGAATTTGAAACCGAAGAAGAAATGCTGAAAGCAGCGAAGAAGCTGTGGACAAAACACGGTATTTCCGGCGAACTGGAAATGACCGCCACTTCTAACAAGAAATATCGCCTGAACATCTACTCCGAGAAGACCATTCGGGAAAGCATACTGAACCAAGTTCCTGGAAAACGCACCCAAGCTAAGGCCGCCTTTGGCACATCAGTCCATGAATTGAATGATGATGAATGATGACAATGCGTATAATTGAGGAAGCGAAGGCACAGATTGCCCCACACTTCGAAGCAATTGAAAGAATCGTTTTATTCAACCAGGAAAAGGTGCTCAAGGCTTTCCATAAAGAACGGGTTAGTAGTGACTGTTTTGCTGATTCGACAGGTTATGCCTACCATGACCTTGGCCGAAAGACCATAGAAGCCGTGTACGCAAACGTCTTTCGCGGTGAAGCGGCACTAGTAAGGCCGCAAATTGTGTCGGGTACGCATGCTATTTCGATCTGCTTGTCACTGCTCGATCCCGGAGATGAACTAATATCCATTAGTGGCTCTCCTTATGATACTCTGCAGTCAGTAATCGGGACGCGTGGACATTCAAGACGCAGCCTCATAGCCCGTGGAGTTAGGTATGACGAAGTTCCTCTCAACGATGATGGTACCATGAACTTCGCAGCGATTGAGCAGGCTGTGAGCAAATCTACTAAGATGGTGGCGCTGCAGCGCTCAAGAGGGTACAGCTGGAGGCCGCCACTCAATATTGCTCAGATCAGTGAAGCGGTGCGGATCGTCAAGAAAAAGAATCCCAACTGCATTGTTTTTGTCGATAATTGCTACGGAGAGTTTGTCGAGCCTTACGAGCCACTGGAGGCTGGGGCCGACCTTATCGCGGGCTCACTCATCAAAAACCCTGGCGGAACACTCGCCGTAAGCGGTGGGTACATTGTAGGCCGCGGTGAGCTTGTGGAGCTGTGCGCTGAAATACTTACGGCACCACATCTCGGAGGCCGCCTTGGCTCGACTTTCGGCTTGACTCGACAGCTTCTCCACGGTTTTTTCTTAGCACCGCATGTAGTTGGAGAAGCCTTGTATGGAGCTCTGCTGACATCAGCGGTTTTCGAAAGGCTTGGGTACCCAGTGTCACCGCGCTTTGATGAGCAGCGTACGGACGTTGTACAAGCTATTCGGTTTGGCAATAAAGAGGAGCTGCTGGCCTTTTGCCGCGGCATCCAGAGTGCAGCACCCATAGATGCCCATTTTCTGCCAGTGCCCAGTGAAATGCCTGGTTACGATGATGAGGTTGTGATGGCAGGGGGGACGTTTATTCAAGGGTCATCGATTGAACTAAGTGCTGACGGACCCATGAGGGAACCATATATCGGCTACCTGCAGGGCGGTATGTCTCGCCAGCATGTTCAAATTGGTATTGCGTATGCACTGCAAGCCCTTGCTGAGGAGAATCAGCAGATCAAGAAAATAATCGAGGAGGAGTAGATCGCTTGCAGATCACTAATCTTGAACTAGCGCTGCGTCTAATTCTATCCCTTGTATTGGCTGGACTAATTGGACTAGAAAGGGAGAGTCATGGCCGACCGGCCGGTTTTCGCACTCATATCCTTGTTGGCATGGGTTCGACTCTCCTTATGATTGTCTCTATTTATGCCTTTCGCCCGCTTGGAATGAGCGGTGACCCAGGACGAATTGCCGCACAAGTTGTAAGCGGTATAGGTTTCTTGGGAGCGGGAACAATTATGCGGGAAGGAGCCAATATCCGCGGACTAACCACAGCGGCGAGTTTGTGGACCGTGGCAGGTATTGGGCTCACCGTGGGAGCAGGTCTCTATTTTGCCGCAGTCATCACAACGATTTTGGTTGTGGCTACCCTGGTACTCCTCAATAAGTTAGAATGGTCTTATCTGATGAGTAAACACGAAATCCTTACGGTTCTCGTTCAGGACACTCCTGGTCAGCTGGCTAAGGTGTTCGGAGTATTAGCCAAACACGATGTAAACGTGCATAATGTTCAGCTGACCACAGATGATGAAGGAGAAGCCCGTATTGAGATGGAAATCGAACTGGCCGCTCGCTCTCGCCGAGTCCAGATCATTGATGAGCTAGTGGCATTGCAGGGAGTTCATAGAGCAAGCTATAAATAATCCTCGAGGATGGTTTGAGCCCATGAGAATAATAGTCACCAATGACGATGGAGTTTTTGCGCCTGGAATACGTGTTTTAGCCGAGACGCTCACTGAATTTGGTGAGGTGACGGTGATCGCTCCAAGCAGGGAGCAAAGCGGGATGAGCCACGCCATAACCGTGGATCGTCCACTGCGCATGGAGAAAATCAATGCTATACCTGGCCTAGAAGGACGCTGCTACATGGTAGATGGCACTCCATCTGATTGTGTTAAAATGGCTGTTCACGGGCTGGACCTGCAGCCTGATATGGTAGTGTCAGGCATAAACATGGGCGAAAACTTAGGAACTGATGTGCTGTATTCAGGCACTGTTTCAGCAGCAATAGAAGCTGTATTGTTAGGCATTCCTGCCATAGCAGTATCTCAGGTAGGAGGGGAGCTCAAGTTCCTAGAGACATCTCGAGCGGTTATCGCCCATCTGTTCAAGAGAAATCTCGGGTTATTCGATGATGGGCTAGTCCCACCTGATGGGCTTTTGAACATCAATGTCCCCGCGGTGGAGTTCTCCAAGCTTCTAGGTATCCGCCTGACACGCCTGGGAAATCAGGAATTTCAAAACCGTGTCGAAACCAGACTCGATCCAAAGGGGCGGCCCTATTACTGGATGACCGGTGCCCGCGAACTTGACGACTCCCAGGACCTATCCATTGACTACTATGCGGCTCAAGCCGG
>JAAYMS010000054.1 GCA_012521295.1 Bacillota bacterium
CCCGAGTGCCCCACCAAACCGATGGTTTCTCCTGGCTCAATCTTGATGTTTATTTTTTTCAAGACCGGCTCATGAGAGCGGTAACCAAACGTCACATCGCGCAGCTCAATTTCGCCATTGATCCGCGGTATGCGTACTGCATCAGGTGGATCCACGATTTCCGGCTTCTCGTCAATAACCTCAAAAATCCGTTCAGCGGCAGTCATCGCCTGGTTAAACCAGCGTGGAATGAACGACATGTACTGCAGTGGGCCATATAACAGACCTGCATAGGCAGAAAACTGAATCAGCTCGCCCACTCTAAACTGGCCTTCCATAACATAGCGCCCGCCGAAGTATAGAATCAGGAAGTTACCGATACCCATGATGAAACTGAGACTTGGGTAGATCGTGTTCCAGGTCTGCTCATTGCGGGTGGTAATATCACGGAATTTCGCGCTGTCCGTAGAGAAACGCTGGACTTCGTCATCTTCCTTACCAAAGGTTTTCACTACCCGGATACCGCTCAAAATATCCTGCAGAACAGAATTGGCCTTATCCCACAGACTCCACTGTTGGTGATACATGCGCCGGATCCGGTCGCGGGTAATCCGGTTAAACCAGACCAAGAACGGTGCCGGGATCATGATCATCAGGGCCAGCTGCCAGCTCTGTCTGAGGAGGAGTGTAATCACTCCGATCAAGAGGAAACCCTGGGTAACTACATCTGGCAGATGATACTGAAGAAAGCCCTGCACATGGCCTGTATCATGGTTGATGCGGTTCATCAGGTCGCCAACCCGCTGCTGGTCGATGAAACGCAGGGAAAGCTCTTGGATGCGCTCGTAAACCATCTGGCGCAGGTCGTGGCTCAGCCGGGCGCCCATGGTGACCATAATCCGCCCTCGCACAATATGCAGGAGAGTCACCAACAGGCGAGCCGCAGCCATACCGCCTACAACCACCAACAGCAGGCGAGTATCGGGCTTTTCTACCTGCAGGACATCATCAACCAAGATCCGCTGCAGCTGCGGCGAGATCAAGTTGACCGCTGTCAGAGCAAAGAATGTCAGCATTCCGCCAATGAGCAGCTTCATATGGGGCCTCAGCATCCCAATCAGCCGTTTGACTACTGCAACTGTATCCACGCAGTAGCGGCAGACCTTGGTGCCCCTCTGTAACGGCCGCCCACATGTAGGACAGAATTGGGATTCAGGCGGCTGGACTTTGGGCAGCCGCCCGTCTTCTAAGAATCTAGTCAAGGCATTTGCGATAGTCGCGTACTCAGGAGTGTAGTCAAAGGGATAACTCACCACAGCTGTGGCTTCGTCGCCATACCAGATTACGAGGCGCCCCACACCTGTGAGTGTCTCCGCCTCAACCTTGGTAGCTCCCTGCAGACTGTACTCCCGAATAACTCTGCCTGTATTCTCGTCCTTAACGATAATTGCCTCTGTAGAGGCGGATACAAACCAGTTGACCTTTTCACCGTGAGGCCCTAGCGGTGCTGGTGCATCTAAGACTTTGGACATTTCCTGGCCTCCTATATTAACCCGTCGACGTAACTGCGCGAGCGGGCATCCAGCTTGCTGAGATCGGGAATTTCATAACGGTTCCCCGAAACATCGATCACCAGGTATCGATTCTCAGAAATCAGCCGCACTGCTTGATGTCGACGGGAAACAAATTTCTGCGGCCCCCGATTGGTGATGACCTCCCAGTAAGCGTGGCCAAATTCTTCTTTCAGTGCTGTGATTCGCTCAATCTTCGGGGTAAAGTAACGCCACTGTAGGTCTTCCTGAACGGCCTTTTGCGAATCCGAGTCCAACTCACGGAGCGAACGGAGCAGGCCAATTTCATCGCCCTCCGGGTCCCGCACAGAGATAAACTGGTCAGGGTAAGTAAAGGGAAACGCTAGGTAAAGATCGACCTTCGGATAGTACTTGTCTCCGAGCTGGAGGCTGACAACGCCGCCGCTCGTTTGAGTGAACTTAACGTCCTTGGGGTCAAGATACTCTAGTCCATCAATTACTTCATTTTTCTGTTTGGTGTCCAACTAACTTGCCACCCCCGCGCGTGCCAGCGCTTTACGCTGTGTAGTAAAGAGTTTGTAGTAGATGCCTTTGGCTTTCAACAGTTCAGCGTGAGTACCAACTTCCTTAAGCTGGCCTTTGTCAATTACGAACAGCCGATCAGCCTTCCGCAGAGTTGAAAGGCGGTGCGCAATCACAAATGTGGTCCGCCCTTCTACCAAGCGCTCAATGGCTTCTTGCACGAGTCTTTCGGTTTCAGTATCAATAGCTGATGTGGCTTCATCTAGGATCAAGATGCGGGGATTATGCAGAACTGCTCGCGCAATGGCGATGCGCTGCCGCTCGCCCCCAGACAGATTGATATCCTGCTCACCTAAGACCGTCTCATAACCATCGGGGAGCTCCATGATGAAATCATGGGCATTCGCGATCTTAGCTGCGCGCATAACCTCTTCCGGAGTGGCACCAGGCTTAGCATAAGCGATGTTCTCATAGATAGTCCCCCGGAAAAGGAAGGTTTCTTGCAGAACCATCCCAACCTGGCGGCGAAGATCCTTCTCATCGACTTCTCTGAGGTCTACACCGTCCAAGAAAATTCGGCCCTGATCAGGATCGTATAGACGGGCGATGAGATTGATCAACGTCGACTTACCAGAACCAGAGCGGCCGACGAGCCCTATCATCTCGCCGGGTTCTACCTTGAACGAAACATTCTCCAGAACTGGTTTCCCGTCTTCGTAACCAAAGGTAATGTTCTCAGCTTCAACTGCTCCAATAATCTCGGGCATTGGGACAGGCTGTTCCGGCCTAAATAGAGTTTCTTGTGAGTCAATGATTTCAAAGATACGCTGCGCCGAGTTCATACTCGACGACCACCATTCGACAACGTTAGTCATGAAGTCCAGCGGCCCATACAACATACCCAGGTAGCCAGTGAAAGCGATCAGGCTCCCGAACGTCATCTGGCCGTGAGCCACACGCCAGCCACCGTAACCCCAGATAACCAGGGCTCCCAAGCTCATGAAGTAAGAAATAGCTGGGAACACTGTACTGGTCAAGTTACCTACCTGCTGGTTGACACGGGCCACTCTGCGATTGCCACGGGAAAAACGCTCGATCTCTTCGTCCTCAGTACCAAAGGCCTTGATAACACGCATCCCCGAAAGCGAGTCATTCAGAATCGAGTTCAGCCGAGAGCTCGCCCGCCAGCCCTTACTGTACATGCGCCACAATACGGGCCGGATCTTCACAAAGGCTACCACAATCAAGGGAACCGGAATCAAGACCATGCAGGCAAGCTGCCAATCCATAGCCAATAGGACTGCCACCACGCCAACAATGCGCATACAGTTTACCACGAAGTAAGGGACTCCATCGTGGAAGAAATACTGCAGGTGGTTCGCATCATGATTGACCCTGGTCATTAAGCTTCCTGTCTGCTGGTTGTTGAAGAACTTAAGAGACAAGCGCTGCATTGCGGTGAAGACTTGAGTCTTCAAGTCGTGGGCAATTTGTGCAGCCACTCTGGAGTTCACCCGGCCTTGGGCGATATTGATCAGCAGGGCCAAGAGCTGAGCAGCGAAAATCATGAGCACTACCAGCCCGATCCTGCCTGCGAGAGGGCCCTCTCCCGCCAATACCTGGTCATAGAAAACCCTTCCGCTCAAGTAAGGCGGCAGCAGCCCCACAAGAGAAGAAAGGAGCATCAGTACAACAATCACCACTATGGATCCCAAATAGGGGGGAGTCATTCCAAGTACCCGCTTCGTCAAGGAACGACGGTCCAGACACTTCTGACAGATGGGGTGGCCCGGATCCGGGTAAAGCCTCCCACACTTCGGGCAGATATCTTCATTGTCTCTGTCCCGTTCTTCCACGGGCTTGCCGGTAATCTCTGAGGTAGCCAGAGCAGCA
>JAAYMS010000055.1 GCA_012521295.1 Bacillota bacterium
CCCCAAGGTAGAGGTCTCTTATTTCCCAACTACCGTGACACTAATGGTCCGGCACTAAAGGTCTATGGGGTTTCTCAACTCATCTGCCGGTAGACCGTTGTCAAGGTACGCCCTCTTTAACGCTTACAAAATAGGGCAAGAAACTCTTGATTGAGCGTTGTCCAGGAGTTTCTGAAAAAAGCACCGTCACTAAACACAATCTCTACTTACGAAACGCAGACAGAATCGCCTCCACAATTCTCTCCGAAGCATGGCCATCCCCAAAGGGATTAACAGCTGTAGCCATCTTATTGTAAGCCTCCTCCGATGTTAGGAGTTCATTAGCGAGTTCTACGATCCGCCCTTGCCTGGTGCCTGCAAGCTTTAGCGTGCCAGCCTCGATGCCTTCTGGACGTTCAGTCACATTCCTCAAGACTAAAACCGGCTTGCCCATTGATGGAACCTCTTCCTGCAAACCGCCGGAGTCCGTCATAACTAGGTAAGAGCGGTTGAGGAGGTTATGCATATCCGTCAGCTCCAGTGGTTCTATAAGGTGAATCCGGTCATGAGATCCTAATACGGAATAAACAGTCTCGCGAACCGCAGGATTTTTATGGACAGGATATACAACTTTAACATCGTGATGCCGCTCAAGGATGGTCAAAACGGCTTCGCAGATTTCCCGCAGCGGCTCGCCAAGGTTTTCCCGCCGGTGAGCGGTGAGAGTGATGACGCGGCGATTACTGAAATCTATTGTCCTCAAAGTTGGATCATCAAAAATATAAGAGTCGGAAAGCGTGTACTTCAATGCATCGATCACCGTGTTACCTGTAACACAGATCTTATCCTCAGGAATCCCCTCCCTAACAAGATTTTGTCGAGCCTTTTGGGTTGGGGCAAAATGCAAATCAGCCAATGAACTGGTTAGTACGCGGTTCATTTCCTCGGGGAAGGGTTCGTACTTATTGTAGGTCCTAAGGCCTGCTTCCACATGACCGATCATCACTCTATTGTAGAATGCAGCTAGGGCTCCTGCAAAGGTAGTTGTTGTATCACCGTGAACTAAAACTATGTGCGGCTTGGCACCTTGGAAAATCCCCCCAAGACCCGTCAAAACCCGGGTTGTTACATCCGTGATGGTCTGCCTGGCCTGCATTATATCCAGATCATAGTCTGGAACGATATCGAAGATGTTCAGCACCTGGTCCAGCATTTCTCTATGTTGGGCAGTCACACAAACGATACTCTCGACTTCTTTCCGCTTCTCCAACTCCTTGACCAATGGGGCCATTTTAATGGCTTCAGGCCTGGTACCAAAGATGCTTAATACTCGCAGTTTTTCCACTTCTTCACCTCATCCACTTTACTCACTTAATGAGCAACGGCTAGAGAGAGCACCAATCGTATAGTAAACAGCTGTTCAATGAGAGTGACAGGGCTCCCTGCCCGTTTCACCACTTCGAACTTTTCTGCGAAAAAGCAAAAAATCAGTTCTCGTCTCTTGACCTTTTTCTATCCCTTATTCTCAGCTTCACAGCCGCGACTGTCCTATCAACCTCCGGAATTTTCATTAGCAAAATCAAAATCCCATAGGTCACAGTACCGATCCCGATGGAAGCTATAAGGGCGGTGTTTTTACTCAAACAGCTACACAGGAACAAAAATGTGGCGTATGCGATGCCGCCCATTACGAGAGATGCAGCACTGATCTTTACAAAGGAAATCACTGCTTCCCTTAAACCAAAGGGTCCAATCTTCTTCCTGAGAGTGATAAACATTAAGAACGTGCTGACAATGCCTGCTATACTTGTAGCTAGGGCTAGACCTCCAATACCAAGGAATCTGGACAGAACGATGTTTAAGACTATGTTGATAATAACGGCGATTGTGGCATTCATTATTGGCGTCTTAGTGTCCTGCAGTGCGTAAAAAGCCCTTATCAACACATCCTTTAGTCCGAAAGCAGTCATACCTACGGAGTAATATAAAAGAGCACTAGCCGTCAAATCTATCCGACTTTCCGCACCCTTGAACCTCATGGAAAAATAGTTTCTGCCCAGCAGGGATTTGTTAGAATTTCGCGAACTGTTCTCTATCCAAATATTGGAGGGAGAATCAGTGCAGGTCTCAGCCAA
>JAAYMS010000006.1 GCA_012521295.1 Bacillota bacterium
AAAGTGAATGGGTGCCTTAATGTGCCCCGCCTTAACTCGATAACGGTGCTTGTTCTCTAGTGCTTCTTCATAGGTCTTATCATTGGCTTCGATACCGACCACAGGAACCTTGAATCGGCGATGAATATAGAAGACCACCCGCCCTCTACCACAGCCGAAGTCTACTACGCGGCCTCCTTGCTTGACCCTATATGACTGAAACAACGTCTCTAAAGCCTGATAAGGCGTAGCCTCGTACCGGTTATAAGCAGTAGTACCCTGCCACTCACGCAACCCTGTTGTCTTGATACCCAACTCTCGATCATAGATCCTCGCACTCAATGATGCTTCCCCTCCCTAGCCACCCTTGAATTATCGCAAGACGCGAAAAAACCCCGAAACGGGGTTTTTCGAAATAGCGTTTACTTGTTTACGACTAATGCGCCGCTTGGTTCAGGCAGTTCCGTTTCATCAATGCGATTAATATGACAGAAATGTTCGAAGAAATCACGGACTAACTGCTCGTCTTCAGTGCCCCGCCTTAACTCCATAACATCCTTCAGAATCTGGGCCATCCAGATGTTCTCAAAGTAGCGGTGACGCCCGCTGTTCCACGTAATTCTGTGTGGATGCCGGCTGTTCACGTAGTACTTCCAAAACTGCATCTTCTGAGATTCCTCTTCAGAGAGGCGCAGCCTATACTCCGAATGGGCTGGAATCGAACCGTCATCGGTTTCACTGCTGATGTATGTCTCACTGACCATGAACATACCGACGATCCGCCTGTTCTCTTCAGGTTCATCGTCATCCCTAACGGTTATAACGCAACTGCTGTTTTGGTGCAGGCGCGCAAGGCGGTTCGGTTCTCCTTTTCTAGGGCCGCTCTTCATAGCGCCCGGAGAAACTCGCCACTCAGTAAAAACTTCATCAAGTTCGTCGGGCTCACACCAGAAAACAGCCTGCGACGTAGGTGAGAGCTTGTGGTTTTTCATCAGCTTCTCTAATTCGAGCATGCGCTGCCGTTTTTCATACTCAAGGGCTCTCTCTTGCTCAAGAATCATTGCTTCTTCTTGGCGCTGCTCTTCTACCTCTGCCTTAAGCTGCTTGACCTCAAGAGCCGCATCTTGGTCAACTAACTTCAAGAATGTTCCCATCGCATCGGGAAATAAGAATCTCCGTGTACCGCACTCAAACTCTACCGTCAACACGGTACCTTCATGCTCCACTACGCTGCCTTCGCCAAACGTCTCGTGGATCACCTGCTTGTTGAGCAAATTCATCAACTAATTCCTCCGATTGTCTAGATACGAACACATTCTATCATAACACATTACGGAGGAAAACGCAAATTCCCCGTTGACACCATATCAGGCCTGGTGTAAACTATATATTTACATCTTGCACCAAGTACTAGTAAACCTGCATCTTCATGCAGAAAACTGAACCGCCCGACTTGATGTACTCCGAAGTATCAACTCGTAGTACGATGTAGCCAAGCCGTTCGAGAGCGGCTATGGTCTCTGGGCACGAATGCTGAATCAGTACCACCCGCCCATCAGGGGAAAAAGCATTGCAGGCAAAATTAGGTGCATAAGCCTCCTCTCTCGGAACTTCGACTATGTTCTTAAACAGTTTCTGCAGTATCCGCATGCCTTCCTTGCCCACACCGTCAGGATATACTAAACAGGTTTCGAGGCTGACCAAACACAAGGCTGTATTTAGATGATAGAAATCCTTGTGCTCCAGATGGATGCCGATCACGGGAAACCCAGTAATCTCAGATAACTGCCGGAGTGCCTCGAGATCGGTGCGATGGTGCTCTGTACTGCCGTATCCGGCAATAATCATGTTCTTCCCTGGGAACCACAAAGCATCACCCATTGCCTCAAAGCAGCAGTCATGTAGATGGTGGATCTTGTACCCTGCGTTCTTGTACCAGGCTTCGAAATACGGCACTTCTTGCTTACGCTTTTCCTTACGCATGACACTCATGATAACTTCCTTCTCGCCTGTCTCAGGATTAATGTAAGGAAAGCTTTGGTTAGCAGAGAAGACCGCATCTTCTAATCCATACGGCCCGCTGATGAGTTCTACCTCATAGCCGAGAGCCGTATATAAATCCTTCAATTGATTCCACTGCTTGATCGCTTTAGGCTTGTCCACCTGGTTCAGGACAACCCTATCTTCCTGAAGAGTGTACATGAACTCGTTAATCGCTTCGGTTACGTCGAAGTATTCAGGAGTACACATCAGGAGTTTCTTAGTCGGTTTCTTGTCAGGCAGTTCATCGATGGTGAAGTCAATTTCATCTGCAGTCAAATAGAGCCGCATCAAATCCCTCCTGTAATCGAGTTTGGAACATATAGCAAAAACCCCCACCGATCATGGGTGGAGGTGTAATATCACTACATAACATAGCTTTCTAAGGCTTCGAGGTCTTTAACGATGATGACTCGGCTTCCCTCCAGCTCGATGTAACCTAACTCCTTGAACTCGCCGAGTTTTCTCGTAATCGTTTCACGCCTAAGGCCTGAGTAGTTACCCAGCTCTTCCCGGCTCATGGAGAGCTCGAGCCGAATTCCGTCATCGGTTTCAACTCCAAGCCTCTTCACAAGCTTCAAGAGCAGCCCTGCTGTCTTCATCGACGCGTTGCTGGTCGAAAGCCTTTGAATGAGCTCTTCTGCCCAACGAATTCTCTCGAAGCTCTTCACCAATACGCTCCGCAGAACGACTGGTGAATCCCAGAAGTACTTATCGAATGTATACTTCGGTATGACTACGACCTTGCAGTCCGTTAGCGCTTGGCCGATGTAGCGGTAAGGAGTCTGAACCAGGAGGTTTAAGCCGCCCACAAAATCGCCATCACGATAGATGTAGAAGATCTGTTCTTCGCCGTCCATTGTGTTGACGAAGATCTTCATCTGGCCTTCGTAGATCAGGTACATGAAATCCGGAGCATCTCCCGTCTTGAAGACGAGCTCGCCAGCTTTAATGTTAGCGACGATAACTTCACTTAGAACGGCTTCTACGTCTTCTTCATCGACATCGCTGAGCAATGGCAGCCCGCGCAGAATCTCGAACATCTCTGCTTTTTCGTCTGGTGATGCTACTTCGTGCTCCTTAAGCTGCCGAAACTTCTCGATTCTCCTCTGCTCCTGTTCTGCCCGTTCCTTCCGCAGATCCTCAGCAAACAGCTTGTTGGCGTAGATCTCTAGCTCCTTGGCTCTATCTTTATCCATAGGTTCGACTCCCTCTAGGCGATAGGGTATTCCTAGCTCTTGGTATTTCTGCACCCCTGAAGTATGATACGGCAAAATCTCAATTCGATCAACCTTGTTCCGGATTGGCCTTAGAATCCTGACAAACCTCTCCATCGCTTCCTTACTGTCAGTGAGGCCGGGTACCATGACATGCCGCACCCAAATCTGCCCATCGAATCCGTAGTGATCTAGATTCTTGAGAAAATCGATGTAGATCTCAAAGCCATCGATGAATGTTAGGTCTTTGAATGACTGCTGATCGAATGCCTTGACATCGAGGATGAGAGTGTCTACCAGCGGCATGATCAGTGGGTAGTATTGGGGGTTCCCAAATCCAGAGGTGTCTATACAAGTATTATACCCTTCGGCCTTGAGGAGCTTCAAGGTCTGATACACGAACTTACCCTGCAGGAGAGGTTCTCCGCCGGAGAAGGTGACGCCGCCCTCTTCGCCATAGTAGGTGCGGTATCTAGAGGCAGTCCGCACAATCTCTTCGGGGGTCATGAGCTGACCCCCAACCCGTTTCTGGGTGTCTGGATTGTGGCAGTATGCGCAGCGGAGGGGACATCCCTGCAGGAAGAATATTGTTCGAGTTCCAGGGCCATCGACTAGGCCCATTGTTTCAATTGAGTGTACATATCCCTGCATAACGTCCCCTCTTTCTGTCAGACTCTTACACTGCTTCGTGGAAGGTTCTGTTAATCACATCGAGCTGATGCTCACGGCTGAGCTGATTGAAGCGCACAGCATAACCAGAAACACGAATGGTGAGGTTCGGATACTTCTCTGGGTTCTCCATGGCATCGATCAAAAGTTCTCTGTCGAGCACGTTCACGTTGACGTGGAAGGCACCCCGATTGAAGTAGCCGTTCAGGATATTGGTCAAGTTAGTGACCTGTTCTTCAAGGTTCTTACCGAGTGCAGACGGTACAATGGTAAAGGTATTAGAGATACCGTCTTGGTTGACTTTCTTGTAAGGAAGCTTAGCCACAGAGTTCAGTGAAGCCAGAGCACCCATGGTGTCTGCTCCGTTCATTGGGTTTGCACCTGGAGCGAAAGGCTCGCCCTTCTTGCGCCCATCTGGGGTTGCCCCGGTCTTCTTACCATAGACCACGTTCGACGTAATGGTCAGGAGAGATAGGGTGTGTTCGGCATTTCTATAAGCAGGATGCTTACGCAGTGCTTCCATGAAGTACTCGTTGACTTTGATCGCAATTTCATCAGCCCGGTCATCGTCATTGCCGTAGCGAGGGAAGGTTCCCTCAACTTCGAAGTCTACTGCGATGCCATGCTCGTTGCGAATAGGCTTAACCTTGGCATACTTAATTGCAGACAGGGAGTCGGCTACGATAGACAGCCCAGCGATCCCGAAGGCGATGTAGCGGTGTACAAACGGATCATGGAGCGCCATCTGCCCTGCTTCGTATGCGTATTTGTCGTGCATGTAGTGAATGGTGTTCATGGTATTGACGTAGATCTCAGCCAGCTTGTCCATGACCTTCTTGAAATTATCAAGAACTGTGTCGTAGTCCAAGACTTCCTGAGTGTTCATCTCGATGCCAGGCAGAACCAGCATCGGTTCACCTGTTTCCTTATCTGAACGGATTTCATCCCTGCCGCCGTTGATAGCATACAACAGAGCCTTAGCAAGGTTTGCACGAGCACCGAAGAACTGCATGTCTTTACCGACTCTCATTGCCGAGACGCAGCAGGCAATAGCATAGTCATCACCATAGATTGGCCGCATCAGATCGTCGTTCTCATATTGGATAGAGTCGGTCTTGATGCTCATGTAAGCGCAGTATTCTTTAAAGTCCCGAGGCAGATCGTCAGACCACAGAACGGTCATGTTTGGCTCAGGAGAAGTTCCCAGGTTAGTCAGAGTATGCAGGAACCGGAAAGCGGTCTTGGTTACCTGCGGCCTGCCGTCCAAGCTCATGCCGCCGATGGCCTCTGTTACCCAGGTTGGATCGCCGGCAAAGAGCTGATCGTATTCAGGAGTACGCAGATGCCGTACTAGGCGCAGCTTAATTACGAGCTGGTCGATGAGCTCTTGAGCCTGCCTTTCGTCAATGAGGCCCCGTTTGAGGTCACGTTCAATGTAAATATCAAGGAAAGCTGTGTTGCGGCCCAAGCTCATGGCTGCACCGTTGTTTTCCTTAATAGCTGCAAGGTAGCCGAAGTAGAGCCACTGAACAGCCTCCTGGGCATTGCGTGCGGGACGGCTGATATCAAAGCCATACTTGGCAGCCATCGATGTCATTTCGTCAAGAGCGCGGATCTGCTCAGAAAACTCTTCCCGGAGCCTAATTGTATCTTCAGTAGCGGGCCCAGTGAGGTTTTCCTTGTCCCGCATACGCATTTCCTTGAGGTAATTGGTGCCGTAAAGCGCGACGCGGCGGTAGTCACCGATAATTCTTCCCCGGCCGTAGGCATCAGGAAGACCGGTCAGCAGGCCCACTGTGCGGACTTTCCGCATTTCGGTAGTGTAGGCATCAAAGACGCCTTGGTTGTGAGTCTTTCTGTACTCGGTGAACTTGGCCTCTAGTTCTGGATCCATCTCAAGGCCATATGCGTCAAGCGCATTCTTCAGCATGCGGAAGCCCCCGTATGGGTTCATGATTCTCTTCAGAGGCTCGTCAGTCTGGAGGCCAACGACTACTTCTTTGTCCGCCTCGATATATCCGGGCTCGAAGTTGTCAATACCGCTGAAGCGTTCTAGATCCACGTTGATAGTCTTGTTGCGGACTTCAGTTTGGATCATTTCGTCAACCTTGTTCCACAGGCTAGTTGTGTTCTCAGTGGGGCCTTCTAAGAAGCTGGCATCCCCGTAATAAGGGTTGTAGTTCTTCTGAATGAAATCCCTAACGTCAATTCCTTCAGACCATTTACCTGGGATAAAGCCTTCCCATGCCTTGGCCATCTCGTCTCTATTGAACAGGTTTTCTTTCATACTTCACTCACCTTTCCGATCACAAAGGCCTGCCAATACGGGCTGGGCCAATTCCTAAGCACACCGCTATTATAGAATGTATCAAGAACTCTCGCTGTGACCCGAATCACTTTGCTTGTAATATTTTTGATAAAAGCAAACCACCTCCGGCCTAATACTGCATTGGCCGAAGGTGGTTTTCGACAATCCGAATCATTCAAAGACAAAAATATCTTCGATCGGTGCCTTTACCGCCCTCGAAATATCGATGGCGAGTTTTAGAGACGGGTTATACTTCCCCGCTTCAAGCCTTGAAATAGTCTCCCGCCTGACCTGGACCTTCTCGGCTAGTTCTTCTTGGGTAAGGCCTGCCAGCTGCCGATACTTCTTCAGGTGACAGACAAACTGCCCCATACCGATCACCTCTCTTCTAGCTGATACAGCCTGACCGCATAGCCGATGATCAGCGAAGCATAGGCAATCGTGATTCCGAATACTAGGAGTTCCTGAAAGCGGGAAAAGAGAACGGACAGCACAAAAAGCACAGCCATCTCGATAACGGCGAGATTCCCAATGAAGGCCTTGGCCGTTTCTACGTTTTCACGGTAGCGCTCATCGGGAATACTGACATTGAGCTTTGCGATCCAGAAGTAAGCAAAGAAGGCGAAAAAGCCAAACAAACAAAGGTCTGTGATCCTGCCTGTGGCGAAGTAACGAAAGCCGAGGAACCCCAGAAAACCAATGTACCCGAAATACTTATTAGTGTATCTCGACATACTGAACCTCCCTTTCATTGTGACATAAACATCACTTCTTGTTACATATATATCACACCCAAAGGGAAAATGCAACTCCTTCTTCATGAAAAAACCCCGACACATCGGGGTGATGAGTCGGGGCAAAGCAAACATCGCTACTGCCACTTATACATCGGCACATAGCGGTTATAACTATGCTGCCAGGGTAGATACCCATCATTCTGTAACCTACCAATTATGATATATTCTGGGACATTGCTGCTTTCTGCCAATGCAGCAATGCTGTTGTAACTGAAATCACGTTTTTTCACAAACTCTGTGTATAGTTCATCAGAAATCAACAGAGATGCCGCTTGCCGATCCGCGATCTGTTCGCTCTCTTTGCTATAAGAATACCCAATGTCGTCGAAGTCCTCCAGGATAATGTGTGCAAACTCATGAAAGAGTGAAAACCAGAAAATATCTGCTCTGCTTCCACGAACTGTTAAACACAAGTCCAGGGTACTATCGGGGTTCTTTCTAGTCATGCCATGAATTGGTGCACCCGGGAAATGCCTTACCACCGCAAACCGAATTCCGATGGATCGAAGTAGAGACTGTAAACTCCTAAGGGTCTTGTAAATGTCATCGCCAAACATCAATCCCTTTATGTCTTCAATGTGCTCCAATAAGGTTGCTGGATCACCTGCTTCTGGCTTAGGGATCCCTTCCAGATGGCAATCGCAGAGTCTGAGCCAGGCAAATGTGACATATTCATCTATATTCGCTGTCTTGGATTTACGATACAGGGCATCCGGCATCACATCAGGAATATGCAGCAAACTCGACAAGCGAAATGTTCGTCGGGCCTGGATGACCCCAAAGGTCTTATCGCCCTCCAAACTCTCACCCTTAAGAGACAGGATCTCTGCCATGATGTCTCTGATTTTTTCAAAAATAGTATACTCTTCGTCTGAGATGTTGTTCCTATCCTGATATTCAGCGAGTTCCAAGTCGTAATTCCTTTGGAGATTCATCCAGAAAGAGGCGGGGATGCCGAGCGCATACTCCAGCTTCTTTGCACATCTCCCTGATATATTGGTCTTACCTTTGATGATCCGAGAGATGTGCTGCTCGGTCATACCTATGCTCTGGGCTAACTGTTTCTGTGTCATCGCTCGATCTTCAAGAGCTTCTTTGAGCGTTTCCCCTGGGTGTATAATGATATCACGGAATGAGCCAGTTGTTTCCCTTACCATGATAATCTACCACCCCTTCTATTATCACTTCATCGCATATCTTCAAGGCCTCTGGACTCAGATCATCAGTACCTAGCCTCGCAATTATTCGGTAGTTACCCGTAAGATCAACCGCAAAGCATCCTTTAAGATCTCCGTCCAATAAATGAGGCCTACCCAAACCTATCGATTGATACTCATAATAGTGGTCGGCCGCCTTCATCTGATCTATCCTCATCTTAAAACGGCGGCTCAAATGACCTAGCTTCTTCTGCAGATGTTGACCTTCGTCACCTATAGCCCGTTTCAGTCTTTCCGAGAAAGCGACCTCCAATGCAACACCTCAATGAACATAGTATGTTAATTCATATCTAAAGTATACTCAAAACCTCGACTAACGTCAAGGTACCCTGGTCTATGTGGTATCACAAGCCCCGACCCGATTGGAAGGATTACTCATTGTTCGTAGAATATTGGAGTGATCGCCAGGCATGTTGCTTCCTTTTGGCGGACTCGCACCACAGACCAATGAAAAAAGCTGAGCAAAGATTGCTCAGCTTAAGCCGCTTGCTGTGCTGGATTAATCTCGCCAGCTCTTTGAAGCGCAATTTTCGTAATAACCGGCCCCACTAGCTCATAGATGACCGTGGCACAGAGGACA
Source organism: Bacillota bacterium (assembly GCA_012521295.1). Lineage (GTDB taxonomy): Bacteria > Bacillota > Limnochordia > Darwinibacteriales > Darwinibacteriaceae > JAAYMS01. The sequence continues at coordinate 8,808 of JAAYMS010000006.1, forward strand.
ACAGTCTGAATTTGCGGCCCGTATTCGGGAATGACCCGTGTGGCTAGAGTGGCCAAACCGATGGCGACGCCTGCCTGGGGAACCAAAGTAAAGCCAAGGTACTTCTTAACGACCGGCTCTGCGTGAGCAATCTCGGCTCCAGTCAAGCTGCCAACGAACTTACCTATCACGCGGAAAACAATGTACAGGACTCCGATCAGCCCAACTGAGGGCAGAATCGTAATATCTAGTTCAGCGCCTGATACGAAGAAGAACAACATGAATAACGGTGGTGTGAAGCGGTCAATCTGGGCAAATACTGCTTCACTGTCGCTTGCCAGATTAGTGTAAGCAACACTAAGGATCATACACGTTAGTAGAGGCGAAGCTCCCAACATCATGGCCAGCCCAGTTCCTGCTAG
>JAAYMS010000056.1 GCA_012521295.1 Bacillota bacterium
AGTACCCCTTCTACTTGAAAGGTCAAGACTCTCCGTACCGGAGGTCCAACGGTTTCGGCAGGAACAGCTGCAGCGGCACAAGAACATCCTCAAAACCGATAATATCTCGCCAAACAACGACCATGGAAGCTAGCTGGATAATTAGAAGCTGCCTCGACCCAATTCCCTCTAGGCCCTAACGAAGCCCAACTTTCAAAAAAAGCTCTGTAGTTAGCTCTTAGGCTCCTGTTAATCCCTTCTAGCCACTCCAGCCTTCTCTGCTCGGTCTTGGTCAGCATGATAACCAGGTTACACAAGACGGTCTGGCAACGATTGTCCGTCCCACCATTAAACGGCAAGCTGCTCCTTTCGGCACTCACGAGAAGAGCCGGGCAGCTCGACTTCAGACGACTACGGCTTACTCGCCTCGATAATATAGGACGCTAGAAAAGACGTCGCCTGCTCCCCAAGGGTCCATCCCGATATCACTTCATCGCTATTGCCTATGGCAGCCATGCGAACATCAACAAAACCAACGTCCAGCAACATCGCTTCGATTTCCTCCACTCTCGCCGCCCCAGCAAGGCAACCGGAGATCAAATCTAGCCGCCCCTTAATCTCTGGTGGAATCTCTGCGGTGGCTACAACATCAGCGACGCACAGCTTTCCACTAGGTTTTAAGACGCGGTAAGCTTCTCTGAACACACTGGCCTTATCCGGGGATAGGTTGACCACGCAGTTGGAAATGACCACGTCCACAGATTCGTCCGCCAAGGGCAGATCCTCAATCTCACCGAGCAAGAACTGGACATTGTGATATCCTCTACTCTCAGCATTACGCCTCGCCAGCTCAACCATTTCCGGTGTCATATCTACTCCGATAACCAGCCCCGTTTCCCCGACTTTTTCCCGCGCCAGAAAGCAATCAAAGCCAGCGCCACTCCCAAGATCCAATACCGTCTGCCCTTCTTTTAACGATAGCAGCGCCAGCGGATTGCCACAGCCTAAACCTAGATTTGCAGCTTTGGGGATATTACCCAGCTCCTCCGCACTATACCCGAGCTTCTCCGCAACTGTAAGCAAATCTATTGATCCCGTACTACAATCACAGTTGCAACAACACCCGGTCCGCTCTTTCCTAGCAATCCTGCCATAATCCCTTCTGATTCTTGCCTTGATGTCTTCCTTTGCCACTGTATCTCTTCTCCCTTCGGTCAGCCTTGGATAGATGACACCTCATCCACTTCACAGATTAAGACGACCAGGAACGAAAAAGGATGCACCAGACAATAAGGCAAGTAAACTTGGCTAACACAAGCATTGCGGATCTCCCTTGGGTTGGTAGTCCACTATATTCCCATAGAAATCAAGTTCAAAGTCACAGCACCACTCCAAGGCTGCTCTCAACTGCTTTCTTGCCCTTTGCACCCTGGTTTTTGACCCAGACACGGTCAGATTTAACCATTCCGCAATTTCCCGATGCTTATATCCCCAAACATCATGCATGACTAAGGGCTCCCTATAATTGGGCAGCAGCTCAGGAAGCATCTCCTTTAGGCAACACGCTCATGATTCAGATTCTCCTGCTCCTCCACCGAAGGGGTCTCCCCTTCTACGTAGCTTGCATCCAATGGCAAGTCCTTTTTCTTGCGGTAGTAATCGACAATGCTGTTTCGGGCAACTCGGTAAAACCAAGACTCGACTTGGGATTCATCCCTCAGTTTACCGGTGTTGGCGAGAAACTTTGAAAAAACGTCTTGCAGGATATCCTCCGCATCCCAGCGGTTAGACACTCTCTGGCAGATAAATCGCAAAATCGGTTCACCTAGCTCATGCCAAACTGTCTCCACGTCCATGAGACTTCCTCCCTACCTGTGACCGGTTATTCCCAGCCAGGACGAAACCGCTAGAACTTGTTGCCTAGCAAGATCGTAGGTTATTGACTGATGATCACCACGTTTTCCAAACCCCTTCTATTATATGTTTTCATTGGCTCAAAACCTAGGGGGGTACGCCCTTACAAAGCGGATGGCCGATGGCTTGTCTTTGGCACCTTTCACTGCCCCTAATTTCGTCTGGTGATAGACGACAAAGCCGGCCAAGGGTATCCTGGACACTGCAGTTAACGATACCACTCCCGCCAAATCAGTGGTATAATAAATCAACTATTGTGGAGGAGGTGGCACATGCTCCCACAACTCAAGATCGCCCATATGACTCCCCGCCTACCCATAATCCAAGGCGGGATGGC
>JAAYMS010000057.1 GCA_012521295.1 Bacillota bacterium
TGGGCGATCCTTACAACGGCGAATGGCATGTATACACTGGCGGCTGGAGTGCTCCTGTTGTATATCGTGACCAAGGACATATCTTCAACCAGATGTATACTCGCCGCACCATGACTCAGCCGCTGTGGCAGGCCCTTGAGCCCATTCCTGAACTGGACGAGATTTCCGACAAACTATATCGGAAAGAATTCTCCACCATGGAAGAGCGCAAAGCTCTGTACGAACGGGCACTGGAGCTGGCATTCGAAGATTCACCACGTATCTTCGTAGTTGACCAAACCTCCTTCCTGCCTCGCCGGGCTGAAATTGCTGTTGCTTCTGACTTAGCAGGTGGCGTCTCTGGTACCGGCCTGTGGCCCACCACTCTGCGGAGAGGCGACGAAATCGGTGGAGTCATCACCATCGGTTCTCAGCAAGTTCTTGTAGAACCTTGGAACCCTGTTGCAGGTTCTAACTGGACCTTCGACCAACTGCCAATTCGGGCAACCTTTGACCGTGGGATCATGACCGACCCATTCACTGGTAACTATCATCCACATCGCATTGAGCGCATGGAAGTTATCGTTCTGGAAGGCCTGCCTGTAGCTAAGTCTTCTGACTGGGTCGACCTGAAGTTCGCTAATGAGATTATCGTACCTGGCGATGCATGGGTAGAGTGGGATCCTGTAAATCAACGCTGGATCACCGCTGCTGAGAAATATGCTGACGAAGCAATCTGGGATGCTGAAACACAGACCTGGACAGCATTGGGCGAAGACCTTCCTGCAGGTCTAAAGACCAAGCGCAAGAGCGTGGTGTTCTACAGAGAAGATCTGTGGGATACTGCTAAGTGGCATGATGGCAGCCCCGTAACCATCGGCGACATCCTCTTTACATTCACAATGGAGATGGACCTCGGTTACGAAGAAAGCCCATTCTATGATCCTGCTGCAGCAGCTGGACTCCAGACAACTCTGGCATCCTTCAGAGGCATGAAGCTCATTTCCATCGATCCATTCATCTACGAGTACTACACTGAATCGTGGTCACTGGATGCGGAAATGAACATCAGCGACCTCTACTCTGTACACTTCAACTATGGTAAGGCACCATGGCCAACACTGGCCCTCGGTTTGCTGGCTGAGCTCAACGGCGAACTCGCTTTCTCTGCTTCCAAGGCTAACGAACTTGATGCAGAATGGCTTGGCTATCAGTCCGGACCCAGCCTGCCAATCTTGGCTAAGTGGCTTGACTATGCTATCGAGAACAACTGGCTGCCTTACAAGGACTTCCTTGGCCAGTACATCTCTGACGAAGAGATTGCAACTCGTTATGCTAACGTCAAGAAATGGTACGAAGCTAAGGGTCACTTCTGGATTGGCGACGGCCCAATGTATCTCGAACGGGCTTACCCAATCGAGAAGATGGTACACCTGAAGCGGTTCGAAGATTACTCCGAACCAGCAGACAAGTGGTCCATGTTCGATGAGCCACGTGTAGCTGAAGTAGAAGTCAGCGGGCCTGCTCGGGTAACCTCCGGTAGCGAAGCAGTCTTTGAAGTAGAAGTAACCTTCAAGGGCGAGGCTTATAGGCTCGAGGATATCACCGAAGTGAAGTTCCTCGTACTTGACGCAGCCGGCAACGTAGCCCTGAGCGGCTTAGGCGAAGGCGTCGCCGATGGCTTGTTCGAAATCGTGCTGACCGAAGAGCAGACTGCAGCCCTGCCAGTAGGTTCCAACACCTTGGATGTAATCGTATTGCCAAGGCTGGTCGGTGGCGCAACCTTCGGTTCCCACACCTTCGTAACACTGCCATAAACTGCTGCAAGACATTTCAAATCTAGCGGAACAGTTGTGGAGGGCGTGGTTCCCACGCCCTCCCTTCGCCGTTCTGCGCTTCCAGGCAAAAATCGGGAGGGGTAGTTGTGCCGAAAATTCAAACAGCCACTGATCGTGCCGTTCCTGCGAAGAGATCTACGTCAGGGACGTTTGCGCGAATTGCCCGCTATGCGTTTGTTCGTGGCGGGACGTTATTGATTACAGTTGTAATTGGAGTATACCTGGCCATTTTGATCGCCAATGGCGGCGGTTACGTGGACCAGATGCGGATTGGACAAGTCCGCGAAAAGATCAGCTTGCAGATTGCCGGTAATGAGGCGCTGCGCGATATGACCATGCAGGAACGACGAGAATACGAGCAGCGTCTTGTCGATCTGGAGATTCAACGTCTCGGTCTTGATCAACCGTTCATGGTTAGGAGCTTTAGGTATCTTTGGAATGGTTTAACCCTCAATCTCGGTTCAGCCGAGTATATGATTAGCGACAGCGGATCTCGCCAAGTGCGCTATATTCTGGGAGAGCGTTTAGGACCAACTCTTCTATTAATGGCCACAGGTCAGCTGCTGTTATTCTTCAGCAGCGTGTTCTTTGCCCTCTTCTTGTCACGGCGCTACGGCACTGTATTAGACCGCATTGTCGTAGCAATGGCTCCAACATCTGCAGCACCAGCATGGTTTTACGGAATCTTTCTTATTTTGATTTTTGCTGCTCTGCTAGGCTGGCTGCCCTTTGGAGGAATGGTTGATGCACCGCCACCACAGAATCCATGGTTGCGGGCATTGAGTGTGCTAAAGCACATGGTTCTGCCTGTTGCTTCTATTGTAATTAGCTCCATTTTCTACAACTCATACTACTGGCGGACGTTCTTCCTGATCTACTCCAGTGAAGATTATGTAGATATGGCGAAGGCTAAGGGGCTCCCATCCGGGGCAATTGAACGGCGGTATGTCCTCCGTCCTACTCTGCCCACGATTGTTACAAGCTTTGCCTTGACATTGATCGGTCTCTGGACAGGGGCAATTGTGTTAGAGACTGTCTTTGGGTGGCCTGGTATTGGACGAGTAACTCAGACGGCCATCAACCTGTATGATACCCCAGTTATTGTGGGTACGGTAGTGATTTACGCATACCTCTTAGGTCTGACAGTGTTCTTGCTTGATATCGTCTATGCTATCGTCGACCCAAGAGTAAAACTTGGCGGGGGGGATCGCCGGTCATGAACAAGATAAGAAACTTCTTCGAACAGCTGCGCAGCTATCCCAGCGCCTTTGCCGGGTTAGCCGTAATCGTCTTCATGGTATGTATGGCTATCTACGCCATAATTGCTATTCCGTATAATGAAGCTGTGCGCTTGTGGCGCGGTGGAGATAATGTATGGCTCGAAACACCACGGAATGCCAGCCCGGCCTGGACGAACTACTTCCGTAAGGATAAACTTCCTGAGACAATTGTCCTCAAGACCACGGAGGATCCAAGCCTGAAGACAGTGGTACCATTGGGTGGCGGAGTTTCCGTAAATGATATGGTCTTCACCTTTGATTATCATTACGATGGATTTCCGTCTGAACTGTCCATGTTCTTCACCTCTACCTTTAAGTCTGCTCGGCCTAATGTTTCTATTAAGTGGATTACACCCGATGGGCGTGAAATCCGCCTGACAGACATGAGTATCCGGAACAGTGAATCATATCGGATTTCTCAAGACAACTCTGTTTCCCGCCGTGTTCGCGGCCTCGCACCTGAAGTAGGGCTTTTTGCTGATCCGAACGATCCTTCCAAGGTTAATAAGGGTACCTACAAGGTAGTAGTAGAAGGACTTGTCTTTGAGGAAGGCTCCACTCTAGATGGTTCTCTTGTAGTCTACGGACAGGTTCATGGCATGGCTGGAACAGACCATCGCCGCCGGGATATTGGCGTTGCGTTGTTGTGGGGAACTCCGGTTGCCCTGTCCTTCGGGTTGCTGGCAGCTGTTGGTTCGTCCCTTACTACAATGCTTCTTGCTGCGGCAGCAGTCTGGTTTGGCGGGTGGGTTGATAATGTCATTCGTCGCATCAATGAAATCGTTATGATTCTGCCGACCCTACCCATCCTGATCATGGTTGGCCTCTTCTACTCAAGAAGTATATGGGCGATATTAGGAGTGGTCATCCTCTTAGGAATCTTTGGCTCGGGTATTCTCACGTACAGATCAATGTTCCTGCAGGTTAAGGAATCTGGTTACATTGATGCAGCTCGAGCCTATGGAGCAAGCAGCGGCCGGATTATCCTGCGGTACATGATTCCAAAGGTTATCCCGGTCCTGATTCCGCAGTTTGTAGCGCAAGTGCCCAACTATGTGTTCCTAGAAGCAACGCTGGCAGTTCTGGGCTTGGGTGACCCTGTCCTGCCAACATGGGGCAAACTGCTCAACGACGCTTACACAAACGGTGCCCTATTTACAGGTCACTATTACTGGGTATTAGAACCGGCAGTCCTGCTGGTGATTACGGGCTTAGGGTTTGCCATGCTCGGCTTTGCCCTTGACCGAATCTTTAACCCACGTCTGAGGGGGCTATAGTATGAGTAACGATGTAGTGCTAGATGTACGCGATTTAAAGCTGCACTTCCGCACCCGCAAGGGCTCGGTCCAAGCAGTAGACGGAGTAAGTTTTCAGCTTAAGCGCGGCCGCACTCTAGCTGTTGTAGGTGAATCCGGCTGCGGTAAGACTTCGTTGGTTAAAGCTATCATGCGCCTACTTCCCCGCAACATCGAAGTCTATTCGGGTGAAGTCTATTTTAACGGCGTTGATGTAATGAAATACAGCGATGAGCAATTCCGCAAAGAGATTCGCTGGAAGAAGATGGCGATGGTGCCTCAGGCATCTATGAACTCGTTGAATCCAGTTATCCGCATCGCTGATCAAATTGCTGAACCACTCCTGCTCCATAACAAGGACATGACAAAGGAAAAGGCTATGGAGCGAGTAGCTGAAGTGTTTTCAATTGTTGGGTTGCCGCTCGACTTCCTGCAGCGGTATCCCTTCGAACTGAGCGGTGGTATGCGCCAGAGAGCAACCATTGCAATGGCCCTGGTTACCAATCCAGAGCTAGTGGTACTGGATGAACCATCCTCTGCCCTGGACCTGCTCACCCAGGCCAACCTAATGAACGTGCTCAAACGCATCAAACACGAAATGGGCACTACGTTTATTCTTATCACTCACGACATTGGTACAGCCAGTGAGCTAGCTGATGAGATTGCTGTAATGTACGCAGGTGAAATGGTGGAACGCTGCAGTGCAGAGTATTTCTACGACGACGCACGCCATCCGTATTCCAATAAACTGATGGCCAGTGTACCGACACTGCGGGAGGACAAGGAGCTGCAGTTCATCCCAGGTCAGCCCCCTTCCCTGATCAATCCACCTACTGGATGCCGCTTTGCTGAACGCTGTCACAAGCGTTTCAAGAAGTGTGCCGAGCACCCACCTGTGGTTGATGTAGGTCATGGCCAGCGGGTCCAGTGCTGGCTCTATGATGAAGAAGGGGAGGTAAAACATGCCTAGCACAGCTCTAAAGATGCAGCCAGAAACGAGGCAGGCTATGCCTATCTTGGCTGTAGAAGACCTCCATACATGGTTTGAAATCCGGCGCATGGGTTTCTTCAAGGCTGGAGATGTAAGGGCTCTCGACGGAGTATCATTCGAGCTCTATGCTGGTGAAACGGTATCAATCGTCGGAGAAAGCGGTTGTGGAAAAAGCACCCTGGCCAAGACTATTCTTGGCCTGCACAAACCCACTAAGGGTAAGATCTACTTCGAAGGTAAAGACCTGAGTGAGCTAGATAAACACCAGCTGAAGGAATACCGTGCCAAGGTCGGATATATTCAGCAAGACCCCTACGGTGCACTTCCATCGTTCATGACTGTGGAGCGCATTCTTAAAGAGCCCATGATCATTAACGGCATTACCGACAAAGACGAGCAGAAGCGCCGTATTCGGCAGGTGCTCGAAGAAGTGAAGTTAGCACCAATTGAGGACTTTTTGCCTAAGTTCCCACACATGCTTAGCGGTGGCCAGCAGCAGCGTCTGGTAATTGCCAGAGCGATGATTCTTCAGCCTAGGTTGCTAATCGCTGACGAGCCTGTATCCATGCTGGATGCTTCTGTGCGTGTAGAGATTCTCCAGCTTCTACAGAAGCTCCAATATGACCATAACTTGGCGATCATTTATATCACGCACGACTTGTCTACCGTGCGGTACTTCTCTGAGCGAATCTTCTCCATGTATGGAGCGAAAATCATCGAGAAAGCTGCGACCAAGTCGCTGCTGAAGAATCCTCTGCATCCTTACACCCAAGCTCTGTTTGAAGCAACTTCCGACCCGGATGCAGAGAACCTAAAAACCTTTAAGGATGTTCCGACGGGTGAACCACCTAGTCTGCTCAATCCACCGCCTGGATGCAGATTCCATCCACGCTGCCGTAAGATGATCAAAGGCCTGTGTGACGTGGAGATACCCCCAGAATTCCAAGTAACGGAGGATCAAAGTACAGCTTGCTGGCTGTACAAAGACCATGCACAGGGAAAATAAACAGATGATTGTCGGTGGAGCCATGCTGTTGGTGGGTTGGGTGATCTTGATGGGTATAGTCGTCGAAGTAATCCCCGCCCATATCGTTTTGAGTCTGTCTGCCTATGCCCTTACCCTCATTGGGTTTATGGTAGGCATGATGGGAGCTATCGCCAAGATACGCATTCAGCGCTCCCGCGACAAGTTCGACATCTGAAATCAAAAAGGCACATCGTTGTGATGTGCCTTATTCTTTTCCCAAGGCCTCTCGGTAAACAGAGAGCGTCTTTCTGCCCATGTTCTTTACATCGAAGTAGTTCTCAGCGATCTGCCGCGCCTTTTTTCGGAGGGCCTCAATTTCACCCGAGCGAGCAATTGCTAAAATGTCGTGCAGGAGAGCCTCGGGTTTGGGCTGCGGCAGATGATACTGCGGAAAGGCATCAGTGGCGTAGTTCAACCTCTCCAGTAACTGAGGCGTAACACGGCCGCCATAGCCGTGGCCAAGCAGCATACCTATGCTTCCGCAGGCCATAGCTTCGCGAAGCGATCTCCCATGGGCGAAAGTGATGTGACTTCTCTGAAGCTCTGCAACTGGATCTTTCACCCATCCTGTTATGGGAATGTTCTTCAGGTGAATGTCAGCTTGCCCCACCGCTCGCAGCCGGATTCCCGCTGGAAGCAAAGGGGCCACCTCATCTAGTACCTGCAGTCCCCTCGACAATCTCCCATCAACTCTGCCGAACCATAGGATCGAGATTTCTTCATTATCAGGGGTACGCTTTGGCTTGAACACAGTAAGATCGACGCCATTAGGGATTATGACAGTCTTGCGTTTCCAGGGGCCGAGGTACCGGGCCTGAGCTGGCCCTACAGCTATAATGCGTCTTGCCTGGGCTAATACATCCCAATAGACCGCGCCCCATAGGAAGACTGAGTGAAGTGTCACTACTAGAGGGATTCTCGCCTCAGCAGCAGCCAAAGCAGCTGCTTTAAATGTTAGGAAAGAGTGTGCATGGATTAAGTCCCAATCCCCTTCTGCTGCAATTTTAAGCAGTTCCTCATCCTTCTCATATTCCCAGGTTTCTACCTCACCTAGACCTTGCTTAAGCTCTTCCGCTTCTGCTGGTGATACATACTGGGTCCTGAGAAAGGCAGCGCCGGCTTGGATAGAACTGTCCCTGCAGTACTTCAGCAGATCTTGCACGTGCGTCATTAATCCGCTGTGGCACAAGATCGACGTCATAAGAACCTTCACAGCATTCCTCCTCGGTGTATGGGGAGGCCGACTGCGGCCTCCAAACCTAAGAAACTACGAACCAAAATAGATAATCGCCAGAAGAACTACAAGCAGGCTGACTAGGATAATTGCATTGACATCTAATCCTGGATACATGGAATCCCTCCCACCTTATCTAGTCGCCAAGCAAAATCTGCTCTTGTGTATAGCTATGCACCCTTGCCCTTCGTTGAGATGGTTCCGTATTCCTAAACAGCCATATATAGGAGCGCGAGTCCGGTACAGGCTGCCTTCGGGCTTCATATCTTGGAATAAGTTCTCACATCTCAGAAGGAGGATTCCACTATATGAAGCGCGAGGAAGAAACACAGCGGCGCCCACTTAACATCCTTATGCTGGTGGACTCTCTTGGTATTGGTGGTACTGAGACGCACGTCCTAGCCATGGCTTCGGCCCTTAAGGATCGAAATCATAGAGTTATTATCGGTACTAGTGGCGGTCCCATGGCACAGCGGTTTCACCAAGCAGGACTGACTATGATCCAGCTGCCTTTTCAGACTGATAATCCCCTATTCACCAACTACACTACCCTACTCAATATGACCCGCAGCATCATTGATGAGCACGAAATCGATCTGATCCACGCCCACCAAATTGCAGGCTTGAAAGTGGCCGTTCAAATATCTCAGGAACTGCTTGTCCCCGTCATCTTTACCGTCCACGGTATGTTTTACCCTCGTCGGCATCTTCAGGCGCTGATTGATGGATGTGCCCATGTAATAGCTGTCAGCCCACCTGCGGCAAATTGGGTCAAGACACACCTTGGTTACCCACGGAAGCAGGTAAGCATCATCCCAAATGGTATTGACATTCAGCACTTCAAACCGGGGCCAGCTCCTAGTTTTAAGAAGGAGTTAGGCATGAATGAAGACCAGCCTCTTATCACCCTGTGCAGCCGCATTGCTTGGGGAAAAACAAGGATCATGGAAGACGCAATAAACGCCATCGAAGAACTGCATGACTCGGAAGGTGTTCATTTAGCACTCGTAGGAAGCGGGCCTGACAGCCCCTTCATTCACGCCATGGTCAACATGGTCAATCAGAGGCGCGGAGACGACATCATCCACATCACTGGGGCCCTCCTAGACCCTGTTGAAGCATATCGTGCAGCCGATGCAGTCATTGGGACGGCCCGGGTTGCACTAGAGGCTATGAGCACAGGCAAACCGGTGATCGCCGCAGGTAATTCGGGATACTTTGGGCCGATAACCCCTGCGAATTTCAGTGAAGCGTGGCAAGTTTACTTCGGCGACCACGACTACCTCACAGTACCGAGCAAGCGGCGCTTAGTCGAGGATATTCAGACTGTGCTGCATAACAAGCGCCCCAGTGACCAAGCAGCACTGCGGAAGATGGTAGCAACCTACTTTAAGATCGAAACAGTCAGTAAAGCCATCGAAGACTTGTACTACCAAGTCCTTTCCGGTCAAGCTTCGCCGAGTACCATTGAAATATCATCTGCCATGAGTCAGTTAGCTCCAGCTGAGACACCTCGTCTCGCTGCTTCCGAGGATAAACCCACCCCTCGGGAAGCAAAGCCTCAACCTAAGTCGGCTAAACTGGAGAGTCCGTTGGTTAGTGTGGTCATCCCCACGCACGATAGAGCCGAGCTGTTGGACCAGTGTCTGGAGTCCGTTTTTGCCCAAACCTACCGGCCCCTAGAGATCATAGTGGTTGACGACCATTCCAGCGATAGTACACCACAAGTTGCTGCTAAATGGACTAAGCGGGCAGAAGGCGACAAAGAACTAACCTTTATCTATTACCGCTTGCCGCGCAACCTAGGGTTTGCCCGCGCTGTTTCCATGGGATACCTGCTGGCACAAGGAGAATTCATTGCCAACCATGACTCGGACGATATCAGTCATCCTGAACGCATCAGTCAACAGGTACAGTTTCTGCAGCTCAATGAAGACTACAGCTTAGTGGGAACCAACTACGAAGTGTTCTCCGATGATGTGGAAAACCGCCGCAAGTCCTATCTAGTCCAATATGATAACAACATTATCAAGAGTTACCGGGCAGGAAAACACTGTGTATGCTTTGGATCACTGCTCGTGCGCCGGAAAGTTATCGAACGGCTAGGAGGCCTCACCACCTTTATGCAAGGGGCCGAAGACTATGAGTTCATAGCCCGTGCCATCGTCCAAGGTTTCAATGTCCAGAATCTGCGCACACCTCTGTATTACTACCGCGAACATGCTGATCAGCGCTCCAAAGAATTCTACAGCGTGCGTAGTGTCATTATCAGCAACACCGAAGGAGAAGAAGCCCAATGAAGAAACGCATACTGTATATCGGTTGGGTGGGCTTTGGTAACCACGGCGATGATATCTGTCGAGATGTTTTTATCCGGCGTTTCAAAGATCGCGCTGCAGAAGCAAGCATTGATCTAGAGGTAACTGCCCTGTTTCCCTCTGCATTCGACGAGTTGGCCTTGGCTCGGCTCCGGCCTGATCTTGTGGTGCTGGGTGCTGGTTCGCTGTTTGAACTAATCTACCTGAAGCCCCTCGTCTTGGCTCAACAGTACGGTATACCCACTGCGATTTGGGGTTCAGGCGTAGATGGCCTCTCGGCGGAACCAGATGTCCCCCATGATCTTGCGTATGCTATCCGACAGGTAGTAAACCAGGCGGGAGCAATCGGGCTGCGGGGCCCGTATACCAGAATGGTGCTGGAAAAGGTAGGGGCTGCCCACCCCTACCTTATGGTCACTGGTGATCCAGGACTGTTGTGGGAGAAGAAGACGCACGGAGAGGCCAATCCTCCTAGCGGCTCACCTCGTACAATCGCGATTAATTGGGGCACGGCTAGAAACAATGTGATGGGCGGAGACGAAAGGCAGGTCGCTGACGCTCTTGCCCAATTCCTGCAGAACATCAAGAAACAGTATCAGCTGCTGATCTATCCCATGTGGCACGCGGATCTAGAACCATGTCTCAGGTTGGCAGATATGGTCGGCTCGCGAGATGTCTGTGTATTGGAAGAGGTTCCAAGTCCTGAAGAGCTGATGGCCATTTATGAAAAAAGCGTGTGCTCCATCAATATGAAGCTCCATGCCAACATCTTCTCAGCGGCGGCAGGTTGTCCCTTTATTTCATTGGCCTATCGCTGGAAATGTATCGACTTCGCCCAATCGGTTGAGTGCGATGAGTGGGTACTGCCGTTCTCTGAACCGGGCCTGGCAGCAAAACTTCAGAGATCATTTGACAAACTATTGAGCACGCGGGATTCAGTCAGAGAACATCTCAAGACTCAGGTAAACCAGGCTCGAGAAAAACTGGGCCAGCTCGAAAATGAGATCTGGGGCCTCTTACAATAATGTGTGACGCGAAAAGAGCACTGGCGATACAGCCAGTGCTCATTAGTTTCCCTAGTAATTATGCTCCAGTTTTTATAGCCTCTTGGAGAGTATGCCAGGCCAGCACCGCACATTTCACCCGAGCAGGCATTTGCGAAATGCCCTTTAGTGCGACTGCTTCACCTAGATTCTTGAGCGATGAATCGTTGTCCAGTTCCTGTCTGATCATAGCTAGAAAAGTGTCTGTCAGTTGAGCTACTTCTCCTGTAGTCTTGCCTTTAATTAGATCAATCATCATAGAAGTCGAGGCCTGTGAGATCGCACAGCCGACACCGGTAAATGCAGCATCTACCACGCGTCCATCCTCTAGCTGGAGCTCAATCGTAATATCATCTCCGCACGAGGGATTATGCCCCCGCTCTTTACAGGTGGCACAGGTCAGCTGACGCTTGTTTCTTGTACTGCGGCTGTGCTCGAGAATTATCTGTGTATAAAGAGCACTAAGATCCATATCCTAACCACTTCCTCACATTCAAGATACTCTCCAAGAAAACATCGACTTCTTCTTTAGTATTATATAACGCAAAACTGACCCGAGATGAAGCGGGTATTTTTAGGTAATTCATCAAGGGTTGCGCACAGTGATGCCCTGCTCGCACCGCCACTCCATAGGTATCTAATATGGTTGCCACATCATGGGGATGACAGCCTTCGATCTCAAATGAGATCACCGGGCCCCGCTGTGCCATATCTAGTGGACCGTGAACCCTTACCCAGCGAAGCTTTCTCAGTTCCTCTAGAGCATAGGCGGTAAGATTCCGTTCATGTTCAGCGATCTGCTTCAAACCGATGCTTTCAACATAATCTAAAGCAGCAGCCAAGCCTACTGCTCCCTCTACATTAGGGGTCCCGGCCTCGAATTTCTGAGGCAAAGGTGCGAAAGTGGAAGACTCTTCTTCGACGTACTCGATCATATCTCCCCCAAATTGATAAGGCGGCATTTCCCGCAGCAGCTCTTCGCGGCCGTATAGAACGCCTATGCCCATCGGCCCATAGATCTTATGGCCGGAGAAGACTAAGAAGTCAGCATCAAGCGCCTGGACATCAACAACCTGATGGGGAATGCTTTGAGCAGCATCGACGACAACCACAGCCCCCTGACTGTGCGCCCATCCGGCAATCTCTCGTACAGGGTAGATGGTGCCTAGAACGTTCGACATCTGAGCGATAGCCACAATCTTGGTGGTGTCGGTAATCTTTGCCTGGATCTCTTTATGTGTGAGGCAGAACTCCTCATCCAAGTAGAGGTACTTCAGTTTCGCCCCTGTCAAGCGGGCAATCTGCTGCCAAGGTACTAAGTTGCTGTGATGCTCAGATATACAAAGCACAATCTCGTCCCCAGCCTTGACTTGAGCAAGCCCAAACGCAAACGCCACCAAGTTAAGAGCTTCAGTGGCATTTCTGGTGAAAATCACTTCTTTTCTAGAACCTGCGTTGATAAACCGGGCAACCCTCTCCCGGGCCTGTTCGTAGGCCCGGGTGGCTTCGGTTCCTAAATAGTGTACTCCACGGTGAGGATTCGCATTTGCGAAATGGTTATAACGTTCAATGGCTTCTAACACTTGAACCGGCCTTTGGGTTGTAGCCGCGTTGTCTAGATAAATCAAGGGTTTCCCGTGTACGCTCTGAGCCAAGGCCGGAAAATCCTGGCGAATCTCATGAACACTAAACCCCATCGGCCAACCTCCGCTCAAGATCAGCAATAACGGCAGACTGCCATTCGGCTCCAGGCAGCGCCTCAATGATAGGCTGGAAGGCTGCTTCTACCAAGAGCTTTGTGGCCAGCCCCCTGCTGAGGCCCCTACTCATGAGATAATGTACCTTCTCATCGTCCACCCTGCCCGCAGTAGCGGCATGCTCTCCTTCCACATCGTCTTCACCTGCAAGTAGAAGGGGTACTGCTATCGAGCGCACTGTCTCATCCAAGAGCAGCACTGATTCAATCTCGCTGCCCTTCGCCTGCCGGGCGCCGCGCTTTAAGTCGATAGTCCCCCTGAAGATCTTCTTAGCATGATCCTTGAGGGCACCATGAACTAAGATCCTACTGCTGCTGCCCACTCCCCGGTGGTCAGCAAGATAATTCAGGTCAAACTGCTGTTTACCATCACCAAAGTAGGCACCGTGAATGTTAAGTTCCCCTCGATCACCAATCTGCCCAGAGTAGTTTACCGCTGTCAACGCAGCTCCGAGTTCCACGTGAATGAAGTTCACCCGAGCGTCGTCTTCTACATAGGCCATGGTTGAATCAAAGTGATGTGCTTCACAGTCCATCCGCTGTATCTTAACGATAGTCACTTCAGCCCCAGGCCGTGCATAAACCTTCACGGTACCGTTGTGAACTGCCTGGCCTCCTGCAGATGAATAATCTAAGATCACCGTAATCGAGCTATCTTCATCAGCATAGACAACATTGTGGTCAATCACCACGGGGTTGTCTGCGTCCATCCGATAACTCGCCAGGATCGGTTCACCGCTCCTAACTCCCGGCGCCGCGTAGACCTGCACGCCTGCATTAGGCTGAGTTTCAGATAGAGACACCAATTCACCCGAAACACCATAGACGCTGTGATCTACTCCCAGTCGTTCGCTTAGGGCCACACCCAGAATAGGGTGCACATCAAGGCCCGAAACCGGAGTAAAAGACAGATAATCCTTCCCATAGGGCTGGAGTGGAATATGGAGCGGTTCAGCTAATGTCAGTTCATTGACCTTCAGCCAGCGGTAGGTTTTCACTGGCAGTGCATTCAGACTCTCTTTGACGAGCACAGTATCCCTCCTACCCAATGGTCCCTTCTAGTTCGAGGTTGATGAGATTGTTCATTTCGACAGCGTACTCCAAAGGCAGTTCCTTTGCAATCGGTTCTACAAAACCACGCACAATCATTGCTTTGGCTTCCTCTTCTGAGATCCCCCGGCTCATGAGGTAGAATATGGCATCATCGCTGATCCGGCCGATCTTTGCTTCGTGACCGATATCCACTTCATCGGTTGCAATGTCGATCACGGGAATGGTGTCTGATCGGGACTGATTATCAAGCATAAGCGATTCACAAGTTACGGTTGACTTTGAACGCTTGGCGCGCTCTGTGATCTTCACAACTCCCCGGTATACCGCCGTTCCGCCACCTTTAGAAATAGATTTCGAATTTATAGTCGAGGTCGTATTCGGTGCAGCGTGGACCACTTTGGCACCGGTATCGAGTACTTGCTCTGAAGCAGCAAAAGTAATCCCGGTAAACTCAGCCTTGGCACCCTCTCCTCTGAGAATACTCATCGGATAAAGCATGGACACCTTCGAACCAAAGGAACCAGAAACCCACTCAATCACGCCGTTCTCGTCCACCAGGCAGCGCTTGGTGTTGAGGTTAAACATATTCTTCGACCAGTTCTCAATGGTGCTGTACCGGAGCCGAGCTCCTTTCTTGACGAAGAGCTCAACACAGCCAGCATGAAGGTTGTTTACCGAGTATTTCGGAGCCGAACATCCCTCAATGAAGTGCAGGTACGAGCCTTCATCCACGATAATCAACGTATGCTCAAACTGGCCAGCGCCAGGTGCATTAGCGCGGAAATACGATTGAAGAGGCATCTCCACATGCACACCAGGAGGTACATACACGAATGATCCACCAGACCAAACGGCACCGTGTAGTGCTGCAAATTTATGATCATGGGGCGGTACCAAACTCATGAAATACTCCCGGACGAGATCTTCGTATTCGCGAACTGCAGTATCCATATCTAGATAGACTACACCCTGCTGAGCCATGCTCTCTTTAATATTGTGGTAGACCACTTCGGAATCGTACTGAGCTCCCACACCAGCCAACGACGCGTGTTCGGCCTGCGGAATCCCCAGCCTGACAAAGGTTTCCTTAATGTCTTCTGGCACCTCGTCCCAAGAATAGCGCATATCCGTAGGAGGCTTTACATAGGTGACAATGTTGTCGATATCCAGCTCATCAATGTTGGGACCCCATGGAGGCACATCTAGCTGGTAATAGATGTCAAGAGATTTGAGGCGGAACTCAGTCATCCAGGCTGGTTCCTTCTTAGTCTGCGAAATCTCCTGAACAATCTCTGGTGTGAGGCCTTTGTCCGTCTTGTAGCTGTATATAAAGGGATTGTGTATGTCGTACAAATCCCGCGAGAGGTCTTCAACATAGGTCTTCTTCCGTGCAGATTCACTCATTTTCATCACCTCAAACTAGTTCCCCAAAGCAGCGAAACCCATTTCTTCAACCTGCTGAACTAGAGTGCTGTCACCACTCTGCACGATGCGGCCGTCCATCAGTAGATGAACGCGATCTATAGCGAGAAACTCGGTAATGCGGCTGTGGTGAGTAATGATAATCAAAGAATTCTCACTGCTGTGGAACTCCTTTACTCCAGAAGCCACAATCCGTACTGCATCCACGTCTAGGCCTGAATCGGTTTCATCCAAGATTGCCAGCTTTGGCTCAAGAACCAGCATCTGTAGGATTTCGCTTTTCTTTTTTTCTCCTCCGGAAAAACCTTCGTTGAGATAGCGCGCCGCATACTCGCCCTTCATATCCAAGCGAGCCATCTTCTCCTGAAGATCCATATGAAACTCAATTGGGTTAATTGGCTCACCTGTAATCGCCATCTTAGCAGTCCTCAGAAAGTTCTCTAGAGTTAAGCCCGGAATCTCCTGTGGATACTGGAATGATAGGAACAAACCTGCCTTGGCTCGTTCATGGGGTTCCATATCGTTAAGCACCTCTCCGCCGAACTCGATGGAGCCCTCAGTGATTTCATATTTCGGATGACCCATCAAAACGCTTGCCAAAGTAGATTTGCCAGCGCCATTTGGGCCCATAATAACATGGACCTCACCCTTGCCAACTTCGAGGTTTAGGCCCTTCAGAATCTCTTTATCGCCAGTCTTCGCATGAAGGTTGTTTATTCGTAGGAACTGTGCACCCATATTTATAACTCCTTGACTACGTTTTTTATTACTATCAGGATATCATATCTCTAGATAGGGTGCAACTATTCAGAGTGTCTCTCAATAAGAGAAAATTAAAAACCATAGGCCTTTCAGCCTATGGTTCGGAGTTTACTTCAGGTGAATAGTGGTGTAGACGGGATCGCGCAGCCGCCAGTGCTCAATCTTCATAGTGACGTAGCGATCAGGCCCTGGTACTCCCCTAATTTGGAAATACCCATATTGATCCGTCCAAGTAACATGACCTGTATCGACAATCGTGATCTTGGCATCAGCTAAAGGCCGGTAAGAAGACCTCGTATTCACAGACGAAGTGATCCTCACCTGATTGCCGCTATAAGAAACATATCCATCCACCGTAGTGCGATATGGAAGCTCGATGATGATGGGCTGGTCCCAGCGGATCAGGACATCACATCCGGCCAAAAGGACTGTGGCAACTAGCAGAACAAGTAATAGCGCTGTGCGTTTTTTCAAGATCTCACCCCTCTCTTCCTATAAAGTACGTTTTCCCAGCAATAATTACGTCCTTTGGGAAATAATACCTATTCCTCTTTATAGCGCAACCACTTAACTATCTCTGACATCGAGGCTGTCTTACCGTACATCAGCATACCTACTCGGAAAATCTTGGCGGACATCATGGCCAAAGCAGCAGCCGTGAGCACCAGAAGCCCAGCACTGAGTACCATCTGCCATAAAGGCACTGAAACCATACTGGACCGGACAATCATAATTACCGAGCTGGTAAAAGGAAAGATGCTGGCCGGCACTGCCACGACACCGTTAGGATTGGATACAACTGGTGCAATAAATAGGAAAGAAAGCATAGGCAGCATGATCACCATACCCTGTGAATTGCCGGCACTCTGCAGATCTTCCATGGTAGCACCCATGCCCACGAACAAAGCGGCATAAAGGAGATATGCCCCAAGCCCAAAGAAGGCAAGCTTACCTAAATCGGCTTTCATGAGTGCCTCCCCAACAGGGAAATCGAGGAGCATGACTGCAGCGGGAATAATCAAGATCAGCCAAAAAGCAAGCTGCAGCACTCCCAGAAGGAAGTGGCCAAGTATCTTACCCTGCATGAGAGCACCCGGCGAGATGGAGCTCAATACCACCTCCGCCATACGATCCCGTTTTTCTTGGAGGGCGCTCTGCATAAGCATGGTTCCAGAAGAAAAGACCAAGATGAATACCAGCAAAACAAACACGGTAGAAACAGCAATCTCTTCTCCAACAGGAAGCTCTACGTGAGGAAGGGTTCCTACCCTAATCTTGGTGGGCGCGGTCACATATTGAAGGGCCTCCCAGTCGAGGTCGGAATGCTGCATTCTGTGCTGCTGCAGGTACTGAGTCAAGACCGCCTGGATATACGACCTGCCTTCACTGCTCATCTCGTTGAGAACCAAGTCAACAGTGCCTGTTTCGACAAAATCGGATCTTACCACCAAGTAACCAGCAGCATCTGCGTCTCGCACTTCCTGTTCAATCTCGGCTGGATCAGTGGGAACAGCAAAAGTCAGGTTATCGGGTGCCCCTTCACGTAGAACAGGAAGAACCCCCGCCTCATCTAGTACGTAATAGGTCACTTGGGCAGGCTGATTCCAACGCTCTAGAAGGGCAGGTAAGCCTGCAAAAGCCACCATGATGATCGGCGTTATGAGGAGGCCAATGATAAACTGCTTGTTAGTGACATTCCGCATGAATTCCCAGCGGGCCACTTTCCAGATATCTCTCATGCGATCTCCCTCCCAGTGGCGATCTTTACGAAAATATCATGCAGCGATGGGCGGATTACTCGCAGTTCCCTTAAGCCTGCATCAAGAGGAATCTGATGCAAGAACTCCTCTAGACGCGCATCGTCTCTTAAGAATATGATCCAGCGCTCTTCACTCACTTGTTCCCAACCGGCAACAGTAGGTAACCGCATCAACGAATCAACGCCTAGAGGCGCATCAACATAAACGCGGTAGTTTCCGTATCGTTCCTTGATGTCTGCCAGCCTACCAGAAACAACCTCGCGGCCGTGATCGATCAAGAAGATGCGGTCGCAGAGCTCTTCGACTATGTTCATCTGATGGCTCGACAGGAGGACAACTGCCCCACTGGCCGCAAGCTGTCTAATCTCCTCTTTGAACAGATCCTGACTGACAGGATCTAACCCAGAAAAAGGCTCATCCAGCACTATGAACTTGGGTTCGTGCAGCACTGCCGCAATAAACTGTACCTTTTGGGCCATCCCTTTCGAAAGCTGCTCTACCTTTGCATTAGCGTATTCTTCCAACTCAAATTTGGCCAGCCACCGAGCGGCTCGCTGTTTAGCTAGATGCCTGGGGACATTTTTCAGACTCGCAAGGAACAGCAGAATCTGCATCACCCTTGCTTCTTTATAGAGGCCGCGCTCTTCAGGAAGATAACCCACCAAGTCTTTGGGCACAGTCCGAGTCTGCGTGCCATTCATCTCAAAAATGATGTTTCCCGAATCAGGTGCCGTAATTCCCATTATCATGCGAATTGTAGTCGTCTTGCCGGCTCCATTGGGCCCGAGGATACCCAAAATTTCTCCTGCTTGAGCCTGGAAGGAGACATTCTTGACAACATGCTTGTCGCCAAAGGACTTATTTACGGCGTCTACAACTAATGCTCTAGCTTCCATCGCGTTCCCCCCTACTACGGAAAAATGTTCCGGGTTTGCCCGGAAATTCCTGCCACAGTGGTATACTATAAGCAAAAAACGCACGAGGTATGTACCAAAAAAAGGGATAAACTTTTCTGCTGCTCAATGGATATATAAAGTGAAAGCCAAAGCAAAGGGGGCGGCCATGGGTTTGGATGAACAAGAACTAATCCGCGGATGTAAAGCTGGTGACAAGTCCTGTATGGAAATGCTCTTTCGCAGCCATGTAGATAGCGCAGTACGGTTGGCCTTCAGCATCACCCGGAACTGGGCTACCGCAGAAGATGCAGTTCAGGAAGCCTTCATTCAAGCGTTCCGATCCATCGGTACCTTCCAAGAAGGAAAGCCCTTTAAGCCTTGGCTGGCCAAAATCGTGGTCAACAAGAGCAGGCGAATTGGAGCCAAGTTTGGGGTTTCTTGGGATGAGCTGGACCCAAACCAACCAAACGATACGGATGATGGTACTCCGGAAAGGCTTCTTATGGAGAAAGAAGACAAAACGAGGTTGATGCAGGCGATCAATCTCCTGGGGGAAAAACACCGTCTACCTCTGATCCTGAAGTACTTGAGCGGCCTATCTGAGGCAGAAACAAGCGAAGTGCTGGGAGTACCCATCACGACGGTGAAGTCTAGGCTCTATGTAGCACGCAGGCAGTTGGCCGAAAAGTTGGCCCTACTAGAAGGGAGTGAGCAGCGTGGAAAAGCATGACCGTATGGTGCCCAGCGACAAGCAGATCCGTTCGGCCCTAATGCTCCACACAGAAGTTAATATCGATGTAGATCGCATGTGGGAGAACATCGAAGCAAAGCTGGACGCTAAGCCGACACGACGCTGGCAGCCCTGGTTGGGCGTGGGAACCGCTGCTGCTGTTCTCTTCATGATAGTACTCCTCAACTGGCAGAGCCCCCCACATCCGCCTGAGCAGTTGATGACTGAAGAGCCACAGATCATGCGCTTTAGTGCAATTGAACCTCTCAGCGCTGCGGCGGAAGTAGTTGGTACCGAACTCTTCCTGATGTTGACTGCACACCAAGATCTGGAGATTGGGCCAGGGCCGACGGTGGTTGAGGTCCTTGAGGCGAATACGCTAACTACCGCAGCCAGCACAGCAACATTAGAGCTTTCTGGTTCAAAGCTGATGGCTGGCGAAACAGCAGAACTCCGCTTGGAGATGGCTCTGCCAGCCAAGGGTGGACACTATCAGGTTCGTGTGCAGTTGGAGCTTTATACAGCCGAAGCTCCCGAAGAAGTGAGCATTTTTGCTCCACTTATCATGAAATGACAGAAAGGATTGATCTTAATGACAGCAAAATTTGGTGGCAAACTCGTCCTGACAAGCTTAGTTGTTCTTCTCGTCTTAGGAGCAGCACTAGGATCCTTATATTCTGACGGAACCGCTGCAGCCCAAGAGTCAACAAAAGAAGGTACACTGCGAGTTAACGGACAAGCAGTGGTCACTGGCCAGCCGGATATTGCCTATGTATCCCTAGGTGTAGAAACCCGAGGTGAATCTGCCCAGAAAGCCGCAGCAGATAACGCAGCCCTTATGAGCCAAGTCATGGCAGCCTTGAAGGAACTCGGGCTGACAGACAAAGAATTGAGCACCAGCGGATATAATGTCTACAGCTACCAGCAGACTAACCGCAGTGACTCTGCTTCTGAAACAACAACAGTATACGTTGTCCAGAACCGCCTCAATATCACTGTCAGAAACCTCGAAACGGTAGGCGAGATCATCGATACAGCCATCGAAGCCGGTGCCAACCAGATTCAGGGAGTCAGCTTCGACATCGAGGACAAGCAGGCAATGCAGATGCAAGCTTTAGCAAACGCAGTGAAGCAGGCTCAGGCTAAAGCCGAAGCGATGGCTGAGGCCGCTGGGGTCAAGTTGGGTGGTATCAAAGTCATTACCGAGCAATACACAAACTACATTCCGTACACCGACACAGCTGCAGTCCGCACCTTCGCCTTAGCTGAAGCAAAGACTCAGATTACCCCTGGTGATGTGGAAGTCACTGCAGATGTAGCAGTGGAATTCTGGTTCTAAGTCAACACTATAAGACGAAACCCGGCGGCAGCCGGGTTTCTAGCTTCTCTGTGATTTGATCTTTCTAATCTGAGCCACGACTTCGCGAAACTGGCGGTCTAATTCGTCAGTATCGTCATCTGGGCCGGACATCGAAAGCCTGCTTGTCAAGTCGGCTAAGCGATTCTCCAGAACCAGCAGGCTTTCCTCCGTTGGCTGCTCTACAGCCTTCCGCCTCTTCTGAAACTCAGCATAGCTTCCTGCAAAACTTGAGATCTTACGTTCCTCGATTGATAAAATCTGATTGGCTGTCTGACTGATGAATCGCCGGTCGTGGGAAGCAAACAGAACCGTACCCCCATACTCCTTTATAACCTCAGCCAACGCCTCTATAGAATCAATATCTAGGTAATTGGTAGGCTCATCAAGGACCAGGAAGTTAATGTCTTGGAGAAATACCTTGGCAAAGGCACACTTCACTCGTTCGCCACCGCTGAGCAAACTCACCTTCTTGTGGACATCATCTCCGCGGAAGAGAAGACGGCCCAGCACCAACCGCACAAGCTGACGGGGATAGACTGCGGTCTCTTCGACATTCTCCAGCACAGTCTTGTCCCCGTCCAGAATGTCCAGGGTCTGGCTGAAGTAACCCAGCTTCACACTACCGGCGATTTCGATCTCAGGTGCTCCTTGCACAATTTTCTTCAGTAGAGTTGTTTTTCCACTCCCATTGGGCCCGATCAAAGCAGCTTTGTCGCCCCGCCGAATGGTGAAGTTCACGCCCTGCAGCAGCTGTTTGCCAGGAAAGGCTATAGATAGGCTTTCTACCCGCAAGACGATTTGGTTGTAAACTGGACTCGGGGGCTGCAGATCAATTGACGGTCCTTTCATCTCAAAGGGCTTTTCCTTTACCTCGAGGCGCTCCAACCGGGATTTTAAGGACTTTGCGCCCTGCTCCACCTTAGCTTTACGTGTTCTAGCTGTACCTTTATGCAGGCGCGCTTCTGAAACACCCATTCGAGATGGTGCTTTCTTGGTAGAGCGAGCCTTCGATTCTTGAGTGCGAATTGCCTCTTCGAGATGCCTACGTTCTTTGAGGTAAGATTGATACTCGGCCCAGGCCGCTTCAAGCTGCTGTTCACGCATCTGATAGTAAGCAGTGTAGTTTCCCGAGTATACCTTTAGCTGGCTGCGCTCCAACTCCCAAATCTGAGTACAAACGCTGTCCAGGAGCTCACGGTCGTGAGAAACAACCAAGACCGCTCCACGAAAAGACTGCAGATCCCGCTCTAGCTTCTCGATACCTTGAATATCTAAGTTGGTAGTGGGCTCATCGAGCACGAGCAGGTGAGGGCTGTCAGCAAAAAGACGCGCGAGCCTCTCGCGAGTTCGCTCTCCACCACTCAAGTAACCTCGATTTCCTCCGTCTTCCACCAGCTGAGATAGATACCCGGCCCGACCGTAGGTCTCAATCAAGCCCTCCTCCGGCGCGAGTTCTCCAACCAGAATCCTCAACAGCGTCGTCTTACCTTCACCATTTCTGCCTACCAGGCCAATACGGTCAGCCATGTAGATATCGATGGCTGGGATATCTATGATGCAGCGTGAACCAAAAAAGTGTCGTAAATCTCGTGCTTTGACTAAGAGCATAAAAAAACCCCTCCAGACGTCTAGAGAGGATTGTGGCGCAAGCAAACCTTCCCTCCGAAAGGGCGGGTCAGGTAGTATAAACATGTTATTCGGCGGCCAGCAATCCTAACTAGAACAGACTTGCATACAAAAGAGCACCACGGGCCTCATCCCGGATGCTAATGCACTGTTTTGGCTTGTTCTAATTGGACTTAGAGCCGCATTCCCTTCACACTTACCCTTTCTCGAGTTGTTTACATTTATCATACATCAATAGACGGACACTATCAAGCGAGCGAAACGGATTTCATGTGAAAAATAAGGGCCGCGGGAAAAGCGGCCCTCCATATCTATTGAGCTGGGAAAAGCTCGTCGATGCGTTCTAATACCTCTGTTGGAAGTTCGACTTCAGCAGCCTTCACGTTCTGCTCGATCTGTTCAGGCCTGCTGGCACCTACCAAAGCACTTGCTACGATTGGGTCACGGATTACCCAGGCCAGTGCCAACTCAACCAGGGTGATGCCGAGGGATTGGGCGATTTGCTCAAGCTCATCCACTTTGGCTAGGTTTTCCGGTGTCAGCCAGTTCTTAATCGAGAAGTTGATCTCACCTTTGGCTGCCCGGCTGTCTTCAGGAATCCGTCCTCCCCTGTACTTCCCGGTTAAGATGCCTTGAGCTAGAGGCGAGAATACAACCTGTCCGATGCCGTATTTCCGGCTTACAGGAATAACCTCACGCTCGATATACCGATTGAGGAGGTTATACTGAGGCTGATTCACTACAATCCGATCTAAGAGATAGCGGTCTGCAATTGCCACTGCCTCTTCAATCTGAGCAGCACTCCATTCACTTACCCCTGCGTAGAGGATCTTACCTTGCGTAATCAGATCATCAATTACCCGCAGGGTTTCTTCCACAGGCGTCTCGGAATCATAACGATGGCAGTAGAAGATATCGACGTAGTCAAGCTGCATCCTTCTCAGGCTCTGATGCAACTGCTCAAATACATGCTTGCGAGAAAGCCCTCGATCGTTCGGCCCATCACCCATCGGCCAAAACGCCTTGGTTGTGATCACATAGGATTCGCGAGGATAGTCACGTAGGGCCTTAGCCATCACCCGTTCGCCTTCTCCTCGCTCATATACGTTAGCTGAGTCAAAGAAGTTGACTCCCAGTTCGTAGGCCCGCTTGATGGTGCGGATAGCCACGTCATCACCAACGGTCTTACCATAGGTCAGCCAGCTGCCTAAGCTGATGACACTGACCTTCAAACCTGAACTGCCTAACCTGCGATACTTCACTACTCAGCACCTCTTTCCCTGATTTTATTTCTAACCCACCAATGGGGTGTTTTCTGATTGGCTGCGGTGCAGAGCGGCATATACACCTCGCTTGGCAAGAAGTTCTTTGTGATTGCCCTGCTCCTTAATCTCGCCGTCAACCAAGACTACAATGTTGTCTGCATGCTGAATAGTCGAGAGGCGATGAGCAATGATGATTGTTGTGCGATTTTTGGCGAGACGGTCCAACGCTTCTTGAATCTCATACTCGGTAGCAGTGTCCAGAGCCGACGTTGCCTCATCAAGAATCAAAATCGGTGGATTCTTGAGGAAGACTCGCGCAATGGAAATACGTTGTTTCTGACCCCCTGACAGCTTAACGCCGCGTTCACCTACATAGGTGTCATAGCCGTTAGGTAGGCTCATAATGAAATCATGAATCTGGGCTTCTTTGGCTGCCCACACCATTTCATCTTCGGTAGCGTCTGGGTTACCATACAGGATGTTGTCTCGAATGGTACCGGTGAACAAGAACACATCCTGCTGCACCAAACCAATGCTCTTCCGGAGCGAACTCAGGGTAAACTCGCGGATATCCCTGCCATCGATCAAAATAGCGCCTTCACTAACATCATAAAAACGCGGTACCAGGTGGCAGAGTGTGGTTTTGCCTCCTCCCGATGGGCCCACAAAGGCTGTGGTGGAACCAGCAGGTATCACAAGGTTGATGTCGTTCAGTACCTCTGAAGCATCAGAATACTGGAACGAAACGTTCTTAAACTCAATCTGACCCTTTACATCCTTCAGCTCAACGGCATCGGCAGCATCGGTGATGGAAGGCTTAACCTCCATCAATTCCGCGAAACGGTTGAAACCACTCATCCCCTGTTCAAATTGCTGCGTAAAGCTGATCAAACGGCGGATAGGCTGAAGGAAAAAACTGATAAACATCAGGTACGCGGTCAGGTCAGCTAGGTCAATCTGATCCACATACATGAACCAGGCCCCAGCGCCAAGCACTGCAACGTTAAGAAGGTTAGTAAAGAAGTTCAGCCCTGATGAATACTCAGCCATGCAGCGAAAGGCGCTCTTTCGAGATTGACGGAACGCCTCGTTGGATGCATCGAAACGCTCTGCTTCATAGTCTTCATTGACGAAGCTCTTGACCACACGGATGCCCAACAGGCTGTTTTCGACATCAGCATTGACATCAGCCTGAAATCTTCTCTCGCGTGTGAAAGCATCGTTCATCTTCTTGCGCCTGGTTAGGGCAAACCATCCAATAATCGGGATAAAGGCAAAGGAAATCAATGTCAGAGGAACGTTAATCCGCAGGAGATAGAAAAATGAACCGATGAGCATGACAGAAGCAATGAAGAGATCTTCTGGGCCATGATGTGCCAATTCTACCACATCTCGCAGGTCATTGACTAACCGAGACATGAGGTGGCCCACTTTGTTGTCGTCGAAAAACTTAAAATCCAAGGTCTGCAGGTGCTTAAAAAGATCCCGCCGCATGCGGTATTCCATATTGACACCCATGACGTGGCCATAGTAATCTACAAAATACTGACACCCTAGACGGGCGAGATACATGGCAATGAGTGCCACTATCCAAAAAGCTACCGCTCGCATATTCTGATTAGGGATGT
Source organism: Bacillota bacterium (assembly GCA_012521295.1). Classification (GTDB taxonomy): domain Bacteria; phylum Bacillota; class Limnochordia; order Darwinibacteriales; family Darwinibacteriaceae; genus JAAYMS01. The sequence continues at coordinate 25,264 of JAAYMS010000057.1, forward strand.
AATCCCGCATGAACTCTCGTGTAATCATGGGAAAAACCAAATCCATGCCCGCAATTAAGCTGGCACAGATCATATCCATGATGAATAAGCGGCGCTCTTCTTTGTAGTAAGATACGAATCTGCGCAAATTACCCACTCTATCCTGTCCTTTCCTGCTTCTTCTTATTTAGCATTAATTACTATTCGTTATAGTTGATAAAACCCCTGCATTCAGCCATCCAAACCAGCATAAAGCAGTGCTGCGTACGAATATTGTAGATAACTACTTATTTGCAGGTCCGGAGGAGTTCCTATGACTAGTCCAGAAATCTTGATTCGCTTAGCATTACTACTTGCACTATTCATCGGTCTATCACTAGCTTACCGACGCCTGCTGTACAAACTAATCAGGTTTTTTCCTGGTAGACGCGAGCTGGCAGGACGTCTCCTCGTAATTCCGGCCGTATTTCTGGCTGTTGGTACCATCTGGCTGACACTATTTTTATACGTTTACCACGGCTTTGATTACCAACCAGATATCTACCGCCGCGGGAGCCGAGAAACCAACAAGGTTGCCATCACGTTCGACGATGGGCCCAGCCCCGAGTTTACGCCAGCCATCCTCGACATACTTAAAGAGTATGATGTACAGGCAACCTTCTTTATGGTCGGTTCTCACGTGGAGAAATACCCTGAAGTCGCAAGGCGTGTTGTGGAAGAAGGGCATACTGTAGGTAACCACACATATTCACACCGCAACATCCCAACTCTCAGTACAGCAGAGCTCAACTATGAAATCCTGGAAGCGACACGGACAATCTTTGAGGTAACAGGCGAATACCCAGCCTATGTCCGCCCGCCTCGGGGGATGTATGATGGGCGCTTTCGCCGTTTATCCCATTTGCTGGGGCAAGAAATCATTCTGTGGACTGTATCAAGCCGCGACTGGCGCTACGGAGTCTCTGCACAGTCCATTATAAGAAATGTCGCCTCCCGGGTCAAAGGAGGCGACATCATCCTGTTCCACGATAGCGGTGCACTGATACGGAGTGAAGGCGGAAACCGCCGTGCAACGGTTGAAGCTCTGCCTGCCGTGATCGAAGCGATCCGCAATATGGGCCTGGAGATTGTACCCTTGGCAGAGCTGATCCATGATTTTGAACCAATTGAGTTGTTCCCTGTAGTTGACATGCAAGAATGAGGGTGATGGCATGCAGCTTGCCCGTGGTGAACTGAGAGACGTGCGAAGCATGGCTCAGGTCTATACTGCCGCATTCCCAGAAAGTACAGCATACTACTTCGCCAGGAGTTCCTCAGCCCGGCTTATTCGGGTAGTTCAGTATGGTTTAGAAATCCTACTACTCCTAGGTGCAGAGGCACTTGTCGTGAAAAAGAGCAGCGGTGAAATCGCCGGTTACTGCATCTACTCCGGAGCGAAAAGCCAACAAAAGCCATTAGCAGTTTGGCCAAGGGTACTAGGACGAGCTCTTGCGGCCTCAGTGCGTCTTCGACCATCAGAATTGATGAGGTTAGTGCACAGCAGGATGATCTTCATGCATTCAGCAAAGACCGAGCATCCTCTGCCCAAGAAAGCTGGACGCATTCTTTCGATTGCGGTACATCCAAACTCCCAAGGGCAGGGTTTGGGAACCCTGCTGCTGAAAGGGGCTCTCGCAGAATTAGAGCCCCTTCCGGTCTTGCTTGAAGTAAGAAGCGATAACCCGAGTGCGCAAGCGCTTTACCATAAATCGGGCTTTTACCGTTGCGGAAAAACAAAGGACAAGCTTGGCGAATGGATTATTATGGTAAGACCCGGCCGCGACGACGGAGTTCGTCCATCTTGGACCTGATTCGAGCCCCTGTTTCTGCGGTCTTGTGGGGATCCAACTCTGCTCCCACTACCTTACCATCCTCTAGCTGAACTAACAGCCACATACCTGGCCTGCAGCCTGCAGGCAGAACGTCTACGGGGCAGTTCAGCCTTCCACTACCATCAAGCAGCAATACCGCTGTCCCCTCTTCAATACGATCCAATACTGCTGAAACCAATGCATCACTCCCCTACAAATGCAATCCCTTGGGCTTTGATATCTCTTAGAACAGCAGGTCCGATTCCCCGAATCTGTAACAGATCATCTAGCGATTCAAACGGACGCAGCCTCAGGATCTCTCCTGCTCGCTGCGCTCCAATATTCCGTATTTTTATCAGTTCCTCGTAGGGAGCTTTATTAATGTCAATCTGGCCAAAAACTCCACCGTAAAGCGCTGGTTCCCATTCTGTCTCAATCCAATAGTCATTTCCATCGCTGATAACCCGAACAATGCCATAGGCATCAGTTCCATAGAGGATGATTCCCCTCTGCAGAATTCTTTCTACCACCTGAATATGTGGATGGTCGTACTCACTACACCTGGCAGCCGAGTAAATTGCCACTTCAGGATCGACTGCTTCTAAGAACTCTACCGATGTAGACGTGCGGGAACCATGATGCCCTAACTGCAGAATCTGAGCTTTTACTGGATGGCGGCGCCTTAATATTTCCATTTCCGTACGGGCCTCAATATCTCCTGTCAGCACGATGGCAAAGTCACCATAGACTGCACGTATCGCGAGGCAGGACTCGTGGACGTCTTCTTCTGCCTCAACGGGATTAAGGATCTCCAGCGTAAGCGATCCCACATTGAACTTCTCCCCTGCCCGCGGTTCATAATAGCCTGCGTCAGTATCCAAAACTGCATCAATGGCAGCTTCAAAGGCTGGTGTGAAATGCTCAACACCACTCATCCAAACCTCTTTTACTGGTATCTCCCGCATCACATCAGGCAACTGCCCTATATGGTCTGCATGAGGATGTGTTATGATCACCAAATCCAATTCTTCCACGCCAGCTCGCTTAAGCAGCGGAACCACGTCGTACCGGCCTTGATCACCTGCATCAACCAGTACAGCAAAGTTGGGTCCCTTCAAGAGAGTCGCTTCGGCCTGTCCCACATAGAAAAAGAATGCATTCATGTACTGTTCTGCCGAAGCTGTGATGGCCCCTAGGATAACAATCAAGAGAACGACAAGAACTCCGACTCTGGTACGGCGCATCAATCTCACCTCACTATGCTGCATACGTTCATCTTACAGACCCTGCAGCCTGATAAACAGCTCACGAGCCAAAGGAGCGGCAACGCGGCCCCCAATTCCACCGCCCTCGACGAGAATCGCGAAAGCTAAGTCACGGCCTTGAAAATCTGTTACAAGGCCACCAAACCAGGCATGTGTGGTGTTGGCTGCCTCTGCAGTGCCAGTTTTCCCGATCATGTTCAACCCGTCCACCAAAGCAGCTGTTCCTGTACCTTCCTGCACTGTCCGTCTCAGGATCTCACTCATCTCGGCGGCAGTGTCACGCACCAACACTTCATGAAACTCTGGTTCTTCTTGCCCGAACAGCCGCAGTGTAGGTACGGCCCCTTCATTGGCAAAAGCGGTAAATATCTGGGCCACATGAAGAGGCGTCAAGAGCACCCGATCTTGTCCTATAGAACTCCATGCCAATGCAACCCGGCTGCGGGCCGGATCTCCAATTTGGCCAGCTTTGACGCTGAGGCCTAGATCCCAAGCTGTGTCCAACTGCCATCGAGAGAAATACTCTTGCAGGCGTTCTGCACCTAGATCAAGGCCAACCTGAGCCATAGTTGTATTGATCGAGTGAATCACCGCATCGGGAAGAAGATGCAGCCCAAAGGCCTGCTGTTCAAAATTGCGCACTATATTGCCCTCTACCCGCAATTCGCCAGTGTCATTAAACTGGCTGGCAATGGAGTGCACCCCCTGGTCAAGTGCCGCAGCTGCAGTGATGACCTTAAACACAGACCCAGGAGGGTAAAGGCCTTGAAAAGCCCGGTTGAACAAGGGCTGTGTCGGATCATTGCTCAAAGCGTCCCAACGCTGGGGGCTGATACCCATCACAAATTCGGTCGGATCATAACTTGGTGACGATGCGGCAGCCAAAATCTCACCAGTACCTGCATCAAGAATCACTACTGCGCCAGCGTAATCGCCCAGCACGGCAGCTGCAGCCTCTTGATATCCCGCATCAATGGTTAGGTGGATGTCTTCTCCATCGACGCGCGGGCGTTCAGCCAGCAGCACAGCTTGTCCTTGTGAGGGCTGCACATAGAACTTGAGCCCTGGCTGTCCTCTGAGTACATGGTCGAACTCACCTTCTAACCCAGCGCGACCGACGATTTCACCAGCCGTATACTCTCGCTCTGGGTAGCGAGTAATCATATTAGCGGTGACCTCACCTACGTAGCCGGTAAGATGGCCTGCAGCCGACTCCAACGGATAGGCCCGCGATTCTTCTCGGCGGAAAAATATCCCTGGAATAGGCCTCAAGATCGGATTTAGACGAGCGTAGTCTTCTTCAGACACGCTAACAAGCGGTACAAACCAGTGTCCCTGAATCCCGGGCGCCTGATACTTGCTCTTAACATAATCAGGAGAGAGCCCTAGATTCTCTTCGAGTACACTGTACAAGAGCTCCGGATCGGTAATTCGGTCCGGCTGGACTCCGATACTGACTACAGTTCCTAAGCCAGCCAGCGGATTACCGTGCCGATCAAGAATGCTGCCGCGGGCAGACTCCTCCCGTTCGCGCCGATACTGAGCATTAAGGCCGTATTCGGGGAAGGGTATATCGTCTTTCCACTGAACCTCCCAGTCAAACAATCCCCTGCGTTGGAGCTCTACAGTCGATTCAATCTCTAGAGGCTCGAAGAAGCGGCTGGTGTATCGTAGTCTGTAACTATACTCCGCGGCTCGCCACGACTCGGCCGTAGGCTCTAGATCTGTCAGTTCAATGGCCTCCAGGCCATACGCCTCTGCGAAGCGGGCGAAGCCATCTTCCAACTCTTCTGCCGATGGGCTGGGCCCCTCAGCAGGGAAAAACGCAGCGGCTTTGGCAAAATCACGAGCTGAGATGCTCTCCAAATACTCCCGCGCCGCGCCTTCCGGCTGGGGCGCTAGGTAATTCACAGCTAGAAATGCGCCCCCCGACAAGATGACTATGATCACCAGCACAATCACTGCCGTCCGCATCAAGCATCTCTCCTTCTCGTGAATTCACATTCTTACTGTTTCCAAAAACCAGGGGAAGCAATTACAAGCATGGTGAACAGCTCCAAACGGCCTAACAGCATCAAGGCGGAAAGGAACACTTTTAGTGCGCTGCTAAAAACGCTGAAACTGTGACCTGGGCCTACCATACCCAGACCAAGGCCAACATTGTTCAGAGTCGCAGAAACCGTAATAGCCGCGCTTGACAAGTCGTAGCCAGCTAGAGAAACGAGTAACGTGCTGCCACCAAATATCGCGACATATAACAGCAAGAACGCTGCAATCGCCGAAACCGTCTCTTGCGGGACGACCCGCCCATTTACGGTAATCGGGACTAACGCATGAGTGTGGAGCATTTGGTTGATCTCCCGCCGGATTAGTTTACCCGCAGTCACTACCCGGATTACTTTCATTCCCCCTGCAGCGGATCCCGCGCTGCCTCCTATGAACATCAGCAAAGCTAGAATTCCTTTGCTAAATGCCGGCCATTGATTGAAATCAACGGAGAAATATCCAGTAGTAGTTATTATCGAGCCAACTTGAAAGACTGCATTCCGCACGTGTTCAAGCAGCTCTCCACCCGATGTGAGGTATACATTCACAGCAATCAAGAGAGAACTCACGCCAATAATGGCTAAGTACCATTTCAGCTCCGTATTCACCCGCAGCACATGCCAACGCCGCTGCCACAGCTCATAATAGAGTCCGAAGTTGACACCTGAAACAATCATCAAAACTGATATAGCCCAAATAGCAAAGACATTATCGCTGAGCACACTGATGCTGTTGTTAAAGCCTGAGAATCCTCCCGTGCCTACCGTTCCCAGACTCAATGTCAAAGATTCAAAAATTGGCAGGCCGCTTAACCGTAGAACAAATGTACCCAAGACAGTAATTCCCAGGTAAACGGTATAGAGGAGTTTTGCCGTGTTAGCAAGCCGAGGTACGAGCTTGTCTGCTGTTGGGCCAGGTGATTCAGCTTTAAAGATCTGCATTCCACCGATCCCCAATGCTGGCAGGACAGCAAGCGTAAATACCAGAATACCCATACCACCGATCCAATGAGAAAACGAACGCCAAAAAAGGATACTGCGTGGTAGGCTTTCTACATTGTCAATTACCGTCGCACCTGTAGTTGTTAGTCCTGACACTGATTCGAAAAAAGCGTCAGCAAAGGTGGGCACAGCCTGAGTAAAAACGAAGGGAAGAGCGCCAAATAAAGAGGCCAGAACCCAACCCAGAGTTACTATCAAAATACCTTCTCGAGCCTTGATAGTGTTAGCCTTGGGTTTCTGAGCCTCCGAATTAACATCGATGAGCCTCAAAACAGCGCCGACGACAGCAGTTATTACAACCGACCAGGCAAAAGCTACTGCGGCCGGCTCTCCACATAATAGCGCCACAAGCAAGGGTATCGCCAGAATCAAGGCCTCAATCAGTAGGAGGTTTCCCAGGACCTTTGTGACCACGCCAAAATTCACGCAGAAAACCTCCTTTCTGACGGTAGAACAGCTTTTCTAGCTGTGCTACCAAAGAAGTCACGCAGAAAACGACCACCCGATCGCCCGACCTAATTACCGAGTCGCCTTTAGGTATAATGATCTTGCCATCGTGAATAATAGCACCGACTATTATTCCTTCAGGCAGGTTTAGGTCTTTCAGGGGAATACCAATTACTTTAGACGCCTCTGTCACTATAATCTCCAAAACCTCTGCTTGCCCACCAAAGAGAAGTGACAACGATGCAATCTGCCCACCCTCGATGAAGCGGATGATCGATGCTGCTGACAGCAGCACAGGGTTAATCGCAAGATCGATACCCAACTGTTCTATGATGTGTATGAAGTTAGAGCGGCTGACTTTGGCAGCAACTTTGGCCACGCCCTGCCGTTTCCCCAA
>JAAYMS010000007.1 GCA_012521295.1 Bacillota bacterium
CCCTGTCAAGATCAGACCCCAAAGGGTTCAGGTAGTTCTGTACTTGCCGGTAGGTAATCGGTGTCGGTGAAGATAAAGACCTGTGCTCCTCTCTCGGACCGGGCATTCGCTTCTGGAGCCTGCCCGATGATCCGTGTACCATCGCCAATCTGCTCAACTTCAAAGTTACCTTCTTCTAGACTACGGATCCCCTCCTCTACGGTCATCCCCACCACATCGGGGACTCGGATCCATGGGCCTCCTTCCGCCATGGCCTTACGATCCACTCCTAAGAACGGCATTACCTGCTGCGTAAGCCTGGAAAAGACAGGTGCAGCAATAATTCCTCCATAAAACGCACCTTGAGGTTCCCACAGTACGATTAGAGCTACCATCTGTGGATCATGAACTGGGGCAAATCCGGCAAATGAAGTCACTGTTTTCGAGTGGGAATAGCGCCCATTTTCCACCACTTGAGCTGTCCCAGTCTTCCCCGCCACAAAATAACCTGGTGCTTCAGCCCGTTTGGCTGACCCGCGGGTTATTACACTCCGCAGAGCCTCGCGGAGAATGTCAGTCGTTTCTTCGCTCACCACTCGGCGGGGCGGAGGGATTTCGGGCCCGCGGCTTCCATCTTCAGATACGATCTCTTTCACATAGTGTGGCACCGAGTAGATACCGTTATTGGCGATTGCGCCAAAGGCAGCCAGCAGCTGCAGCGGCGTCATCGTTAATCCCTGGCCAAAACCTATATTGGCCCACGTAACCAAGGGAACTCCGGTATCGGGTGAACGAACGGTCCCTGGGACTTCACCCGGAAAGTCCACCCCCATCTTCGAACCGAAATTCCATTTGATCAAGTTCGGGTAAAACTTCTCTGATCCCAGCTCCATTCCCAGTTTGGCGTAGAAGGGATTACATGAGTTCTGGAGTGTCTCAAAGAACGATTGGGGCCCGTGTCCTCCCCGATTCCAGCAGCGGATGGTCCAACCCGATACTCGAATATAGCCTGGATCAAAGAAACCCGTATTAACTGTGGCGACTCCTTCTTCTAGGGCAATCGCAGCGGTAACGGCCTTAAAAGTGGAACCTGGTTCATAGGTATCGGTAACAGCGACATTGCGCCTGTTTTGGACCGGATAATCAGCGAAGGTCTCTATATCAAAAGTGGGATATATGGCATTAGCCAGGATTTCTCCTGTCTTGGGATCTGCGATCACGATCAAGCCTAATCTCGATCCGGTTTCTCGGGTGGCACGTTCCACTTCCCGTTGGGCTACCTGTTGGATATAGTAGTCGATCGTCAATACCAGATCAGAACCAGGAGCTCCAGGCAGGTAGCCTTCGACACCGTCCTCAATTCGGCGGCCAACCGCATCTCGCTCAAATACTGTCTGGCCTGGTTTGCCCCGCAAAACATCATCGTAATAGAGTTCAAGGCCCTCAAGCCCTTGATTGTCAATCCCGACAAATCCTAAGACCTGAGGGGCCACCGAACCATAGGGATAGACCCTCTCTGAACTGTCAACCACGCCAATCCCGGGAAGATTGGCCTGCACTACAGCCTGGGTCTCTTCTAGTGACACTTTTTTCTTAATCCATTCGCTCGCCGAACGGCGGTTGAGTCTGGCCAACACTGTTTCATAATCGAGATCTAGGATCTCAGATAAGACTCGGGCGGTGTGTTCTTTGTTCTCGACCTGAGCTGGCACTGCATAGACAGAAGTGGCACTCACGCTCACTGCCAGTGGAATCCCATTACGATCGTATATAGTCCCCCTGCGCCCTTCTACTGGGATACGCTGGATCCGCTGCTCAATAGCCTTCGCCTGAAAGAACTGATTGCGTGCAATCTGCAGGTAAACCAAACGCCCTACAAGCAGCACAGCTGCTGTGGTCACAAAAAGGAGCAAGAGCATGATGCGCTGCTGGACAAGGACTTTTGATATCCTCCCTATTCGCAAGTCTAGAACACCTGCCTCAGAAAAATTCTAATCCGGTTATAGATTCTTCTCAACCACGACGCCAGGCCTGTACTGTGCTGCGCGACTACCGGAAAGCGGCCGTATTCTTCACCATCTTCGGTGTAAATGATAATCTCGCCTACCTGTTCCCCTCGATCGATCGGTGCCCGTAGGGAGGTGTCCAATTCCACCTTCGTTGTAAACTTGTCGGCAGGGATGTCCGGCTCAAATACTGATAAGTCTTGAGTTAATGTTACCCCAATCTCGTGCAACACCCCGTCAGGAACGATCATCGTCGCCACAGTAGTACCCTTGGGAATCAGGATCTTCTTGTTGCTAAATGCCCACTCGATCAGCTCTTCGCTTTCTGCATTGCGGATCTCACGGCTTTTCGCTCCCAAGACGACCGTAATTAGGCGGCGGCCATCACGCTGCGTGGACGTAATCAACGTATGCCCGGCAGGGGTAGTCGCACCTGTCTTACCGCCCTCCACTCCTTCGACTTCTCCCAAAAGCGGATGAGTGTTACCGATGGTACGCCCTTGAGCTTTTAGGTTGTACTCTTGTGTCCCAAAGATCTTGCGGAATAACTCGTGTTCCATCGCTGTTTGGAATAGCCGAGCCTGATCATAGGCCGTAGAATAGTTGTCACTGAAGATCGATAAAAGGCCGGTTGAGTCCACGTAATTGGTGTCGGTGAGCCCGAGTTCCTGAGCGCGTCTTGTCATGAGCCTGGCAAACTCTTCTTCGCTCCCACTGATGTATTCTGCCAGGGCTACAGCCGCATCGTTTGCCGATTGCAGAGCAGAAGCATAGAGGAGTTCCTCAACTGTAAACGTATCTCCCGCCCGCAGCTTGATTTGCGTACCATCTCGGCTCTCTGCCCGGGCACTGGCTGTCACCTTATCACTGAGCGAGATCTTGCCCTGTTCAACCAGTTCCACTCCAATAAGGACCGTCATCACCTTGGTGATGCTGGCGATAGAGCGCCTCTGATATCCATTCTTCTCTGCCAGAACTCTGCCGAAATCTGCATCATATACTAAATAAGCGATGGCACTTATGTCCGGCGGGTTTGCCGCCTGGGCAGAAGGGCCAATACTTAGGAGCAGAGCCAGGAACAACAGCAGTAGGTTTCTCACCGATTTCCCCCCGCAAACGTGCAGATTCTTCTCTAATTCTTACGTTCCCACCCCTGTGATTAGTACATATACTGTCACTGATACCTCATGATGGAGGGGCATCCTATGAAAGCACTGTTGTACTTGGAGGAGCAGTCCGCCTTCAACGAATACGTGGCGCGCCATCCGCGCGGTTCTGTCCTGCAAACCACCAATTGGGGCAAGCTGAAGACCTTGACTGGGTGGGAATACTACCCTATGGCCGTTCAGAGCGAGAAAGGCGTCGAAGCGGCCGCTCTTGTTTTGGCACGCACGCTGCCGGGATTGGGCTTCAAGATCTTCTACTCCCCTAGAGGGCCACTTTATTCATCTAGAGAAGCCCTGGCCGCACTGGTAGAGGGCATCAAAGGGTTGGGCCAGGAACAGCGCGCAATTCTCTGGAAGATGGACCCGGCCATTCTCATAGGAGACAGAGAATGGGAAGCCTTTGCCCAAGAACATAGACTAGCCCAGGCTATCGATGACTCACCCTTCTCGGGAGTGCAGCCTAAATTCGTGATGGATCTCGACATAACTCCCCCACTCCAGGACATACTGGCCAATATGAAGAACAAGACCCGCTACAACATCCGTTATGCTGCCCGCAAAGGCGTAAAGGTCAGGCGGTGCCTTGGTAAAAAAGAGCTGAATGTCTTTTATGCGCTGTTGCAGGAAACGGCTGAACGAGATAGATTTACGGTTCGCGATCTTTCTTATTTCGAGAAACTCTGGGAATGTCTCGTAGAAGATGGGTTAGCTCAGCTGTTCTTAGCATACTACGATGACATTCCCTTGGCCGGTGCCATAGCCTTTCGTCTGGGCACACGGGCGTGGTATGTCTACGGTGCGTCCAGTAATGAACATCGCAATCTTCAAGCTAGTCACCTAATGCAGTGGGAAATGATCAAATGGGCGAAAGCTTCAGGATGTACAGTGTATGATTTTAGAGGAGTGTCAGGCGAGGTTGATCCGAATAATCCCCTGTACGGGCTATATCGGTTCAAAGAAGGGTTTGGGGCAATTCTCCGGGAATACGTGGGCGAATATGATTACGTACTCAACAGGCCGCTATATCGTCTGTGGCAGGCTGCTCTAAAAATCCGTCAACGGCGCCGAAAATGAAATGGTCTAGCTGGATTGAGGTTAACCTCGATAGCCTGGCCCATAACTACAAACAGCTCGTATCCCTTACGACGGCAGAACTCTGCCCCGTTGTCAAAAGTGACGCCTACGGCCACGGGGCACCAGTAGTGGTACGCTTTCTCCACCGTCTCGGAGCAAAGCTTTTTGCGGTGAGTAGTGTCGAAGAAGCCCTCACCATCCGAGAACTCTCTCAGGCACCACTATTGCTGTTAACACCACCACTGCATGAGCAAATTCCACTGGTAATCAAACACCGGTTGATCCCAACCATCGAGAGTGCGGAGCAGGTTTCACTGTTTGAACGTGCAGCCGACAAGCACTTTCCCCTCCCTGTACACCTCAAGGTCGATACAGGGTTAGGGCGGCTTGGAATCAAGCCAAACGACGCAGTAGCATTGGGTGAGCGCATTGCCCGTTCTGCCAAATTGCAGTTGGCTGGAGTCTTTACCCACTTTGCGGAAGGGAGCAGCTCTTCACGGACAGCCAGGCAACTGCGGACGTTCCTAGCGGTCAAAGAAGCCTTTGCTCAAGCAGGACTGAACAATCTCATCTGGCATGCTGCAAACAGTGCCGCCTTCTGTCTTGGGCCGCACACCCATCTGGATATGGTACGGATCGGTACTCTTCTCTATGGACAGGGTAAGGGCGCAGATGAACTGCAGTTGAAGGAAACGTGGGCCCTGTACGCCAAAGTTATCTCTGTGAGAAGAATATCCGCCGGATCTAGTGTCGGATATGGTGGTACGTATAAAGCCCACCGAGATATGCTTGTCGGAGTGGTTCCCATCGGGTATTCAGATGGTTTCACCATGGAACCCCAATCAACACCTGCAGTACAGACGGCGCGTGTCGTCAGCCGCATAGTCAAGGGAGAAAAGCCGCAAGCTTTTGTAGACGGTCAGCCAGTTGCCGTTGTCGGCAAGGCAGCAATGAACCTTACTATCCTTGACCTTAGTGCCGTTCCTCACCCATCGCCCGGCTTGCCGGTCCGTCTAATTGCCAGACGTGCCAGTATCAATCGTGATTTGCCCAAAGTATACTTGAAAGACGGAAAGCCCTACTGCACTTGGTGGAATGGACGTCTCTACCATCCCTCCGCTCAGCCATTTGACAGAACACACAGCAATTTGTATGATCGAGTTAGGATGCTTTAGGAGGATTGTTATGAACGTGGAAATGGATCGAGAAAACCTCCTGCGGCGCTTAAAACGCATCGAGGGGCAAGTGCGGGGTATTCACCGCATGATATCGGAAGGGCAATCATGTGTAGACATTCTCAATCAAATCGCCGCAGTTCGGGCAGCGCTCGATAAGGTAGGATTGGCGGTTTTTGAGAATCACAGCAGGCACTGCATCAAGCAGGCGTTGAATGACGAAGAAGGCGAAGGTGCCCTAGAGGATCTGATGAATGCTATGAGCCGCTTTCTCAAATAAGAAGCAGGCGCGGAACGCTTCGTTTTGCTCTTCCGTGCCTGCTTTCTTGCTTATGGAAGGAGTTCCAAAGGGTCAACTGCATATTCCCCGATTTTGATTCGAAAATCCAAATGGGGCCCAGTTGACTGCCCGGTACTGCCAACTAGAGCAATTTGCTGGCCCTCTTTTACCTGATCACCTACTCGCACCAGGAGTTTGCTGCAGTGCCCGTACCACGTGGTATAACCACTGCCATGGTCAATTACAACCGCAAGGCCATAGGCACCCATCCTCCCGGCACTGACCACCCGCCCCGCTGCAGCGGCTCTAACTGGGGTACCGTGGGGAGCAGCAATATCGATACCAGCGTGGAAGTGCCGCACCTTGGTGATCGGGTGATTACGCCACCCAAAGCCAGAACTGATCCGCCCCTGGAGGGGCCACTTGAAGGTGACACGCGGAGTACGGCGCGCTCCGCTAAAAGCCACCTGGCTGATATTCGGAATCAAAAGGCGTTGACCGGCATAGAGCTGATTCGGATTATCCAGGCCATTGCGGCGCATAATCTGATTGACTGTTGTTCCGTAAGCAAAAGCCAAATCAGACAGTGTATCCCCGCGCTGAACGGTATAAACAATCACACTCTCCTCAAGAATGCGGAGCACCTCTTCTGTCTGCTTTCCCACGATTCCATCTGTAGAGATTCCAGCAAGCTCCTGAATCTGCAGCACAACTGACTCTGTCTCCCGGCCGAATATACCATCCACAGCCAGATCATGACCAAGCCTGACAAGACGCTCCTGCAAGGCCCTGACCTCCTCGCCACGCATGCCATTGCGCAGAACCTGGGCATAAGCCGGGCCAACAGCCCCATACGCTGTAAGCGCAAAGAGTACAAAAACCAGTGCCGACTTGGTCAGCGGCTTCATACATCACCCTCCCGCAGCACATCTTTTCCATATTATTGGTGTGCCGCGGGAGAAATATACCAAATTATAGCTATCCTACAAGCTTTCGATGTACTGAAACGCACTCATGGCCGCAAGAGCTCCGTCGCTCGATGCGGTGATGATCTGGCGCAGAGGTGTATCACGCACATCGCCAGCCGCAAACACGCCAGGAATCGTAGTGGCCATTTTGGCATCGGTGATCACATAGCCCTGATCGTTTAGGATGCCGGTGCCCTTCAAGAAGCCGGAATTGGGATAGAACCCGATGTAGATGAACACCCCATCACCTTCGAGGACCGTGGTAGTGTCGTCCTTAAGGTTCCGTACCCGCACACCGGTCACTTTGGTGTCACCGAGTATTTCCTCGACAGCAGAATCCCAAACAAACTTCATTTTCGGGTTCTTGAACGCCCGTTCCTGTAGATAGGGCTGGGCTTTCAGGGTATCACGACGGTGGATCACGGTTACGCTTTCCGCATGATTAGTGAGGAACAAGCCCTCTTCCACTGCCGAATCGCCACCACCTACCACAAACACATGCTTGCCCCTAAAGAAAGCACCGTCGCATGTAGCGCAGTAAGATACGCCGCGGCCTTGAAATTCCTTCTCACCCGGAACATCAAGGTACTTGGGCAGTGCCCCTGAGGCAATGATGACAGCCTTCGCCTCAATTTCGTCTTTACCAACCCGAAGGAGCTTGGGCTGCCCATCGAGCCGCACTTCTGTTACTTCACCAGTCTTCCATTCGACACCTAGTTCTAGTGTCTGCTGATACATATGATTGGAAAGATCGGGCCCGAGAACATGCTTAAAGCCAGGATAGTTCTCGATATCGAGTGTGTTCTGCATCTGGCCACCGGGCAGGCCTCGCTCGATGATAACCGTTCTCAGATTGGAGCGAGCACCATACAAGCCCGCAGCTAGACCAGCCGGGCCTCCTCCTATAATTGCTAAATCATACATCAATACAGCCCTCCTTATTTTCCATGAACTCGACAGAGTTCGGCAATTCTCCGGAAAAGTTCGGGTAGCGCAGGACTTTCCCTTCCCATGTGCGGATTAGAACGTAGTCCTCACCCCACCCAACTAAATAATTCGGCAGAATTGGTGTTTTCCCTAGTCCACCAGGAGCATTTACTATATAAGTGGGTATAGCCATCCCTGAAGTGTATCCACGGAGCTGTTCCATGATTTCCAACCCGGTTTCGATACGCGGCCTAAAATGCAGTGTACCTTTCACGCATTTGGCGTGGAAGATATAATAAGGCCTAATTCGCACCTTCAATAGCTCGTGGTTGAGCTTTTTCATAACATGTGGCGAGGCATTGATGCCCTGCAGCAGAACAGCCTGGTTGCCTAGGGGAACGCCAGCGCGGCTCAAGCGATCAGCTGCCGCTGCCAATTCGGGAGTAATCTCTTTGGGATGGTTAACATGAGTGTTCACATAAACAGGATGATACTTGCTGAGAATATTGCAGAGTCTAGAAGTAATTCTCTGGGGCATCGTTACAAGAGTCCTCGTTCCGAAGCGTACGATTTCGACGTGAGAAATTGCTGTCAGTTCTTTCAGAAGCCACTCGATGACGTCATCATCTAGCGTAAACGCATCGCCACCGGTTATGAGGACATCTCTTATTTCTTGATTATCCCTCACATAGCGGATGGCACCCTGCAGGACCTCTTCGGATGCATGATGGTCCGTTTCGCCAATCAACCGGCGGCGCTGGCAGTGTCTGCAGTACATTGCACACTGGTTAGTAACTTTAATGATGAGTCGATCTGGATAGCGCCGCGTCACTCCAGGGACAGGCGAAGTATGCTCCTCATCCATGGGATCGAGTTCGCCTTCCTCAGAATACTCGTAAGCTGAGGGAATGGCCAGCCACCGAATGGGACAGGCATGGCTGTCTGGGCTCATAAGCGAAGCATAGTACGGCGAAATAGCCCACCGATAGGTTTTCCCTATCTCTGAGATGACCGCCTTTTCATCTTCGTCGAGTTCGACGATTCTTGCGAGAGTGTCGACGTCCTTGATCCGGTTGCTCATCTGCCAGTTCCAATCGTCCCAGTCAGATTCGGTACCTCCGAGAATCTCGAGGATTCGTTTTTTCTGGCTGGTTGCAGTTTCGGCAATATCAAAGCCTGTCTCAATGTTTTTCTGGGCAGCCACGTAAGGCTGCACCTTCTCTCGCAGCTCTGCAGCTCGCTTAGATGCTTCCATAGATTTCCCCCCTTGGTGTATTTTAAAAAACAAGGCTAACCCCCCCGTGCGAAAGTTAGCCTAGTACACTAGAGTGATACTATGGATCCAGCTAGTCCAGAAGAAATCCATACATGGTCGTCACTTGTTACGATAATTGCCTCGACTCCTGGAAGTTTCTCTACAAGTGCACTTCCTTCTTCTAAACCTAAAACAAACACGGCGGTAGATAAAGCGTCCGCCCTTGCCGCCTTGTCTGTCACAATTGTTACACTGCGAATCCTACGTGCAGGAAAACCCGTTCGCGGATCAAGGATATGATGCCAGCGCTCGCCGTCTTGAACGAAATAGCGCTGATAGTCACCAGACGTGACAACACTGTTGTTCTGCAGAGGAATTACCCAGCGTATTTGCGATGGATCATCTGGATTCTGTACACCGACACGCCAAGGAGTCCCATCGGGGCGAGATCCAATGACTGATATGTCTCCACCAGCGTTAACAATCGCACGCTGAATGCGATTCTCAACAAGGAACCTGCGCGCTTCATCAACGATATAACCTTTTGCGATACCGCCTAGATCTAACACAGTGCCCGCGGGAATGCGCACCCGTTTTCCGGCCTTGTCTACTTCGATGCGGCGGTAATCGACCGTTTGTAACGCACTTGCGATTTCTTCATTGGTTGGTACTTTATAATCGCCAGTGCCAAATCCCCACAGACTGACGAGCGCCCCCACGGTAATATCAAACGCACCTCCCGTGAGTTCTCCATACTCAATTCCAAGCTCGATAACGGCTAAAGTAGGATCCGAAACCTTTACCCATTCGCCAGCCTGCGCGTTAATCTGCGAAACTTCACTGTCGACTATATGACGTGAGAGAAGCCCTTCGAGCCTTTCCATCTCATCAAAAGCCTGCTTTACGTAAGTCTCAGCATCACGGCCGTAAGCACTAACGTCCACGACTGTGCTCATTAAGATGCGGCTAGCCTGGGCATCTGTGTAAGATCGTGCAAGATAAGGCTGGTATATGAAGAAATAGCCGATTGCCGCCAAACCAATGACGGCAACGGCGATTCCAATGGCAAGCAGATAAGGGTGAGACCCTATGTTCCTTCTCAACAAGATCCCTCCCTAGCTTGCCCGCTTCTTCTTCAACACAGGTTTGCCCTCTTGATACTGAATTGTGTTCATCGGACAGACAGCTACGCACTTGCGGCAGTTAATACACAAGTCGTAGTTGATCTCAGCCAGGTTATTCTCGACCGTAATGGCATCAACAGGGCACTCTTTTTCACAACGGCGGCAGGCGATGCAGCCCACAGAACAGACGCCGCGCACATCTTTGCCCAAAGCGAGTGACCGGCAGCGGATATGAACACCTTGGGGCTCTTCGGCCAAGACAATAATATTCCTGGGGCAAGCGCGCACACACATTCCGCAACCTGTACATTTTTCCTCAATAACCACAGGCAGGCCATTATCGTCCATATACATGGCATCAAAGGGGCAGGCGGCTACACAAGTACCCAAACCTAAGCAACCATAGCTGCAGGCCTTGAACGAACCGTTCTGAGTGTTTTGTGCAACACGGCAGTCTCTCGGCCCGTCATACTCGGCTACGATCTTTGCCTCGGCATTGCCCCCGGCGCAGAGAACCTGTGCAACCTTGCGGACTGCACCTTCGGCGACCTCGACACCGAGAATCTTAGCGACGAGACTGGCTACCTTCGCTCCACCTACTGGGCAACCATCTGGCGGTGCTTGACCACCAGCAGCCGCTTCAGCAAAAGCACGGCATCCTGCATAACCACAGGCGCCGCAGTTCGCTCCAGGCAG
>JAAYMS010000058.1 GCA_012521295.1 Bacillota bacterium
AAAGGAGTCGGACTTGTTTTTCGTGGGGGCAGGATTGTCCGCAGAGTAAAAGAAGATGAACTTGTAGATGCGCTTGTGCAGGAGGCGCAAGTCTATCTTGAAGAACGGAATTGATGGAGGCTGGATACGAATGCTGATGTCCCAGTTATATGCACCAACGCTGAGAGAAACACCTGCCGAGGCTGAAATTGCAAGCCATCGGTACATGCTGAGAGCTGGATTGATCCGCCGAACTGCAGCGGGCATTTACTCTTACCTGCCGCTAGGTTTGAAAGTTATTCGCAAAGTTGAAGCTATCATACGCGAGGAAATGAATCGCATAGGTTGTCAAGAGGTACTCATGCCTATTGTTCAACCATCGGAGCTCTGGCACGAAACTGGACGCTGGGCAGATTATGGCCCTGAAATGTTTCGGCTGGTTGATCGCAACAACCGAGAGTTCTGCCTCGGTCCTACTCACGAGGAGCTCATTACGGCGCTAATACGTTCTGAAGTGCGTTCATATCGCCAGCTCCCCTTGCGGCTCTATCAGATTCAAAACAAGTACCGCGATGAGATTCGGCCCCGATTTGGTTTGATACGCGGCCGCGAGTTCATCATGAAAGACATGTATTCTTTTGACCGTGATGAAGAAGGCCTTAACAATGCTTACTGGGATGCTTACCATGCATATGAGAGGATTTTTGCTCGCTGCGGCCTAAAGACTCGCCCCGTAGAAGCAGATTCTGGAGCTATCGGAGGCGACGAAACCCATGAGTTCATGGTACTTGCCGACTCTGGTGAAGCATTGATTGTCTACTGCCCTGACTGCGATTACGCGGCGAACGTCGAACGTGCCGAATACCGCTTTGTATCTCAGAAAAACGAGGCTGCTCCACTAGAACTCGAAGAAGTGGCCACACCTAACGCTGCCACAATTGCCGAGATCACTGCCTTCCTCGGCGTTGAGGCTGCGGACTGTCTGAAGACCCTCATCTATGTAGCCGATGGCAAACCAGTCGCAGCTTTGGTTCGTGGCGACCATGAGTTGAATGAGATCAAACTGCAGAAGGTGCTGGGGTGCCAGACTCTAGAACTGGCAGGGCCAGACATCATCGAAAGGGTAACAGGTGCGCCTGTTGGATTCGCTGGGCCTGTAGGGCTGGAAGTCCCGATTATTGCTGACCGCTGCGTAATGGATATGGTCAACTGCGTAGCGGGAGCTAACAAGGCAGACTATCACCTGAAGAACGTTAATATCGGCAGAGATTTTAACGTCACGACTACCGCTGATATCCGCATGGTGGAAGAAGGGGACCTCTGCCCGAAGTGCGGTACTGCTATGGATAGTGCTCGAGGCATAGAAGTGGGCCAGGTGTTCAAACTAGGTACGAAGTACTCTGCCGCACTAAAGGCAACGTTCCTTGATGAAAACGGTAAGGAACAACCCCTGATTATGGGATGCTACGGAATTGGGGTAGGGCGGACTGTCGCCGCAATCATCGAGCAGCATCACGATGAAAACGGCATTAAGTGGCCGATGAGCGTTGCGCCGTATCATGTGATTGTAGTTCCGGTCAGCATCAAGGACGAAAAACAGGCGCAGGCTGCCGAAGAAATCTACACTGCTCTTCAGGCAGCTGGAGTAGAAGTGGTTCTTGACGATCGCAACGAACGTCCAGGTGTCAAGTTTAAAGACGCCGATTTGATTGGCTTCCCCATCAGGATCACCATTGGTCCCAAATCTTTGGAAAACGGCAATGCCGAGATTACACTCCGTCAGACTGGAGAGAGATTTGAGAAGCCCATCAGCGAGATTACCGATTATGTACTGGGCTTAATTGAAGGCTAGGGGATAGTATGGGAGTTACCGCGATCGTGCCAGCATATAACGAAGAAGCTACAGTCGGGCGGGTCATCGAAGCCCTGCTCGACTGTCCCGCTGTTGACGATGTCCTCGTTGTCAGCGATGGTTCGACAGATCGAACTGCCGAGGTAGCGCGCTGCTATCCTGTTCGCGTCTTGGAACTACCTGAGAATAGGGGTAAAGGCGGAGCCATGAAGGCAGGCGTAGAAAACACGACGAATGATGTAGTTGTGTTTATCGACGCTGACTTAGTGGGGCTCAAGCCAGAGCATATCGCTAATCTGATAGAACCTGTCAGATCTGGCCGAGCCGATATGTCAGTGGGGCTGTTTGAAGATGGCCGCTTTGCTACAGATTTGGCTCAGAAGATTGCCCCGTTCCTGTCTGGACAGCGGGCAGTGCGCCGCAGCCTCTTTCAGGAAATACCCCAACTAGAGCACACCCGCTATGGTATTGAGGTTGCTCTATCGCGCTATGCAGACAGGCACGAAATTCCTGTAGAAATCGTCCATCTTCATGATCTTTCTCAGGTCATGAAGGAAGAAAAACGGGGCGTGGTCAAGGGATTATGTGCACGGATGCGGATGTATTGGGAGATCATGAAATGGGCCCGCTACTAACTCCTGGTGAACAACCTGGAGTTCTTTTTTGGAGGTGTTTTTTTGGCTGAGATGTATTTTATCCGACCAGATAACGCCGACTTCCTCGCCTCAGTCTCTGATCATCCCCTGATTAAGCAGGTAAAGATCAAAGAGATCGCAATCGATCCCGTTCTCCGCAAGTGGACCCTCCACATGGACGGGGCTCGGGCTGGAACAGAAGAGTTCTGGGATGACATCGCTCGCAAACTTAAGAGTTCAATCCCTGAAGTGGACTATATTGAGTTTGCTTGGGAAGAGAAGTCCGATGAGGAAAGCTATATGGAACAGATCGTAAAGGGCTTCACTCCTCAACCCGTACAGTACTCAACGCCCGGAGGCAATGGAAACGGTAACGGCACTGGTTTTGAGAATGGTAACGGCGGTGCTGGCACCCGTAGAAGTCGAAGAAGAAGGCAGATTGTCCGCGAGAGCATTAATGGCACACCTCAGCCTATCAAGGAGATCCAAGAGGAAGAGCGGGGTGCCCTAATTGCCGGTGAAGTAATCGACTTCGAATCCCGTCTAACACGCAGCGGCAGCACTCTTATCACCTTCAGTGTTTACGACGGCACAGACACAATCGGATGTAAGTTATTTGTCGATGATCCTGCTGAGTGCACCATTAAGACAGGTGCATGGTACCGGGTTCAGGGAAATGTGCAGTACCAGTCCTTTGATAACGAGTTGGCGATGATGGTTACAGCTCTGGCTCCGATCGAGCCGCCTGATCCGCTGCGTGATAATGCAGAACACAAACGTGTCGAACTTCATCTGCATACAAAGATGAGCGGTTTAGACGGCGTCATTGACGTTGATGACGCGGTCAAGATGGCTGCTTCTTTGGGCCACTCCGCGGTAGCAATAACAGACCACGGTGTAATCCAAGCCTTCCCTGACGCCTATAAGGCTGGCAAGAAGCACGGCGTGAAGATCCTCTACGGAGTCGAAGGCTATCTGGTGAACGAAGAGAAGGGGCGATCGTATCATATCATCTTGATTGCCAAGAATAAGGTGGGGTTGAAAAACCTTTACCGCCTTGTTTCCCTTTCTCATATGGATTACTTTTATAGACGTCCACGCATCCCTCGGCACGAGCTGATCAAATACCGCGAAGGGATTCTAGTCGGTTCTGCTTGCGAAGCGGGTGAGGTATTCCAGGCAGTACTCCGCCGCAATCCGAAGGCAGCAGAGATTGCGGCCTTCTATGACTATCTTGAGATTCAACCTTTAGGCAATAATGAGTTCCTGATTGGTACCGAGTATGTCAAGACCAGAGATGACCTGATAGCCATCAACAAACAGATCCTGCAGTTGGGCAGGGCATTGAACAAACCGGTGGTGGCCACAGGAGACGTTCACTTCTTACGGCCAGAGGACGATCTGTACCGCACAATTCTGCTGGCAGGGCAGGGATTTGAAGACGCAGAACGCCAGGCGCCGCTCTATTTCCGGACGACAGAAGAAATGCTGGCGGAGTTCTCGTATCTCACCCCTGATGAACGCCATGAAGTAGTGGTAGCCAATCCCCAATGGGTGGCAGACCAATGCGAAGAGTTAGCACCGGTTCCAAATAAGCTCCATCCACCAAGAGTCAAGGACGCCGAAGATATGCTGTGGGAAATGGCTTACGCCAATGCGCGCAAACTCTATGGCGAGGAGATGCCTGAAATAGTAACTGCCCGTCTTGAAAAAGAGCTCACCGCAATTATTGGCAACGGTTATGCATCTCTGTACTGGATTGCACACAAACTAGTGAAGAAATCCCTCGATGATGGTTATCTCGTTGGTTCCCGGGGTTCTGTTGGCTCGTCTCTGGTGGCGACAATGTGTAACATCACAGAGGTAAACCCACTGCCTCCTCATTATGTTTGTCCGAACTGCAAATGGAGTGAATTCTTCACTAAGGGAGAAGCACCCACAGGCGTGGACCTGCCAGACCGTGAGTGCCCACAGTGCGGCACTAACTTGGACAAGCATGGGTTTGACATCCCCTTTGAGGTGTTCATGGGTTTCCATGGCGATAAGATTCCAGATATTGACCTTAACTTCAGCGGTGAATACCAAGGTAATATGCACCGCTATACTGAAGAGCTTTTCGGGCGCGAACATGTCTTTCGAGCTGGAACCATCGGCACGCTTGCTGAAAAAACTGCCTACGGATTTGTCATGAAGTATCTTGAGCAGGTCGGGGAAAAACGCCGCAGTGCCGAAGTCAACCGCCTGGTGCGCAAGATTACTGGTGTCCGCCGTACCACTGGCCAGCATCCGGGCGGCATGATGGTAGTTCCCGAAGACATGGAGATCTATGACTTCACGCCTATCCAGTACCCGGCAAACGACGGTTCGAGCGGTATTGTCACTACACATTTTGACTACCACGCCATTGAGGACTGCTTGGTCAAACTGGATATTCTCGGGCACGATGCGCCGACAATGCTGCGCATGCTCAGTGACCTGACAGGTATCGATGTCCAAGAAATCCCCCTTGACGACCCGGCGACCATGAGCATATTCAGCAGCCTAGAAGCTCTGAATCTGAAGGAAGAACAGATCGGCACGCCAGTCGGTACGCTGGGAGTCCCTGAGTTCGGCACACCCTTTGTCCGGCAGATGTTGGTTGAAACGCGGCCGACGACATTCGGTGAACTTGTGCGTATCAGTGGTTTGTCCCACGGGACTAACGTATGGAACAGTAACGCACAGGATCTTATTCGGGCAGGAATTACCGACCTGAGCAACTGTATTGCTTGTCGAGACGACATCATGGTTTACCTAATACATCAGGGCTTGGCAGCAGGAGATGCTTTCCGCATCATGGAGCAAGTCCGGAAGGGACGCGGCCTCACAGAAAAAGACGTGGCCCTTATGAAAGAACATAATGTACCTGATTGGTATATCGAATCGTGCAACAAAATCAGTTACATGTTCCCGAAGGCCCACGCTGTAGCTTATGTAACGATGTCGTTCCGCATCGCATATTTTAAGGTACACTATCCCTTGGCGTTTTACGCGACGTTCTTTTCTACGAAAACAGGCGACTTCGATGCCCACTTAGTCGCCCAGGGAGAACACCGTGTCCGATCGGAAATCGCCGCTATCGAAGCGAAGGGTATTGAAGCTACACCGAAGGAAGCAAACATGGTGACTATCCTAGAGGTCGTCCTCGAAGCTATGGCTAGAGGGGTGAAGTTCAAACGAGTTGACCTCTACCGCTCTTCTGATCGCCATTTTCTGATAGACGGTGACGCCCTATTGCCACCGCTCGCATCCTTGGAAGGTGTAGGTGCGAGTGCGGCTGCTGGGATTGTAGCTGCTAGGGAAGAAGGCGAGTTTAAGTCGGTTGAAGATCTCCGTCAGCGAGCAAGGATCACCAAGGCTGTGATTGAAACACTGCGGCAGCACGGCTGTCTCGAGGGCCTGCCGGAGACGAATCAATTGACACTCTTCTAGTACCATGTTATAATCAGAAAAGAATGGGAAAACTTTGACGGGCCGAAGAGTGGGTGTCACCCACTCTTTTGCCGTATGGGAACATTTTTACAGAACTCATGCAAAAACGGGCATGATTATAGTGAGATATAAGGAGCTAGTGATGGAAAGGGGCTTGGCTGATGAACAAGAATATGCTTGTGGCTCAGGTCGCCGAGTGGGTCGAATCGATTGTCAAAGACAGTGAAATTGAGTTAGTAGATGTAGAATACGTTAAAGAACCGCACGGATGGGTGCTGCGTGTCTTCTTGGATAAGCCCGGAGGGATCGATCTGCAGGACTGTCAGTCTGTCAGTGAAGTTCTGAGCGATATCCTCGATCAGGAAGACCCAATTCCTGGTCCATACTCGCTGGAAGTATCATCACCTGGATTAGAGCGGCCGCTCAAGAAAGAGTCGGACTATAAGCGCTTTGCCGGCCGGTTGGTCAATATTCGTACATATTCCGCTGTTGACGGCCGCAAGAGCTTCCAGGGAACTCTGCTCGGCCTTTCAGAAGGGCAGGTCCAAGTTGAGGTTGATGGCACCGTCTATGCCATTCCTTTAGACTTAATTTCCAAAGCACGGTTAGCTGTGGAGTTCTAAAACGGGAGGAATTGGGAGAATGAATTCAGAGTTGTTGAGAGCCCTGGTGGAGCTGGAAAAAGAAAGGGGGATCTCCAAGGATATTCTGCTTGATGCCATTGAGACAGCGATTGTCTCGGCTTACAAGAAGAACTACGGATCCGGCTCCTCTTCGAATGTGCGGGTCGAGTTTAACGAACAGACAGGAGCGATCCATGTCTATTCCCGCCGCGTCGTAGTGGACGAGGTCAATGATGAAGCTGCGGAGATTTCACTGGCTGAGGCCCAGGACATTGATCCGAACTACACGATAGGCGATATCGTGGAGCAAGAAGTTACTCCGAGAGATTTTGGCCGCATCGCGGCTCAGAATGCCAAGCAGGTAGTAATCCAAAAGATTCGTGAAGCAGAACGCTCGATCATCTACGATGAGTATGCAAATCGCGAGGGCGATGTGGTGACAGGTATCATTCAGCGCTATGAGCATCGCAACGTTATCGTTGATTTGGGCAATGTTGAGGCAGTTCTGCCAGTAAGCGAACAGATCCCCGGTGAAGACTACCCGCAGCATGGCCGGATGAAATTCTACATTAATGAAGTTAAGCAGAGCACTAAGGGGCCGCAGGTCTTTCTTTCTCGCACGCATCCAGGACTTCTTCGCAATCTCTTTGAATTAGAAGTGCCTGAAATCCAAAGCGGTGAAGTCGAGATCAAGGCAGTAGCAAGAGAAGCCGGAAATCGATCCAAGATCGCTGTATACAGCCGTGATCCAGACGTCGATCCAGTTGGAGCATGTGTAGGTGCACGCGGTTCTCGAGTTCAGGCTGTGGTTTCTGAACTGAACAACGAGAAGATCGATGTTGTAGCCTGGGTCGAAGACGAAGAAGAATTCATCAAGAACGCACTTAGCCCTGCTAAGGTCTTTTATGTGCGCCTCGATGAGAAAGAACGGGTAGCTTACACAGTAGTACCAGAGGATCAGCTCTCTTTGGCCATCGGTAGGGAGGGGCAGAATGCGCGCCTGGCAGCCCGCCTAACAGGGTGGCGTATCGATATTAAGAGTATCGATCAAGCTGAGGAGTTCTTTGCCCAGCTGAAGCTCGAAGAAGCCGAGAGAGAAGCGGACGAGGCTGAAGAAGCTGTCGAAGAAACGACAGACGTGGTCGAAGAGATTGACTATGCCTCTGACTTCGAAGAAGCCGAAGAAACCGATGAAGTAGAAGAGGCAGAAGAAGCCGACGAAACAGAGGAAAGTAAAGACACTGACAAGGCAGACGACGTAAAGGAACCTGCCGCTGAAGTCGAGCAACCTCGCGAAATCGCTCCTGAAGAACTGGCTGCACTCACCAACGTTACCAAGCGCAAGTCATGGACAGAGAGATTCGGCCGGTATATGACCCCGGGCTCCGAGCAGCAGCCGAGTGCTTCTAGCGAAACTACTGAAAAGCAGGAGACAAGCAAATCTAAGCGAAAGAAGAAGGAAAAGGTAATTAAAGACCTCAGTCAACTCGAATTGATTGACTTTGATTTTAATACAGAGGAATAGGTGGTCTAAGTGCGCCAGAAACACGTTCCTGTTCGTACCTGTATCGGATGCCGAACAGCACAACCGAAGCGCTCTATGCTGCGCATTGTGAGAACCCCGGAAGGTGAAGTACAGCCGGATCCTACGGGCAAAAAATCTGGCCGCGGGGCCTATATTTGCTATTCCACCGAATGCCTCCAGCTGGCTCTCTCTGGGCGTAGATTGCAGCGCGCCCTTGGGTGTGATATAAACGAGACGACAATTATGGAAATGGAGAGTCTTGTTAGTGAACAGCATACTTAGTCTTCTAGGACTAGCTCAGCGTGCTGGCAAACTGGTCTCTGGTGAAGACGCCGTAGAAGCGGCCATACGCAGAGATAAGGTACATCTGTTGATTATCGCAGCGGACGCTTCAGGCAATACTCAAACAAAGTTTGAAAACATGGCCAAATACCGTGATATTGATTTTGCCGTGTGGGGCGAAAAAGAACAGCTGGGAATGGCAATCGGCAAAGCCCGCCGCGCGATTATTGGAGTAACTGATCGGGGATTCGCGAAAGCGATCCATTCCCGTCTAGCGGTGGAGGAGAAAAACTAGGAGTGATGCTGATGAGTAAAGTAAGAGTCTATGAATTAGCAAGGGAATTAGACTTAGAGAGTAAAGTACTGGTGGATTTTCTGATCGAGCTTGGGGCTGATGTGCGCAACCACATGAGCACGATCGATGAAGATATTGCGGAGATGGTTCGGGATCACTACAGTCCTGATGTAGAAGCAGCAATTCCTGGTAATGTCATTCCTGATGATGACGATGATGACTATCGCGCAAGAAAAGCTAAACGGCGGTCTGGAGATGAAGAAATAGAAAAGAATTTTCATTCAAAAGGGAAGAAGAAAAACAATAAGCGTGGTAAGAGCCGCAGAGAAAGACCTGACCAACGCTCTGAAAAAGCAGAACCCAAGGTCATTACGCTGGCAGAAACCGTCACCGTGAAAGATCTGGCTGAGAAGCTCTCTGTAAACGGCACTGAGATCATCAAGCGCCTGATGAAGATCGGCATCATGGCATCACTCACTCAGTCGATCGACTATGATATTGCTGAGATTATCTGCAGCGACTTCAATGTTGAAGTTCAGCCAGAAATGGACTTGGCAGATCGGGTCTTTGCCGAAGTCGACGAGGACCCCGAAAACTTGGTTCCTCGTCCACCAGTAGTGACCATCATGGGTCATGTCGACCACGGAAAGACCACGCTGCTGGACTCAATTCGTAAGACAAAGGTTACAGCTACCGAAGCAGGCGGCATCACACAGCATATCGGTGCTTACCAGATCACTTATAAGGGACAGCCCATCACATTCTTAGACACACCTGGCCACGAGGCCTTTACCGCTCTTAGGGCGAGAGGAGCAAAAGTGACCGATATCGCAGTCTTGGTAGTGGCTGCAAATGATGGTGTCATGCCTCAAACCGTAGAGGCCATCAACCACGCAAAGGCTGCTGGGGTGCCCATCATTGTAGCTATTAACAAGATTGACCTGCCTGCGGCGAACCCTGACCGCGTGAAACAAGAACTGATCGAATATGGCCTTGTTGTAGAGGATTGGGGCGGCAGCACAATTGCTGTACCGGTTTCGGCATTGAAGGGCGAAGGCATTGACGAACTACTGGAAATGATCCTTCTCGTGGCCGAAATGGAAGAGCTTAAGGCTAATCCGAACCGTCATGCTCGAGGAACAGTCATTGAAGCGCAGCTGGATAAAGGGCGCGGTCCTGTAGCTACCGTGCTGATTTCGACAGGTACACTAAGAGTTGGTGACCCGTTTGTAGTCGGAAGCGTCTATGGAAAGGTTCGGGCGCTGGTCGATGACACGGGCCGCAACATCAAAGAAGCCGGTCCTGCCACACCGGTCGAGGTCTTAGGAATCAGCGAAGTACCTGAAGCTGGTGACCAACTTGTAGTAGTTGATGATGAGCAAACCGCTCGCCAAGTTGCACAAATTCGCCAGAATAAGATTCGTGAAAAAGAGATGGCTCGTACAAGCCGCGTGACCCTGGATGATCTGTACCAGCGGATCCAAGAAGGTGAGATCAAGGAACTCAATCTCATCGTTAAGGGTGACGTACATGGTTCTGTCGAAGCAGTGCGCGCGTCGCTAGAGAAGCTGTCCACTGATGAGGTTCGGGTTCGGATCATCCACCAAGCAGTAGGTGCCATTACCGAAACAGACGTCCACTTGGCAGCTACAAGTGATGCTGTCATTGTTGGATTTAACGTCAGGCCAGAGCCCAGCGCACGGAAAGAAGCAGAGCGCGAAGGTGTCGATATCCGCTTGTACAGAATCATTTATGACCTCCTAGACGATGTCAAGGCTGCCATGGCAGGTCTGCTCGATCCAGAATATAAGGAAGTCGTCCTTGGGCGTGCAGAAGTTCGCCAGACCTTTAGAGTACCAAACGCGGGTGTTGTGGCTGGGTGCTACGTCCAAGAAGGCAAGATCACTCGTTCTGCGGAAGTCCGCGTTTTGAGAGACAATATCATCATCTATGAAGGAAAGATCAGTTCGCTGCGCCGCTTTAAAGATGATGTCCGTGAAGTAGCCCAAGGTTATGAATGCGGTATTGGTATCGAGAAGTTCAACGACATCAAAGAAGGCGACATCATCGAAGCTTTCTTCATGGAAAAAATCGAACGGACACTCTAAGCAGTCCCAGGGAGTGATTGGCATGTCCACGAAGCACTATAGACTAACAGAAGATATTAAGCGTGCTGTTAGTGACATTATTAGTAGAGAGGTAAAAGATCCACGGCTCGGGATGCTCAGCATTACCGATGTGGATCTCTCCAGAGATTTGTCATTAGCACGCATCTATTTCAGCGTTCTCGGTGGTGAAGACGAGGCTCAGAATACTCTAGAGGGCCTCAACAACGCCAAAGGGTTTATCCGTACCGAGCTAGCCAGGCGCGTCAGAATGAGGCATACACCTGATATTAAGTTCCTACACGACTCTTCTTTAGAAAGAGGAGCGCGGATCAATGCGATCCTGCGGGAACTGGGCACTTCGCTACCAGCTGATAGCGAAGGCGGCGAAGGTGACGAATCGTGAATGCGATTATTCACGCCATTAAGGATCATGAAGAGTTCATCATCACGTCGCACGAACATCCTGATCCGGACAGTTTAGGCTCAATGCTGGGCCTGTACTTCGGACTTAAGCAGTTGGGGAAGTCGTGCCGGGTGGTCTCTTCTGATCCTCCGCCAGAAAATCTAGACTGGCCAGGTTTGGACTTAATCGAAGTCCTACCCGATGGGCTCGACAATATTGGTGATGCATGGATCATAGTGCTTGACTGTGAACCAAGCCGCACCGGAATCCTATCCGTCACCCTACAGCAGTCAGACAGAATCATCAATATCGATCACCATCGAGGCAACGCGTATAGAAATCCCACTACCCATATCAACTCGACTGAGGCGGCCACCGCTGTGATGGTGTACCGCCTGTTAAAGAGCCTGGGCGTCACTCTCACGAGAGAAATTGCCACCTCTCTCTATGCTGGCATTGTGGGAGATACTGGCGGATTCCGCTACGCAAATACGACTGCAGAAACGCTAATGATCGCGGCGGAGTTGATGCAGCACGGCGTTGACCATGCTTCGATTAACAGACAGATCTTTGCTTCTCAATCGATGGAGTTCATGAAACTCTTGGGGTATGCTCTCAGCAATCTTAAGTCAGACCTTGACGGCAGGCTTGTTTGGATGGAACTAAGCTATGATGATTTTCAGCGCTTCGGTACAGATCCAAATACCACTGACCAGCTGGTCCAGTATGCCCGCATGGTCAACTCTGCTGTAATTGCTATCCTTTTTAGAGAGGCGTCTCCTGGTGAAGTACGAGTAGGCTTTAGGTCTGATTATATTGATGTAGGTGCTCTAGCGAGTCAACTTGGAGGAGGAGGCCACCGCCTTGCCGCGGGAGCAAAGATTCAGGGCAGGCTAGAAGAGGTGGTCGAACTGGTTTTGAGCAAAGCACGAAACTACCTAAATGAGGTCGAACACTCATGAACGGCATCATCAATGTGATTAAGCCTATGGGCATGAGTTCCCACCAAGTGGTCGGTTACCTTCGCAGGTTGCTGAACACTAAGCGCGTAGGTCATGCCGGAACCCTCGATCCAGGAGCGGGAGGTATCTTGACCATCTGCGTGGGGAAGGCCACGAAATTAGTTCAGTTCATGGTGGACTACGACAAAGCATACGTTGCTGAAATGACACTGGGCCTTGCCACATCGACTCAGGATGGAGGGGGCGCGACTGAAGAGGTTACGACCAACTTCCGGATCACGCCCAAGCGCTTAGCCGATGTCATGGCCCAGTTTCGCGGAGAGATTGAGCAGATCCCACCGATGGCCTCTGCTGTGCAGGTGGAAGGACGCCGCCTCTACGAGCTTCAGCGGCAGGGAGTTACTGTAGAACGACAACCACGCTGCGTTACTATCAGTGATCTCCATATCAACAAGATATGGAATGAGTACGAAGATATCCTGACCTTCGGTTCTAGAGTGTTGTTTTATGTAGAATGCTCGAAAGGCACCTATGTGCGGACCCTCTGCCACGACATTGGCGCTAAGTTGGGAGTCGGTGCACATCTGTCGTTTTTGTCACGCGTACGCTCTGGCCCCTTTACGTTTGATAACGCGTATACGCTTGAGTCGATTACAGACATGGTGGAAGACGGCGACACAAGCTTTCTTCTGCCTATGACAGCTGCGCTGCCCGACTGGCCTCAGGTTAAGGTCAGCCCGCTAGCAGAAAACCGCATCCGCCATGGGAACTTTATTCGTCCATCGGATCTGCTTGATGTTCCCCAAGAGCTGCATATCGATGATCAGGTTTTTCTACTCGATCTAGAAGGAAACGTTCTGGCCCTTGGCCAAGTCCGCGATGCGGGTGGCCTAATCTGCCAGCCTATACGTGTATTTGTGGAGGGATAGACACTGCAACTGTTTTGGAATAATCCCCAATCGGACAAGCCACGCTGTATTGCCATCGGAACGTTTGATGGAGTTCACCGCGGTCATCAGCAGCTTCTTAAGGCAGCTCTAGATCATCGCCCCACCAATGGATGCAGCTCGGTATTCACTTTCGACATTCCGCCGGGCCAGTTCTTTAAACAAGACTACCGGATGCTCTGTTCGTTCGAACACAAGGTTAGGTTGATTCGAGAATTTGGCATTGATGAAGTGATCTGGACACCTTTTAACTACGATGTGGCAAGGGTAGAAGCAGAAGAATTCATCGACCTACTTGTTAATCAGCTTCAGGCCGTCCATATTGTCTGTGGCTTTAACTTCCGCTTTGGCCACAAAGGCCGTGGAAGCGTCGAGCTTCTTCAGGAGTATAGTGAAAAACTTGGCTTTGACGTGACCGTGGTTCCTGCTGTATCTTTGGAGGGTCAAGCCATCAGCAGTACCCGAATTCGCGAGATGATTGCTGACGGAAAAGTAGATGAAGCTGCCGAACTATTGGGACGGTACCCGAGCTATCGAGGAACGGTGGTAGCAGGCGAAGGGCGCGGACGTAAGTTAGGCTTTCCTACAGCTAACCTTGAAATCGATCCTCGCATCGTTCTTCCCGGCGAAGGGGTATACTTAACGTGGGCTGTGCTCAGCGATGGCCGAGGATATCCGGCCATGACATCAGTGGGGAAGAATCCTACTTTTGCTGGAGACCGCCAGACAGTCGAAGCATACATTCTGAACTACTCAGGCGATCTCTATAACCAGAGCGTGGAACTGCAGTTTCTAAAGAAAACCAGAGAAATCGTGCGCTTTAAGACCGCTCAGGAGCTAGAAGTTCAGATTGCCGAAGACGTGAAGCTTGCCGAAGAGTTAATTGACAGATTTCATTTACAGGGAAATCGAATTGTGCTACAATGAGGTAGAAAGCCCTTTTCTAGGAGCTGCGTGTGCTCCAGCGCTGCTCTTGGGAAGTGGTGTTTCAAGAATTTTGGAGGTGTATTATACGTGATAACAAAGGAAAGAAAGCAAGAAATCATTGACCAATTTAAGCGGCACGAAGGTGACACAGGTTCGCCTGAGGTGCAAATCGCGCTTCTCTCTTTTCGGATTAACGAACTGACCGAACATCTTAAGACCCATAAGAATGATCACCATTCACGCCGTGGCCTTTACAAAATGATTGGTCAACGCCGGGGTCTTCTTAACTATCTTGCCAAGAAAGACATTGAGCGCTATCGGAGTTTGATTGACGCACTCGGTTTGCGCAGATAAGATCACGAGCGGGAACCCCCGCTCTTTTTTGAATATCTGTTACGGAGAACGATTTGGGCTATACTATCAGTAGTTCAGTAGACTAACTGATCATGGCCTAAAGAATTGGATAACTGGAGGTTATAGCATGGCATTAGAATTTCGTCGGGAACTGGGAGGGCGGCCTCTTGTCCTCGAGTTCGGCGAACTAGCGCAGCAGGCCAATGGCTCAGTGCTGGTCAGATACGGTGATACAGTAGTACTGGTCACCGCTACCATGAGCAAAGAGCCACGGCAAGGCATTGACTTTTTCCCGCTTCTTGTCGACTACGAAGAGCGGATGTATGCAGTCGGACGAATTCCCGGAGGATGGGGTAGAAGGGAAGGGCGGCCTAGCGAAAATGCGATCTTAGCCGCTCGCATGATTGACCGGCCATTAAGGCCTTTATTCCCCAGCGGTTTCCGCAACGATGTCCAGGTTGTAGTGACAGTCCTGTCTGTCGATTACGACAACGACCCTACCATCGCAGGCATGATTGGGGCCAGTGCAGCCCTACATGTGTCGGACATCCCATTTTCTGGCCCTGTAGCGGGGATCAACGTCGGCCTAGTGAACGGCGA
>JAAYMS010000008.1 GCA_012521295.1 Bacillota bacterium
CCATTTCTGATGTCTCCTCTCTAGGATGTTATGGTTGCAACTTCATTCTAACCGAGGGACACAAGAAATGGCTTCTTTTATTTCATGGGGAAACCAATTTTACACAATTATACGGACTCAACTAAAACATGCCTAGGAGGAATGCAACGATGCGAATCATGACCGAACAAAACCTCAGAGACGCTTTCGCTGGCGAGAGCCAAGCACACATGAAGTACCTCATCTACAGTCAAGTTGCTGAAAAAGAAGGATATCCTAACGTCGCTCGTCTGTTTAAGGCTATTGCTCACGCTGAGTGGGTTCACGCTCGCAACCATCTGAAGGAACTCGGTGGTATTAACGATTCTGTTGAGAACCTCCAGGATGCGATCAACGGCGAAACCTTCGAAGTTGAAGAAATGTATCCTGCCTATCATGCAGTAGCTGAGCTGCAGGAAGAGAAGGGTGCCGTTCGTTCTACCCACTATGCTCTCGAAGCTGAGAAGATCCACGCTGAAATGTACACCGATGCAAAGAAGGTTGTCATGGAGAAGAAGGATATCGAAATCGGTACCATCCAGATCTGTGATGTTTGCGGTTACACCGCAGAAGGTGACCACGCTCCAGACAAGTGCCCGGTTTGCGGTGCACCTGCTTCTCAATTCACAGCCTTCTAAGAAAACCATTTGAGGAGGGAAACCATGCGCAGCTTCAACATTAGGATAGGTGGAGAAGCTGGACAAGGTTTGGTTTCCATCGGGAATATTCTGTTAGAAGCGATCGCCCGGGAAGGCTGGTACTTATTTGCCAACCAGGATTACGAGTCTAGGATTCGTGGTGGGCATAATTACTTCCAAATTAGGCTTGCTGACGAACCGGTCCGGGCAATTCAGCATGGCGTTGACCTGCTGGTAGCCCTGGATAAAGCCACTGTAAACCTACATTGGCAAGAGCTGACTCAATCGGGGCACATTATCTACGATCCAAGAGTTGTTGACGCGCTGCCGGAGGATATGAAGGACTCCGGCAGACTCATTCCTATTTCTTTTGAAAAAGTTGTAGAAGAGCTTGGACAGCCAAAGGTGATGGCAAATGCAGTTGCTGCCGGAGCGATCTGGGCGCTCTTGAGTGATGACATCACCGTACTACAAGATATTCTGGCCGAAATGTTCATTTCTAAAGGTGAAGCAGTCGTAGAAGGAAACCGCCAAGTAGCTCAAGCAGGATTCGATATAGTACGGAATCACATTGGGGCGGAAGTTCCTAAGCCGCCAAAACCAACAGAAAAACGTCCCCGCATGCTCCTAAAAGGCAATGAAGCCCTTCCTTTAGGGGCTCTAGCTGCCGGGGTGAGGTTTATGAGCGCCTATCCCATGACTCCGTCCACGGGTGTGACAGAGTTTATCGCGGGCCATGCCGAAGAGTGTGGCGTTGTAATGGAGCAGGCTGAAGACGAGATTTCCGCGATCAATATGATTATTGGAGCCGCCTATACAGGCGTACGGGCCATGACCGCTACATCGGGCGGTGGCTTTGCCCTGATGACAGAAGCCCTTGGCCTTGCTGGTGCCGCCGAAATTCCGGTGGTAATCATTGATGCACAGCGGCCTGGGCCGAGCACGGGGTTACCGACCCGCACCGAGCAGGGCGACCTGCTCTACGCTGTGGCCGGCTCCAGCGGTGATTTTCCGAAAGCAGTTCTTGCTCCGGGTGATCCCGAGGAAGCATTCTACCTTGTCGCACATGCTTTTAACCTAGCAGAAGAATATCAGATGCCTGTCATTGTGATGAGCGATCAGCACTTGGCTGATTCTCATGTAGTTGTAGATCTGCTTGATCTTAACCGGATTGAGCATCGGCGCGGGCTGGTGGCCCAGGGCGATGAGGCCGGGCCTGATTATGTGCGCTACCGCTTCACCGAAGACGGCATTTCGCCAAGGCTTTATCCAGGGTTTGGGGAAGGCCTGGTCGTAAGCGCCGGAGATGAACATGATGAACAGGGGCATCTCATCGAAGATGCTGAGACCCGTACATTAATGATGGAAAAGCGGATGGCGAAGCTTGAAAAAGCTGCTCGCGAAGTCCTCGAACCGGTGCTTTGCGGGGTTACCGAAGATCCAGATTTCGTTCTGATTGGTTGGGGTTCCACAAAAGGAGCTATAAAGGAAGCTGTTGAGATCCTCAACAGGGATTCGGGCAGGGTGATGGGCGTGCATCTGCCTCAGGTATATCCACTGCCTCAAAACCTGGACAAGATTCTTAATCTTCCGGCACGGAAATACATCATCGAAAGCAACTATACCGGTCAGTTAGAGCGATTGATTGCATCGGAATTTGCCTGGAAACCCGATGGTTCTGTGCGTAGATATGATGGACGCCCTATGGATCCAGAGTATATTTTGGCAAAGCTGGAGGGAGGGATCCGTCGTGGCAAATAACACACGCTTTGAGATCTCCAGAGAAACAGCTTGGTGCCCTGGATGCGGAAATTTTGGCATCCTCAGCGGCCTGTCGGAGGCTCTCACCGAATTAGGGTTAAGTCCTAATCAGGTGCTGTTTGTTTCTGGTATTGGACAGGCGGGTAAGACACCCCACTATATTAAAGGGAACGTCTTAAACACGCTGCATGGGCGGACTCTGCCGACAGCTACAGGAGCCAAACTAGCAAACGCCGATCTAACCGTGATAGCCATCGGCGGAGATGGTGATGGCTATGCCGAAGGAGGTAACCATTTCCTCCATGCCGTCCGCAAGAATGTGAATATCACGTATCTGGTTCACGTCAATCAGGTCTTCGGCTTGACAAAGGGACAGGCGTCACCAACATCCGGTCAAGGGATGGTCACTTCCACTACACCGTTTGGTGTCGCCAATGAACCGTTCAACGCAATAGCGACCGCCATTACTCTGAACGGTTCCTTTGTAGCCCGCAGCTATGCGGGAGATCGAGCTCACTTGGTCAAAACCATCAAAGCTGCTGTTCAGCACGAAGGGTTTGCCTTGGTCGAAATCCTGCAGCCATGTGTCACCTTTAACAAGATCAATACGTATCAGTTCTATCGCGAGCGCGTCTATGACCTTAATGAAGCAGGACATGACCCAACCGACAGAGCCTCGGCTTGGGAAAGAAGTTGGGAGTGGGGTGACAGGATTCCGATCGGGATCTTCTATCAGGTATCCCGGCCTACCCTTGATAAACAGCATCCCGCTCTTCGAGAAGGGCCGTTGGTTAGGCGGGAGTTCAACCCTGGAGTTGTTCAGCAGGTACTTGACCGTTACATCGTTAAGTAACCTTAGAATAGCGAGGAAGGCTTTTATTCATGAGCCTTCCTCTTTTTTATTGGAGCAATTAATGGTAAACTAGGGGTAAGGCAACAATAACATATGAATAGAGGAATGAGACATATTGAGCGGTATTCCTGTTTCTGAGTATAGAAGTGGCGAGCCTTTATTTGTCAAGGGCCATCAGGCACGAGAGATGTATTTCATTGTTACAGGTACCGTAGAGCTCATCGATGGGAGCAGAATCGAAAGGGTGAGTACAGGTGGTGTTGTGGGCGCGGTGGAATTTCTCCGGCAGATTCCGTACACCACTTCGGCTTTGTGTGTATCCAAGACCAGCGTGATTGCACTCAACGAAGACAACCTGGTCGAGTTTCTGCAGAGCCAGCCTCAATTAGGAGTTATCCTGCTCAAGTCGGTGGCAGCTCAGGTTCCAGGTGCTGCCGAAGGAGAGAGGGAGGTTCAACGAGAGCCGGAGCAGAAGCTGCCCCAAGGCTTGATGGAACTCTTTCCTGCTGGGCATCCTACTCCTGAGGTGCGGCGGCCTGAGAGTGATGAGGAGTTCTTATACGCAAAAGCGGTGGAATGCCCTGTCTGTGGTACCTCTTTCTCGGTGTTGAGTATCCGAGAATCGCGGCTCGTCACTAAGCAAGTTTGTCCTGACTTTCGGGTGATTAATGAGAACTTCGAGCCGCTCTGGTATCATGTGTGGGTGTGCCCATCGTGTCTTTATGCCCAGTCGTACAACCAGTTTGAGAAGATCCGCAGTACTGCCACTGGAAAGATTAGCGGACTGCAGCAGCGGTATCCACTCAAGGGGACGTTCCAATTCTCGTCGTCTCGCACTCTAAAGGAGGTCTTTCTCTCTTATTTCCTCATGTTGAGGACACTGGAGATGATGGATGCTCCGGCTGTCCAGTTTGGCAATACTTGGCTGCGCTTGCTCTGGTTATATGAGGATTTAGGAGAAGAAAAGTGGGCGAAGCAGGCAGCAGAAAAGGCGCTCAAGTACTTCGAAGAGGGAGTTATGTCTGGCGTCCGCAGCGAAGCGGAGGATCAGCGGTTGTTCGTCATCATGGCCGAGATCTGTCTGAGGTTGGGCCGGCTTAATGAGGCCATGCGCTATCTGAGAGAAGTTGTTTCCATGCGGGGAGGCAATGAACGCTACAAGCGACAGGCATCAGACCGCATTCAGGATCTGCGCAGCAGTTGAGCCCAAAAGAGATCGTTGTGCTGTCCTTGAGGGTGTGATATAATAATGTGTAAACTGGCCCCGTAGCTCAGGGGATAGAGCGGTGGTTTCCTAAACCATGTGCCGCAGGTTCGATTCCTGCCGGGGCCGCCATTTCTGATATTGTCTTAAGGGCAAAACTAGGGAAATTCTGGTTTTGCCTTTTTGCTTTTTCGGGCTCTTCGAAGGCTTCGGGAGAAAGGGGTAGAATTCGTACCATAATGATGACCAGATATGGCCCCTGGAAAAACCCTGTAGCGCTCTGTATTGCACAGTGTTACAATTTACATATAAGGCGTTTGATTCTTACTTCATGTTTCCGTCTAAGTCTACAAGACTGAGGGGTTAATCCTATGGATCGTGAAGAGCGATACTCGATATCATTGTTGGGTGAATTTACAGATAAGTCCCTCGAAGGCGAATTTTTAGCCGAGAACCTAGACGCCGCAAAGAGAAGTACGGCGTACATTGCCCTTGTTTTCGGGGTGGTTTTAGGGTTCTTTCTTGTCAACAGTGCTCTGACTGAATGGGGAACAGAGCGGCTTGTCAGGATTACTTGCATTAGACTGGTGTTCATTATTGTGTCGGCGCTGGTGTTTCTGATTGCTCGGCGGATAACTAAGCATCAGCATCTGGTATACGTCATAACCTTTTATCAGGCCATGATGGCAGTGACGTACATGCTTACGCTTAAGTACTATGAATCGCTGAATTACTTTAGTATTCTAGCCCTATTAGTAATAACCATGGCAATGTATCTTCTGCCCAATAGGATTACTCCAACGCAACTTGTTTCGGTAGCCTTCAACATTCTGTTTTTCATGGATCCAGTCAGGAAAATGGCAGGCATGCAGGCCCACGAGTTGTATAAAATCATCGCATACCAGGCCATTCTGCTTATTTACTGCAACATCAACTACTGCTGGACTGAAGCAACGAAGAGGAAGAAGTTCAGAGCGAACCGAGAACTGGTTGAACTATCGATTAAGGATCCTTTGACTGGGGTTTATAATCGCAAGAAGTTTGATGATACAGTAGATCAGTGGATCTGTCTGTCAAGGCGCTACGGTTATCCTTTTTCGCTTATTCTGTTTGACATTGACAATTTCAAGGCTGTGAATGATACGTATGGGCATATTGTGGGCGATCGGGTGTTGAAAGAGGTTGCAGTGCTCATTAAGCAGTCTATTCGAGAAACCGATGTTTTTGCGAGATGGGGTGGTGATGAATTTGCGATTCTTCTTCCTCAGACCGATCTGCCGCAAGCCAGAAGTCTTGCAGAGCGGCTGAAGGAGCAGATCGCTGAAAACAATCCGCTGAGAAATCCCACGGAGATAACCTGCAGCTTTGGTGTGACACAATTTGAGGACACTGACACGAAATACTCCCTGTTGAGCAGAGTGGACGATCTGCTCTTGGCCGCTAAAACAGGAGGGAAGAACAGAATAGTGAGCTGACACCGCAGAGAGTGTCAGCTTTTCTTATTTTCTTGGTTGATCACGGTAGGTAAGTGTCCTAAAAAAGCCCAAGTATGCAATA
>JAAYMS010000059.1 GCA_012521295.1 Bacillota bacterium
AGTGGCAAATATAAACCCTATCGCCTTGGTGACGCAGTCCGCATTCCCCATGAAGAACTGGGCCAACTGCCGGTCGAAGATGGGAGCCTCATGGTTCGCCATGCAGTGTGTTGGAGTGAGAACTGCGTTGAAGTCTGCTTCTTCATCCGCGGATCAAGGATCAGTTCACTTATTCAAGAAACTGAGCCAAGTGCTGTAAAGACCGTGGGGGTTCGCACTGCAACTCCTGCCGCAGCGCGGAGCAGCAGTCTTGCCATGCCCCAGCTGCCTGTTCGTACCGCAGTCTTTACGGAATTAACGGTACCTGACCAGTCGAGTGTGGATCTACCGCTGGATCTGGTTGAAGATGTATGGCTTGATGTAATCGTTGAGTTAGGTCACACCACCATGACGCTTCATGAACTGATGGAGCTAGAACCCAACACCACGTTTGCGCTACACAGGCCAGCAGGCGATCCTGTGGACGTTTATGTAAGTGGCCAGTGTATAGCCAAGGCCGAGGTAACTGTAGTCGATGATCGTTTTGGTATCCGCATTCTCGACATAGTACCAGAGGATGAACGCATCAGGGACGTCACGGGAAGCTAGGGTAGGTGAAATAGGTGGACACTGAGCTGATCCTTGGGATTGTGCGAGTCATCGTAGTTTTGGCACTCTTAGCTCCCGCTGTCTACTGGGCAGCTCGCTGGTATGGGCGGCGTCACACCGGAAGTACCAACCTTCAAATTAGAGAAGTGCTTCCGTTGGGAGTGAACCGCGCTTTGTATGTTATCGAATGGGACAAGCGCCGCTATCTACTGGGTGTGACGCCTCAAGCCATCACATTGATCGATTCTGTCGATCAAAGTGACAGCGGCCTCAAGAACGGAGAGGAAACGTCGTGAGCTTTTTCTTACAGACAAATATCCCCATCCCGCGGATCGACATTGGCGTGGGCGCGGCAGAGGGGCCGCAAGACGTTGCAGTAACTCTGCAGATACTTTTGGTGTTGACGATCCTAACACTGGCACCCGCCATCCTCACACTTCTAACGTCGTTTACGCGAACGGTAATTGTACTCTCGTTAATTAGAAACGCCCTAGGAACGAACCAGGTCCCTCCTAATCAGGTTATAATTGGCCTGGCCCTGTTTTTGACCGCGTTTGTTATGGCTCCTGTTTTTGGTGCTGTATATAGCGATGCGGTTGTGCCGTACATGAGCGGTAGCCTATCTTTTGACGAGGCCTTATCAATCGGTCTTGAACCAATTCGAGAGTTTATGTTTTCACACACTCGTGAAAAGGACCTGGAGATGTTTATCGATATGCGGGGCCAGGAGCGTCCTGCTACGAAGGCGGACGTTGACACACTAACCTTGATTCCCGCCTTTGTTATTTCTGAGCTCAAGACCGCTTTCCAGCTTGGATTTGTGCTTTTTATACCGTTCCTAGTGATTGACATGATTGTGGCCAGCACCTTAATGGCGATGGGAATGATGATGCTGCCACCAGTAATGATCTCACTGCCATTCAAGATTCTACTTTTTGTCCTAGTCGATGGATGGCATCTAGTGATTCGCTCGCTGCTCAGCAGCTTCTTGTAGACTGAGGATGTGTAAACAATGACAGAGACAGTCATAATTAATCTTGGTCAGGAAGCGGTAAAGACCGTGCTCTTAGTGGCGGGGCCTCCGTTAGGTCTAGGGATTTTGGTTGGGCTGCTCGTAAGCATCTTTCAGGCCACAACTCAGATTCAAGAGCAAACCCTGACCTTTGTTCCAAAGATTATCGCCGTACTGGTTTCCATCGTAGTCTTCGGTTCGTGGATGCTTCGCATTCTCATTGACTTTGGTGAGCGACTGCTGGGGAACCTGCATCTGTACATTTCATAAGCAGGGGAGAGGAAGATGCTCATACCAGAGCTTGCAGCTCAATTCGCCCTGGTACTGATCCGTATTACTACGTTCTTTGTTGTATCCCCGATTTTCAGTAGGCGCAACATTCCTAGTCTCACAACAATCGGGTTCAGCACGTTGTTGTCGTTAATTCTGCTGCCTACGCTTGATCTGTCTGCGTTCCCTAATTTGTCTGTAGGCACTCTGCTTGTACTGGCCCTCCATGAAATCGCGGTGGGCCTTCTCCTGGGATTGCTTGTGCTCCTCGCATTTGGGATTGTACAGTTCGCTGGCCAGCTGACTGATGTTCCCATCGGTTTTGGTATGGCCAGCGTATTTGACCCGGCAACGGGCTCTCAGATGCCTGTGTTTTCACAGTTCTATTTTATCTTGGCGGTTCTGTTGTTTTTTGGTATCGACGGCCACCTGTGGCTGATCCAAGCCTTAGCAGAAAGCTATGAAGCAATTCCTCTTCTCGGCTTCCTAGATATGGAAATCGCGTATAATACAGTGGTTGCTCTAGCTCAGGATTTGTTCACGATAGGTATGAAGCTTTCGCTGCCTGTCATCGCCACAATCCTGCTCATCGATATCGGCTTAGGTATTGTTGTGCGCGCAGTACCTCAGATCAATGTGTTTGTGATTGGGTTTCCTATCAAGATTTTTGTAGGTATGCTTATCATTGCGCTTGCCGTACCCGCTTACGTGGCAGGTGTCAGCAGGCTTTTCGCCTATGATGGGCTGCTCATGTCATATCTGCGCGCAATCCTATCCGCGGGAGGTGCTTGAGTGCTGGACAAGCGGATTAACCTCCAGCTCTTTGCTGGCGAGAGGACGGAGCCGGCAACCCCTAGACGACGCGAAGAAGCCCGCAAAAAAGGACAGGTGGCAAAGAGCAGCGAATTAAGTATTGCTGTAATGGTTCTAGCCGGCTTTATCGTTGTGGACGCCCTCGGCCCCTTTATTGCAGGTGAGGCCAAATCCTTAGTGGCACATTTTCTCCACAGTCTCCACGAGTGGGATGGAACAGTCGGCAGTCTGCAGGGTATGTTTTTTACTGCTTTGAGAACCGGTGCAATTGTACTGCTGCCCATTTTAGGTATTCTAGCCGTGTTTTCATTTGCGTCTCAAGCACTGCAGGTAGGGTTTATGGCGACTCCTGAATCCATCATGCCGAAGTTCACCCGCATCAACCCAATGGAAGGATTGAAGCGGATTTTTTCTAAACGGGCACTTGTGGAACTTGTCAAATCTGTCTTTAAGATCAGCATTGTCGGATATATCGTCTACAAGCAGCTGATGAATGCAGGCCCCTGGCTCATCGGTTTAGGGTTCTCTGATCTCCGTCAGAGTTTTCGCCTAGTGATAGACGCTGTGACCAGTATGGCAACTCGCATTGGTATCGTTCTCTTGGTTCTGGCAGCCGCCGATTACCTTTACCAGCGGTGGGAATTTGAGCAAAGCATCAGGATGAGCAAGCAGGAGATCAAAGAAGAACTGCGGCAGACAGAAGGAGACCCCCTGGTGCGATCCAAGATTCGTCAAAGACAGCGTCAAATGGCTGCCAGCCGTATGATGACTGCTGTTCCTACAGCTGATGTAGTCGTAACTAACCCCACTCACTATGCAGTAGCCTTACGTTACGATGCCGATAACATGCAGGCCCCTCAGGTAGTGGCTAAAGGTATGGGACATGTTGCACAGAAGATCAAAGAAATCGCTCAAGAAAACAACGTATCAATTGTATCAAAACCAGAATTAGCCCGAGCCCTGTACAAGACCACTGAAGTAGGGCAGGAGATTCCTCCTGATCTGTATCCTGCCGTCGCAGAGCTATTGGCCTTTGTATATCGCCTGCGGCGGAGAGCGGCTCAGGTGTAAGCGAAGGGATGTTATGAATGGCAAAACCCGCATCGTTTCTGAGCAGAGCATCTAGCCTAAGCGACCTGACAGTTATAGTTGGTGTGGTACTGATCGTCGTAATGATGGTAGTACCGCTGCCCCCAGCGATGTTGGACCTGATGTTGGCCCTCAACATGAGCTTGTCGCTTCTTTTGATCCTGCTCACTATGAACGTGGTTGAACCTTTGGAGATTGCAGCTTTTCCATCAATTGTTCTGATTATGACGCTGTTCCGCGCAGCTCTAAATGTGTCGTCCAGCCGCCTTATTCTGCTGACAGGAAATCCCGGCAAGATTATTACTGCCTTTGGCCAGTT
This sequence comes from Bacillota bacterium, assembly GCA_012521295.1. Taxonomy (GTDB): domain Bacteria; phylum Bacillota; class Limnochordia; order Darwinibacteriales; family Darwinibacteriaceae; genus JAAYMS01. The sequence continues at coordinate 4,092 of JAAYMS010000059.1, forward strand.
TGTGGTAGGCGGTAACTATGTCGTGGGATTTGTTATCTTCTTGATCCTTGTAATTGTACAGTTCATGGTTATCACCAAAGGTGCTGAACGTGTCGCTGAGGTAGCAGCTCGCTTTACGCTTGATGCGATGCCTGGTAAGCAGATGAGTATTGACGCTGACCTCAACGCAGGCTTGATCACCGAATCGGAAGCCCGCGCGCGGCGACGATCCGTTGAAAGAGAAGCAGATTTTTACGGGTCCATGGACGGTGCCTCCAAGTTCGTCAAGGGTGATGCGATTGTTTCCATCATAATCACCTTGATCAACCTCATTGGTGGCTTTGCAGTCGGTATACTGCAGCGCGGCCTCAGTTTTGACCAAGCTCTTACTCGATATACTCTGCTCACCGTCGGCGATGGGCTAGTATCACAGATCCCGGCGCTCTTGGTTTCAACAGCAACTGGTATTATCATCACGAGAGCCGCGTCGGAAAGCAATCTCGGTCATGAGATCTCGCATCAGATGCTCTCTAACCGCAAAGCACTCTTGACGGCAGGTGGGATCATCTCGGTATTTGGCTTAGTCCCCGGGCTGCCAACGCTTCCTTTTCTCACACTGGGAGTTATCTGCGGCGTATTAGGCTATTACACAGGACCTGCTGACGTAATACCGGAGGAACAGCAGGCAGCAGAGGAACAAGCAATTGCTGAAGAGGGCCGCAGCCCTGAGCAGCTGGTTTCACTGCTTCAGGTTGATCCGATTGAGCTCGAAATTGGTTATGGCCTTATCCCATTAGTTGATTCGTCTCAAGGGGGAGACATGCTCGACCGGATCAGCATGATCCGCCGCCAATGTGCTCTTGAGCTTGGGCTATTGGTTCCTGTCATCCGTATTCGCGACAACTTACAGCTTTCACCTGGGGCTTATGTTGTAAAAATCAAAGGAATCCAGGTAGCAAAAGGCGAACTAATGACTAACCATTACATGGCTATGGATGCGGGCGGTGTGACGGAACGGGTCGAAGGAATTCCTACCACTGAACCGGCCTTTGGCTTGGATGCTCTGTGGATCAGTGCTTCAGAACGAGAAAAAGCTGAGTATGCTGGTTATACGGTTGTCGATGCGCCAGCCGTACTGGCGACTCATCTAACAGAGGTTATTCGTTCCCATGCTCCAGAACTTCTCGGACGTCAAGAGGCTAAGACGCTTATAGACGGCCTGCGCTCCGAATACTCGGCTGTCGTGGATGAGCTGATTCCCAACCTGATGACTCTGGGCGAAGTTCAAAAAGTCCTTCAGAACCTGCTGCGCGAAGGCGTGCCGATCCGCAACATGGTCACGATACTGGAGACACTTGCTGACACAGCTCCCCTAACCAAAGACACTGATATCCTCACAGAATATGTGAGAGAAGCTTTAGGCAGGCAGATCACCAACATGTATCTTGAGGAGGACGTTCTGCACATACTCACGCTCAGCCCAGAGTGGGAGGAAGCTGTCAGTTCTTCGATAGAGTACACCGAACGGGGCATGGTCATCAACTTTGACCCACGTCTGCTGCAGACATTGTTCTTGCAGTTGGGTAAAGCACTAGAACAGCATCCGCTGCCGCATCCCATCGTGCTTGTGGCACCACAAATAAGGCCGGCTTTGAAGCATCTTACTCAGCGTGCCATTCCAAAACTTATTGTCCTGTCGTACAATGAGATTACGCCTGATATTGAAGTCCAAGCCCATGGGGTGGTGAAGTGGAAAGACAATGAGGGTTAAGCGGTTTACTGGAAAAACCATGCAGGAGGCTGTTGAGCGTCTGCGCCAAGAGTTTGGCCGAGATGCCGTCATCCTCCACACTAAGCAAAAACGCGGCGGGATCTTTGGCCTTTTTGGCAAGCCGGTCTATGAGATCATTGGAGCGGTTGATCCCCACGCGGCAAAAAAAGAGCCAGATCTAACGCGTCCCTCTGAACCGATCGTGCAGGCACCACCGCCACAGAAGAGGCCGCTCCAGACTAAAAGGGAGCTTATTTTTCCCGAAGAAATGGATGGGATCTTTCAAGACCTTCTTAAGACGGGTATTCCCAAGGAGCTTGCGCGGACCCTGATCGCTGATGTGCTGCGCGGCCTACCTGAGGCAGAATGGACAAACGTGCAGCGGATCTGGGATGAATTAGGGGCTCACATAGCGCGTGAGATTGCAACGGTTGAGCCATGGTCCCTCGAGGAAGGGCAAGCCAAGATCGCCGTCTTGATCGGCCCAACAGGAGTAGGCAAGACCACAACCATCGCGAAAATCGCTGCCAATTTTGCTTTAGTGGCTCACAAGAAAGTAGGAGTAATTACAACTGATACTTTTCGCATTGCGGCGGTTGATCAGCTCCGCACATATGCCGATATCATAGGTATACCGTTAGAAGTAGCATTCAGCCCAAAGGAGCTTCACGAGTCTATCGCGAAAATGAAAGATCGCGATCTGATTCTCATTGATACGGCTGGGCGAAGTCCGAGCAACCAACTGCATATCAATGAACTCCGCAGTTACTTCAATGATATTGATGTTGAAGTACACCTCGTTATAAGCGCAACCACTAAAGAAGATGATGTACCTAAGATTGTTGATGTGTTTGGTGAGATGCCGGTTAATCGAGTGATAATCACCAAGCTCGATGAGACAAGCTCCTATGGCATCATTTTGCATGTCGTTAAGTTGGCTAACGCGCCCATCTCGTTCATTACCACTGGCCAGGGGGTCCCAGACGACATCGAAGTAGCGGATGGGCATCACATTGCAAAGCTGATTTTGGGGGACTATCTATGACTGATCAGGCTGAAGTACTGCGCAGAATGGTAAGCCAACAGCACAGTGACGGACCGAGGATTGTGGCTGTCACCAGCGGAAAAGGTGGCGTGGGAAAGACTAACGTCTCGGTTAATCTGGCGCTGGCTCTGATAGAACTGGGGTATCGGGTTGTACTAGTTGATGTGGATCTTGGCCTAGCAAACGCTGACATTCTCCTGGGCATTTCTCCGGAGTTCAATTTAACTCATGTCTTGACCGGCCATAAGCGCATCAGCGAGATTTTGGCCGACGGGCCCAACGGGCTTAAGGTTCTCGCTGGTGGATCGGGCTTGTACGATATAGCCAACTTGAGCTCATCGAGGTTGGATGCCTTTGCTAAGGCAATCGAGAGCCTTAATGAGTTTGATTTTGTCATCCTTGATACGGGAGCTGGTATCCACAAGAATGTGGTCAGTTTTGCTGTAGCGGCATCGGAGGTACTGGTTGTTACAACTCCCGAGCCGACAGCTATTACTGATGCATACGGAGTGATAAAGGTGATTCTCCAGCATAATCCGGAAAGCTCCATTCATGTTGTTGTGAACATGGCTCACAGTCCACAGGAAGCTGAGCTCGCAGCAGAAAAACTAAACACCGTTGCGAGACAGTTTCTCGGGAAAGAAATCCACTACGCCGGCTATATTCTCTATGATCATCAAGTTGTTAGTTCTGTTGCCGAACAGCGCCCAGTGCTGTTGGCCTATCCATCGTCAATGACAAGCCGTGCAATTCGCCGAATTGGGCAGGGGCTGATCGGAACGGAGCTGCGCGAACCACCCGGCCAAAACCGAGTTCAGCGGTTCTTCCAGCGGGTGCATCGACTGCTGCGCGTTTAAGGAGGTCACAGGATGGCAGTACGCCCGAACCAGAACATCTACTTATACGTCGAATCATTTAGCGGAACGAAGGTATACCGAACTAGAGTTGAAGACATCTATGATGACATTATCGTAGTGGCAGCACCTCTTGAACAGGGGACATTGGTTCCCATCCGTTTGGGGACTGAGATCTATCTAGAATACAAAGATACAAGCGCCAAGTCCCAAGGCAGGTATCGTGCTCCCGCCATTGTTGAGACACGGCAGCGGGGGCTCGTCTCTACCATATCTTTGCGGCTCTTAGGCGAATGGCAGAAAATCCAAGACCGCCAGTTTGTGCGGGTTGATGTGTTCATAGAGGCCACGTACGCCTTAGTCTTGGACGACGAGGTTCAAGGGATCCGTACCTGTGTGGTGCGCAATCTCAGTGGAGGCGGAATGAGGATGGATGCACAAGAAGAGCTCTGCGAGGGGGACTTCGTTTGGATATGCCTGCCGCTTGAGCAGGAAACTATCCAAACATATGGCGAAATCGTCCGAAAGCGTGAAGGTGAAACTGGTTTTGGATATGGAGTCTCGTTCATAAATCTTCCTGAAAGTGAACGGAAATCCATTATTCGTTATGTCTACCAACGCCAGCTTGAGCTGCACCGCAAAGGACTACTTGATTCTGAGGCAG
>JAAYMS010000060.1 GCA_012521295.1 Bacillota bacterium
AAGGTCCAGCGGGCACAATCAAGGAACCACAGCCGTGAGCTTCTGCAGTATGCTGGTGAGCGATTCAGCCTGGTTGGTGTAGAAACAGGAAATGCCTATACCCTTGGATTAGTCGACTTCGTAACGGACGTCTCCCTTGATACAACTAGGGATATCGTAATTGATGAGGCCATTCCCTTCTGGCAGATTGCAGTTCATGGACTTGTAACTTACTACGCTGATCCGGTTAATACAGTGGCAAACCCCGAGCGGCAGCTGTTGAGATCATTGGAGTATGGTGCTCTTCCCAGCTTTATTCTTACAGCCGAGCCCTCGTGGAAGCTCAGATATACCCAATCGAGTCATTTGTACAGCACATTGTATACTGACTGGTTAGCAGAAATCGCTCGCTGTTACCAGACGATTAATCAAAGCTTGGCTGGTGTCCATGGACAGTTTATCGTTGATCACCGCAGGTTGGCAGATAATGTCTATGCTACTACCTATGAAGACGGGACTACAGTAGTGGTTAATTATGGCCGCCGCCTCTACTGGTATGCGGGGCACTTTGTAGAACCCAATTCATTTATTATCGTTGCACAGGAGGGATGACAAGCATGCGTACAAGGCTCACGCTGGGTCAAAAGAGGTCCTTGGAAGGCTTTGGTTTTGTCCTTCCGTGGCTGATTGGTTTCTTGGTGTTTATGGCCTATCCGCTGTTCTATTCTCTGCGTATGAGCTTATCCGAAGTACAGGTTACCGCGACTTCAGTTAATCTCACATACGTGGGTCTAGACAACTACAGATATGCTTTTCTTCAAGATAATGTGTTTCCTGTAGATCTTTCGAATTTCCTGATTGAGTCGCTGATCACAGTGCCTCTAATTGTGGTGTTCTCTCTCTTGGTAGGCTTGATGATCAATGAGGAAGTTCCAGGAAGGGCGTTCTTTAGGGCGATCTTTTTCCTGCCTGTTATCTTCTCGACGAGCGAAGTGGTGATGACTCTGTTCACGCAAGGAGCGGGTGGTGCCTCCTTTGTGGAACGTTTTGAAGTTTTTCAGATGCTCGTTAGAGCACTACCGCAAAGGCTGGCTGATCCGATCAATGCTGTAATGGGCCGCTTCACACTTGTTTTGTGGAACTCTGGTGTGCAGATCCTGGTCATCTTAGCTGCACTAAAGACTATCGGGCGCAATGTCTATGAGGCCGCAGCAATTGATGGCGCTGGCCGGTGGGAAGTTTTCTGGAAGATCATACTTCCGGCGCTGAGGCCATTTATTGTTCTGAATGCGGTTTACACCATAGTTGATTTGTCGCTTTCGCCGTTTAACCCAATTCTGTCTTCTGTTTCTAACCACATGTTCAACGTGCGTACAGGCATGGGATATGCCAGCGCGATTGGCTGGATCTATTTCACCATTGTGCTTATCGCCCTAGCTGTTGTGTATAGTCTTGGCATGCGTAGAGTCAACACCATGTAAAAGGGGAGGGGAAAAGGATTGAGCATACAACGGGATGTGCTAAAAAGGCCTAGCCGGGGTTCTGAGTGGTTTAGGCCCATCAAAACTAGGATTAGGCGTCTGCTGCTCGGTACAGGTATGAAATCGGGGCTTCTGTCAAAGGCAGCTCTGATGCTCTTACTAATAGATGTGGGTTATGTCTACCTATATCCCATTTTGTACATGATTTCTACTATGTTCATGAGTCGGGCCGACTTAATCGATCCGACCATCATCTGGATCCCAAAGGCTCTTTATTGGGAGAATCTCCAGATGGCCTTTGAAGGCCTCAATTACTGGGCTGGATTCCAACAATCGATCCTTATTTCCTCCGCTGCGGCCATTGGGCAGGCATTCTCCTGCGCCTTGGCGGGTTATGGTTTTGCGAGATATGATTTTCCCGGAAAGAACCTGCTCTTTCTTCTTGTTATGCTGACGTTCGTGGTACCTCCACAAACGATCGTGATTCCTCTATTCTTGCTGTTCCGCCAGTTTGGCTGGTTGGACACTTACCTGCCGCTGATTGTGCCTGAGATACTTGGGCTCGGGCTTAAGGGAGCGCTGTTTATAGCGATTTACCGGCAGTTTTTCTTAGGCCTCCCAAGCTCGCTTGAAGAAGCGGCTCGGCTCGATGGGGCAGGCCCTTTAACCGTGTTTACAAGAATTATGCTTCCCCTAGCTAAGCCAGCCATTTTAGTTGTAACCTTGTTTTCCTTTGTGTGGCACTGGAACGATTTCTTTCTTCCTACGATGTTCGTGAGAGATAAGGGGAAATGGACGCTTGTGAGACATCTATCTGGTCTGCAGCAGGCATTGGATACTATCTATGATCTGGATCGGTACGGTTTGAGTAGTGTGACCGAGCCTGTTAAGATGGCAGGAGCGTTTCTTGTGATCGTGCCAATTCTATTGCTGTATTTCTTTGCACAGAGATGGTTTACCGAAGGCATCGAAAGGACTGGTCTGGTTGAATAATTGAGGGAGGAGCAGCTATGGAGACTATTCGGGTTGACAAGTACTTCAGCTATACTGCTGATACTACTGAGAAGGCCAAAATTACAATAGATGCCGGGAAGGCCGGAGAGAGGGTTTCAGAGCGGCTGTTTGGTTTGTTTACTGAGCACTTGGGCCGAAACGTCTACGGTGGGGCATGGGCGCAGATCATCGAAAATGGGGGTTTTGCACGGTACCATCAGAACCATGAGCCCATGGATAAGCATCAGATTCCACCCCTTCTCGAAGTAACCAAACAACGGCTCGAGCGCCTCGCCCGCGAATTTGATATGCCGGCTCTGCCTGAGTATGAGAAGTTAGGGCTAGCGCCCTATTGGGCCCTATCGTCAGAGACTCAAGCGAAATGTAAGGTCCAGACAGATAACAACGGACGGTATTGGCAGGAAGTTGTTGTGGCAGAAGGGGCTGAATGCGCGCTCGAAACGCCAATCTATCTGCCGCTTCATCGTGTCAGCAGCTATGAGTTTTCGCTTAACCTACAGATTCCTCAGGGAAAAATACCCAGCGCAATCAAGATCCAAGTGTTGACAAAGGGTAAAGAGACGATCGGCGAGGAGTGTATCCGCCTGCATCCTCATGTAAAGGTGGGCAGATGGATTACTCTAAAGTGCATTATGCACGTTAATGGGGCAGGAGTCGTAAAGGGTGAGGAACTGAAGTTTCGTATCTATCTCTTAGAACCGGGTCAATATTGGTTGACTGATGCCTCACTGTTTCCTACCGACAACTTACATGGCTGGGATCCTGATGTTGTACAGCTCCTGAAGGACGGACGTGTTTCGGTATTGCGTTTTCCCGGTGGAAACTTCGCCTCAGGTTATCGCTGGCAGGACGGCATCGGGCCGCGCGAACTGCGTCCAGAAAAACCTAATCCAGCATGGCCAATTTGGGAGTCGAATCAGGTTGGCACAGATGAATGGCTGACTTTGTGCGAACTGATTAACGCAGAACCGCTGATCTGTGTGAATGCAGGTAGTGGTAGTGCAGAGGATGCAGCCAACTGGGTGCGTTACTGCAATGATCCAGTTGATACGGAATGGGGGCAAAAGCGAGCTGCTAACGGTCACCCAGCGCCCTATAATGTCAAGCTCTGGGAAGTAGGTAATGAGCTGTGGGGTGACTTTCAAATCAATTGGGCAACTCCAGAGGAGTATGGGAGGCGTTTTGCTGATTTTTCAGCTGCAATGCTTGCTGCCGACCCAGCAATTGAGTTGATTGCAGTAGGAGGGTCTAACCCAAGCTATGCCGCTTTACCAGAGCACGGTTATTACGCTGGCCACCTAGGTGCTGCGTATGCAGAGCACGCTGTTAGAGCAAGTGGCCCCTCAATCTGGGCAATTGCTGAACACGCTGTCATGGGTGGCTGGTTTTGGGATCTAGCTCCGCAAGAGATCTATGAAGAACTGTTGGCCCAGACACACTACATCGGAAGAATTCTATCTGACAATGTGCATCAGCTCAAGGCTTTGGGCAGCGAGCACATTTTAGTCGCTCAAACCGAGCAGATGGTAGCGGTGCCAGGTGATGACAATCCTTCTGACGAGTCTCTCACAGCCGCGATTGTCTGGGCAGGGTTCATGAACTGGTTCCTGCGGAGTGATGGCTTGGTTCCCCTGTTTACACGTAGTGCGCTGATTAACCACGGTGATTTCCTCAATAAAGTGCGTGAAGTCGTATATCCGTTGCCCGGATACTGGGGACAGTACCTCTACGCAAATCAGCCCGGCAGGCTGCCTGCGGCAGTACACTACACTGGGCCTGTGTTTTCAGTTGGTGGCCGCCGAGTTCAAGCAGCCGAAAACATTCCCTGGCTTGATGTTGTTTCCCTCTTGAGTCCGGACCGAAAGAACATGAGCGTTCTGATCGTAAACCGACATCCGCAGAAGAGCATCGAGACGGAAATAGAGTGTACAGGATTTAACCCAAGCGAGCAGGCTCAAGTACGCATCCTTGCAGGCCCCGAGATTTCATCACACAACAAGTGGTATGAACCGGATCGGATCAAACCCTACACATTTGCGGTGAATGGCAAGCCAGAAGTAGGATATACCTTAAGCATTCCGCCACATGCGATTGCGGTGGTGACATTTTCAACGGCTGAATAGACGAACGAAAAAGGAGCGGTGCCTCATCTTATTCGAGGCGCCGCTCCTTTCTATTGATGATACTGCATGGCTTTACGCACTTACTACTTACCAAGAACTTGGTCAAGAGCTCGTTCGTTGGCTTCGTAGGCTTCTCTCATCAATTGGTTAGCCTGATCATTTACGATGGTTGGGAAGATGTCATCGTATGTTGCCAGTCCCATTCTGTACTGGTCTCTTGCAGGCCCGATAATATCCCATACTTCAGGGATGCCTGGTGTGCTCCGAGCAGGTTCTACCATACCGTTTGGCAGAGTTTCATAGACATGTCTCATGCCTGATGGGACAGCTTCGTTTGCAAAATAGAGTTCCCAAACTTCGTCATCTTCGATGGTGGGCAAGCTGTAAGGCATGGGCTTTTCTACCTGCATACGAGTCTTCCATGCATCCACATCGTAGGTCATCCAGCGTACAAAGGCAAATGCTTCATCTGGATACTTGGTTGTGGACGAAATTCCCATGGAGTCAACAATCAATGGTGTTACTTGTCTAGCTGGCCCCGCTGGATAGGGGATGATATCCCAGTTAAAGGTGAAGTTCTGATGCTGCCAGTTAAACGACCAGCTCCAGTTCATGTGCATCGCGGCTTTGCTTTGGTCAAATGGTGTTACGTTTCCGTAAGCCTCGCGGAATGCATCGTGGTTCCATGGGTCAGGGCGGCTGCCATCTGCCAAGCCAATGCTTACAGCAGCATTGTTCCGCTCAAAGTCAGTCACCCATTTGAAAGCTTCTGCTACCTCTGGATCATCAAAGAGGAAGTGGCTTCCGTCGAGGGCTAGGCCGTCCCAGGTGACCTTCTCGGAAAACGCTGGTGGGAAGTGAGCCCAGAAGATCCATGGGTCTTCCATACCGTAGTAGTTTTCTGATGGGCGATTTAAGCGCTGGCAGAAAGCGTACAGGTCATCTGTCGTCCAGTCTGGAGAGGGCAGACGCAAGCCCATTTGGTGAATCAGGTCGAGGTTTGCGACCAAAAAGCCAGCCTGCAGCTGGAATGGAAGAGAGAAGTAGCGGCCGCGGACATAACCAGGCTCGAGTGTATTACCGAAAAACATGTCCGGATCAAAGGTCGGATCTGCTTCAAGGAATGGTGTCAGATCGCCGAGCCAACCATTGCGGACGTACAACAGATTGTTGTTTACCCAGAGAATGTCAGGCAGGTTACCAGCAGCTGCCCAGGTCATCATCTGTGAATCGTATTCGCCTTGAGGAATAAACTCGTAGGTAACGTGAATATGTGGATACCTCTCCATGAACGCATCGATACGGACCTGCTGATCCTGGGTATCATCGCCGTCATAAGCCCAGCCAACATAACGCAAATGAATAATCTCATCTTCGGCCATGACTGCACTTGAGACTACCAGAAGCAGTGCTATGACCACAGAGAGTAACAAAGACTTCTTTTTCATTTGATCACTCCTCTGCTTTTTTTAGACACCTTGAATAGTTGAGGTGTGCCCACCAAACGACAACATGTAAATACCTCAGCGTTTGCCTGCTCACCCACCACCTTCCGACGAGTAATTTCAAGACTTAAAAAAACATCTGATTTAGTATTCGCTATTTAGGGCAAAACTCCTCTGTTTATATTGGAAAAAGATGATCAAAATTTACAAACGGTTAAGTGCCTCATTACAGCCCAGAGCCGAATACGCGGAAATCTACGACACTAGCTTTTCTCGGTGGAAAACCTGGTTGAGCAGCGGTTACGGTAAGGCGGAAATACCTTGCTTTTACTTGGTTTTGGTCGATATACGCGTAGTACGGTACTCGATCATTAAAGAAATCTGTGCGCTCAGCGTACTTTTCCCACGTATCTCCATCAGCTGAATACTCCAGGATGTACTGATAGAAATGCAGTGCGCTTTCGAAGACAACCTCGGTTCTGGTTATGTCATAAACGGCGCCCAAATCGAGCAGCAGCCATTGGGGCATAGAGGCATCGTTTGCTCGCCATTTTGTCACGAGGTGGCCATCGACGGCTTTAGCGGCACTGAATTCATCGCTTTCCTCGGATGAGGCGGTAACAGGCTTGTTCAGTGATAGGAGTTCGTCATGGAAGTCCTTGTTGATGATCGGCCCATCGGCCTGCCAGGTGAAGCTTGGCCCCTGAAAATCTCGGACCGTTGGCCAACCATCGCGCCATTCGATCTTGTCTATCAGCATTACACGGTGGAGATCCATATTATCTCGATCATATGCGTGATAGACTATCCAATCTTGTCCAGCATCATCTTGAATGATGGCGTTGTGCCCTGGTGCGGTGAATTTTTCATTATGCCTCATAATCGGGTTATGCGGATACTTCTCGAACGGGCCCCAAGGAGAAGTAGCGCGGGCTACCATTACAGCGTAGCGGTCGGGGTAGAACGAATCACCGCTGTAAAACATGTAGTAATAGTCACCCCGCTTGATGACCCACGGTCCCTCAACTAAACCTTCGTGCGGTGGCTGAGGAGGGAGATCAGCGTCCACTATTACAGGCCCTCCTTGCGGGAGCAGGACCGGTTTTGGCTCGCCAATCAATGAGCGGCCATCAGCGGACATTTCTTGCACAAGCAGTGGTTGGCTGGCTGATCCCCAATACATGTATCGTTTTCCGTCATCATAGGTAAACACCATTGGGTCAATGTTCCTAAACCCTGGCCCAACTACAAGTGGTTCATCGTCTGATTGGTATGGCCCCGCAGGATGATCAGCCCAGGCAACACCGATACCATGAGGCCCATCGGTTGCACGCCCCCCACGGGCAACAGCCGAGTAATACACGAAAAATTTGCCATCGTGATAGACCAGGTCTGGCGCCCAAAGATGGGGTTCGGATTGATGTACCCATGCGGGTAGTGCATCGGGAAACACCATTCCTACGAGTTCCCAGTTGACTAGGTCAGGAGAGCGTAGAATGGGCAGGCGCTGCCACTGGCCGTGGTGGAAGCCGTTAGTGGTAATGGCGTAGAAGTAGTCTTCGTGCTTGATGATAGTCGGATCGGGTGCATCATAAGGAAATACCGGATTAATGTACGGTACTTTCACCTGTGCTGCACCGGGCTCAATCGGAACCGAGTCGGCGGGCAGGGAGGCTTGAATTCTAAAGTCTTCTGGATCCAGTTCTTCGATGGAGAAAAACTGAAATCGTGCTTCGACTTCTCTGCCGCTGCCGGGACTGATAGCAAACAGCCCTACAAGTGGGTTCTGTAGTGTGGCGTACACTGATGAGCCAATCTGTTCCCATTGTTCGCCATCAGAACTGTATAAGAATGTGTAGGTTCGGTTCACTTTTCGGATCCGAAGGTAGACACTGTCACCAGCAGGATTGGGCTGCAGCTGGCTGCTGAAAATGGCATTAGCTTCTATTGCGGCTTCAAAACGTTGTTCACCAGCCCAGAGCGACGTCAAGCGAAGGTAGTCGTCGGGGCCATCCCAGACAATAAGCCCAGCTTGCTCAAAGTCTTGCCTAGGTGAGAACTCAAGGTAAGTGGTTATTTGGTAGTCCTCATAGGGCACATCGCGCAAGAAGAAGTTGCGTGGGTTATTGTTCTTTTGGTGGATATCACTGTTTTGCGTCAAGATCGTAAGGAAACCAGGGTTGCTCGTCAGCGACCACTTGTCATCGCGGCGCTGAAATGTGCCAGGCCCTATTGTCCAATGCTCGGCGAGAGTTGGACTATCAAAGACTTCAACAATCGTTTCTGCAGATACGGAACCAGTAAGAACGAGACAAATCGACAGCACAGTAATAAGAGGTAACCAGACTTCACTCATCAGCATCATTCCCTCCCAGCTTATAGTAGCAATCAATAAGTCTTTTCTTACCCTATAACAAAAATCCTCTTTTCTTAAGCGGGAAAAATATCTCAATAGTAAACCACATCATTGCACTATATTTACAAAATCGGCAGGAAAAACTGAAAGAGGGGCGAAGTACAGCTCTAAGACTTTTCTTTAGTCTTAAGAGTTGCGGGAAGGGGTTAGCGATGGAGCCTGTAACTGGGAGTTCACAACTATCAAAACTGATAAACCGGTCTCTCATACTGCATCAAATCAAACAGCACAAAGCAATTTCCCGCACAGAGCTGGCACGGGTAACGGGCTTGACATCAGGTACAGTATCAAATATCACCGGCGAGCTTCTGCAAGAGGGCGTAATAGTTACTCAGGGGACTACGGATTCGACAGGGGGGCGCCCTCAAGTATTGCTCGCGATCAACACTAAGTCCCACCACGTTATGGGGGTCAACATTGGTGGGACCAAAATTATCACAGTGCGCACCAATCTCAATGGCGATATTCTTCAAAGGGTTGACGAGCGCTTTGACGCCCGTTTGCCGGTTGATCAGCAGCTGCAGCTGATTATCGATACCATCGAAGCAGCCATTCCTGATGACAAGGTGCGCAAGAAAATCATTGGGGTAGGGGTCGGTATTCCGGGACTACTGGACAGCGCTTCTGGAATCTCTAAGTTTTCTCCAAACTTAGGCTGGCTCGAACTACCGATCAAGAAAATCCTCCAGGACAAGCTCGGACTGCCAGTTTTCATCGACAACTCGGTCCGTCTCGGGGCCCTGGGTGAGAAGTGGTATGGAGCCGGCAACCTCAAAAAAGATGTGATTGCCTTGTACGTTGGCACGGGTGTGGGTGCAGGGATTATCATCAATGGAGACATTTTCTACGGTTCGCAGGAAGCGGCTGGCGAAATCGGGCATATCGTTGTGGCTGATGATGGTGATTTATGCGGCTGCGGGAAGCGCGGCTGCTTAGAAGCCATGGCATCGGGCCCAGCAATTGTGAGACATGCCCGCAGGCTCATTAATAGTGGGCGAGAATCAAGCTTACGTGAGCTAATAGACCGCGGTGAAGAGCTCACAGGTGAATTAGTCCATCAGGCAGCGCAAGCAGGGGATCCGGTCGGTGTAGAGGTTATGGAAAAGGTTGGCTACTACATCGGTGTTGGGATGTCCATATTGATTAACCTGTTCAATCCCGAACTTCTGGTTTTCAATGGGGGAGTCAGCAATAGCTGGGATGTGACGGGCCCTGTGATTCTCAAAACAGTAGAGAGTCGAGCGATGCCTGGTCAAGCACAAGCTGCACGCATAGTTCAATCGAGGCTTGGCGATGCGGCAGGGCCTTTGGGTGCGAGTTCGTTGATTATTGAGAAGTTCTTTTCAAACCCAAGTGTCCTCGGCATTTAGGGGTGGTTAGATGTATAAGAATCCTGTGCTGAATGTACCGGGCCGGGATCACGGCGATCCTTCCATACTAAGATACGGCGGCCTCTATTACTTGTACCATACAGCCTTTGATGCGGTCCCCGTATATATTTCAAAGGATTTAGTTAACTGGCAGTATCATGGGATTGCACTTGAGGCCAGCAAGAATGCGGAACATTGGGCAGCCGTCCAGTTATGGGCTCCTGAAGTCATATACGCGGATGGAAGGTTCTACATGTACGTTACCGGTACCAAGAAGGTCGATGGACAAGGTGACGACCACAGCCGCCGCATCGGCGTGGCGGTGGCTGACAGCCCCACTGGGCCGTTCATTTTGGCTGATGAACCTCTCACAGATGAGTGGTCCATTGATGCCCACCCGTTTCAGGATAGTGACGGTACTTGGTACATGTTCTACAATGTCAGAAACGAGTACACTAGAGGGCCAAATGATGTAATCGGCTGCGGTAATGTGGTTGACAGAATGATCACTCTTGAGAAGCTCGAAGGCCGCCCAAGCCTAGTGTGTAAGCCCGAGTATGACTATGAGGGTACTCATGAAGGCGATTGGTATTGGAATGAAGGCCCCTTTACCATAAAGATAATGGGAAAATATTACCAGATGTATAGTGGGGGTTGCTTTTTCCAGTCCACGTATCATGTGGCATATGCAGTTTCTGATGTGTGCAGAGGCCCACATGGGATGAAGGACCAGAGCTATGCAAAATGGCCTAATGGTAGGAGTGTACCAATTCTGCAAAGCACAGAAAAGGTGTGGGGCCCCGGCCACCATGTTGTCACTCAGGGCCCTAATGGAGTTGACTTATATGTGGTGTACCATGGCCATGTAGGTAATGAGCAGCCTAGAAAAGCCTTCATTGATCCTCTGTACTGGCATGATGACACCATCTATATCGCAGGCCCGACTATAGATGAACAGCCTGGGCCATACCTACCATCCATATTTAAGCAAGAATGGCACATCACAGAAGAATCCTTTCTCCCACTTGACTTAACCGATTATGTGTGGGAATTATGGACTGGCCTCAAATCTGGCCTCTGTTTCTATTTAGCGTATGGAGATGACTCCAACTACCTGGCTCTTAAGGTACATGGATGCGGCCTCTCAATCATATCCGTCGTTGATGGAGAACCCAATCGTCACGCTTTGGACATCGCGAATTCGCTGCCTAACCATATTCAGTGCTTACGCACCATCAAAAATGGTGCCAGAATTGACCTTTATCTAAACGGTCGGCGGATCTGGAACGGAACATGGTCCGTACGTCCTTCCCGTGTAGGTGCTTCATCTGAGCAGTCACACATTTTGAGGGGAGTCCTTCTTACCAATTTCTTTGCTGATAGTTTTGCCAAGTCTATCGCCGGTAAGGAGAGCAGCAGTTTAATAACCCACACGTTGAAGGACACACTCGAACCGTGGGAGACGCTAGAAGGCAGGTATAAAGTGGAAGACAAAGGAATTAGAGGGTTGGCTGCACACAATGAAATAAGAAGAGTCTTCTCAGCGGATGACTTTCGCTTCAGTGTGGACATTACGCAAGAAGACTGGGCAGCTGTTGAGCTTGCTTCTGATATCAGGGCAGAGATCAACTTCGCTTCTGGGAAGTTGTTTCTGAATGGTATACCTTGTTCAGTTCAAGAGCTCAAGGACAGATCCTGGGTTAACGTAGTAATTGAGCGAGTTGGGACCAGTTTGCGGTTCTACTACAATGGAGCTCAGGTTGTCAATCTGGACGCGTGCGAGAACGAAAAGGTGCGCGAAATTAGGATTTCTAGCGGCATGGGAACCAAGATAAATAACATCACTATAATTGAAATAGTAAATGGAGAGGATGAAGTTTAGTGGTGCTGCGTTCAGAGTATCCCCGCCCTCAGTTTGCACGGGAGAAATGGATCACTCTTAATGGGGAATGGGGCTTCGCTTTCGACGGCGATAATCGAGGCTTACTCGAAGAGTGGTACAAACAAGAGATTAACGAGCATAAGATTATCGTCCCCTTCGCATACCAATCAAGCTTGAGCGGTATTCATACTACTGAGATACATCCGGTCGTGTGGTATCAGAGAGAATTTGCCGTGCCAGAGGATTGGGAGGGCGAGCGTGTTACGATTAACTTCAACGCCGTGGACTACTACTCCATGGTGTGGGTTAACGGCAAGTTCGTTGGCAGCAATAAGGGCGGCTATGTTGGTTTCAAATTTGATATTACTGACTACCTTGTAGCTGGTACTAACAGGGTCACAATTAGGGTTGAAGACTATCCAAGCCCCAAGCAGCCCAGGGGCAAACAGACCGCTCGCAAAGAAGGTTGGGCATGCTGGTACACACCAGTGACAGGTATTTGGCAGTCAGTATGGCTTGAGGCGGTAGGCAAGACGAGTCTGGATCATGTGAAACTTGAGCCAGATATTGACACTAATACTGTGAATGTGCGCTACTGGCTGAATGGCGTAAACTCCCCGGTCGTAATTGAGTGCCGGGTTACAAAGGATGGTAAAGACATCACAACCACACGGGTCGATGTACCGCTGCGGTTTACTAATCACGGTCACGTAATTCCTCGTGACGAGGGCGACTTCGTAATTTCCATTCCTGATGCACAGTGGTGGACTCCTGAAGAGCCTCATCTTTACGACTTGGAGCTCAGGATTATTCACGAGGGAGCGGTCGTGGACCAGGTAAGGACCTATGTGGGGATGCGGAAGTTCAGCGCCAAGGATGGTAAGGTGTATCTGAACAACCGGCCGATTTATCTCCGCATGGTCTTAGACCAGGGCTATTGGCCGGAGGGTATCTATACTCCCAAGGATGTAGATGAGATCAAATATGACGTGGAAATGACCAAGAAGTTTGGTTTCAATGGTGCCCGTAAGCATCAGAAAATCGAGGACCCGTATTACTACTACTTCTGTGACAAGCTTGGGCTCATCACCTGGTGTGAAATGGCGGCTTGTTACGAATACGATGAAGAGGTTTCTCTGAACATAACTGATGAATGGCAGAGACTGGTGCAGGAGCACTATAACTACACCTCGATCATGGCTTGGGTGCCTGTTAACGAGTCATGGGGTGTGGACCAGCTTACGCGTGGAAGCAAGGATCCTCGCTTGGTCAACCACATGAATACGCTCTATTATCTGACAAAATCCATTGATTCTACTAGATTCGTAGTCGGAAATGACGGTTGGCAGCAGGCACTTACTGATCTAATTGCTATTCATGATTACAGTCAGGAGGCCGCTGAGATTAAGCGCCGTTACGAAGCGTTCAAGCAGGATCGCCATGCTGGTGTCTTTAACCACGGGCTGCCAATTCTCTTGGAAGGATATGAATACAAGGGCCAGCCCATCTTGTTCACTGAATTTGGCGGTGTCAAGGTAAAAGAGCAGCAGGCAGAGGGCTGGGGCTACGGGCAGGAGGCAGAAAACTATGAAGAGATGATTGCCCGGATCGATGCCCTTGTAAACGTGCTTGAGGCTGAGCCAGAAATCGTAGGTTACTGTTACACCCAGCTCACCGACGTTGAGCAGGAAGTCAATGGTTTAATGACCTACGACCGCAGGCTTAAGGTGGAACCAGAAGCCTTAGCAAGAATCTTCGGCAGGAAGAGATAACCACTAATGAAACATAAAGAGCTTTGCCCCGCTTGGGAGCAAAGCTCTTTGTACATTTGTGCCTAAGTTATCAGGGGAATAGATCTAAACCGATGTTGATCCCGATTCTAAATGAAGGCTTAAACGCATTGGTCGTGGGGAAGATGGCATCCATGACTGCTTCGATGGGAATCGCCACTCTGTTACCAGGTCGGTATTGGGTTCCCATAGTAAACCGGAACAAGAATCCCTGCTCCTTGGAGATGTCGTCAAAGGGAGTTAGATAACCCACACCGGTCCCGATGAAACCACTGGCAGACCGCTGCACACCGCTAAAGGCAAACAGCAGTTCTCTGGTTGGATCGAAGTCCACATCGATGGTAACTAGCCCATTTGTGAGCAGCGAGCTGAAGAATGAACTGACGAATCCCAGAGGGTTGCTGGTATCAGCTGCTGGAACTTTTTGCTCAATATTGCGCTGCTCAAAAGCCGGGGTAAGCCGGAGCCCAAGACGAATCGGACGCCCCTGGATTCCCTCTCGCTGCGTAACTAGGGTTCCAAGACGCACTCCTAGAGCAGGGGGAATCACCGTGACTGTCATGGTAGCCGGAGAACCAGACCGGGCGCTGCGGCCGATTGCCCGCACGGTAATAGTGGCAGTTCCCGGTTGAAGCGCTCTAATGACGCCATCTGCCGTTACTTCGACCTTTGATTCGTCACTGGTGAAATAAAGAAATTGTGGATCAGATACTGGGCGCCCATTTGAGTCCAGCGCATAGGCTGTTAGCTGATAGGTAGAACCAAGGTTCATCCGCAGCTGGCTGGGAACCGTGAAGACCTGTTCGATGGCAGGCACAATCACCTGAACATCAGATGGGAAGAGCTCAGTCAGTAGTTTGTCAATCAAAGTGGGCGCATCTGCGATGCGGCTTGTGTTGGCCATAGAAGAACCAACTAGAGCAGTCTGCCCATCCAGAGAGACAAAGCGCTGTACGCCTACCACTGCGGTATTCTGCAGCAGTGTGATCGAACCAGTGATTACTTGATCGGCCATCCCTGCTTTGAGAAGTGCTTCTGCCCTTTCATAAGCCGAAGCAGTCTTATCGTAGGGTAGTTCCCCGAAACGGTTGACGAGAGTGACGTTGTCAACAACTTCAAACTCACCGAACTGAACAAGACGCGCGGCGATTCCTTGAGCCATGACACGCGAAAGATTAATCACATCGGCCTGTGCTATTTCTGTTGACTCGATGTATTCTCCCTTTTCATTGAGGGCCAAGAAATCAAGTACAACCGCCCGCTCTATTTCCTGCGCCGCAGCCAAACCGGTGAGAGAAAAGACTACGGCGAAGCACAAGAACAGGTAAGTCCATCTGCGCATGTTATAGGTCCTTTCATTATTTGATGTAAATCTTATTCTCCATCTCATTTATAGGTCCTTCGTAAGTGAGTGGGCAGTTGGCATACTTTACCGATATGCACATTAACTGAGAGGAGTCAGATCGTATGCATCGGCAGGCAGTTCTTTTCCCAGATGTGGTTTTTAGGTTAGCGGCAACCGACGAAAAGACTATTGCGCTCACTTTTGATGATGGCCCTGATCCCATTACCCCACAGCTTTTGGACATTCTCGCTGACGAAACAGTACCAGCTACATTCTATGTTCTTGGCTCTAATGTGAATCAGTTTCCTGATATCGCTAGGCGCATTGTGGCTGATGGGCACGAGATCGCTAACCATTCATGGTCTCACGCTGATTTTATCGGCCTAACAGATGAAGAGATCCTCAAGAATGAGCTCTTGCCGACATCTCAGATCACCTTTGACGTTACAGGGGTTTACCCGAAGACGATGCGGCCTCCCTACGGAAATCTGCGTGATGAGACAATTCCCTTTCTAGACAAGGAGGGGTGGAAGATCATCGGCTGGTCTGTCGATACTGCTGATTGGGACCGTACACGGAATAGCCCTGAGGAGATCATTTCAAGAGCACTAAATGACAGGCATCCTGGAGCGATAGTCCTAATGCACAGTGGGTATGTGATGCAGAACACTGTTCTAGCACTCCCGGAGATCATTCGTGGGCTAAAGGCTGAGGGTTACCGCTTCGCCCGAGTGAGTGAACTGTTGGGATTATAGCTTTCTTAGGAGTGATAAGCTTTGGATAAGCTGAGGCTGCAGGCAGGGGATAAAATAGGGCTCATTGTCTGCGGATAGGTGGTTTTTACGAGTTCTAACAAAGGGGAGCGTTTCATATGAGCAAGATAAGTCGTGAACAGGTACAAGAATGGTTTGCAGCACCGGAGACTGTTTCCTACTATACAAAGGCCGTTGACGAGATCGGCTTGTGGAATTCGGAACGGGCTTTCTTTACTAAGTACCTACCAAAGCAGGGACGGATCCTAGACCTCGGCTGTGGTGCAGGCAGAACCACCTTCGGGCTGCATCGATTAGGATACACCGATCTGGTGGGGGTAGACATTTCACCAGGAATGGTTGAAGCAGCGCAGGGTCATGCCAGACGCCTTGGTTTGAGTATTCCATTTGTTGTGGGTGATGCCTGCAGCCTGCCTTTTGACGAGAATGAATTTGATGGTGCCTTGTTTTCTTTCAACGGTTTGATGCAGATTCCGCGTCGTGAAAACCGGGTAAAGGCGTTCTCAGAAATATGGCGGGTTCTCAAGCCAGGTGCCTTTTTTGTCTTCACTACCCATGATAGAGAGAGCCAGCCGGAGTTTTTCCCATATTGGGAGCAGGAAACCGCATTGTGGGAAGCTGGGGAGCAGGACCCGAGGCTGCACGAATTTGGGGATCGCTTGGTTAAGGAGGGTAATCGGGTTATTTTCATTCATATCCCCACTCGGGCAGAGGTCTTGTCTTGTCTCGAGGAGGCAGGGCTCAAATATGTGGAGGACGCTTGGCGCCCTGATATTTCTGAAGATGATCCGCAGGTGGTGAGATACTTTTCCGGAAGCTGCCGCTTCTGGGCAGTACAGAAATAGCTGAAATGGGGTAGCTAGAATGGAGCAATCAGTCGAACATATTCTGCAAAAGGTGATGGAGGCTGTTCAAGGCGTTCCCGGTGTTGTCGGAGTTGTTTTGGGTGGATCGAGAGCTCGGGGAACGCATAAACCTGATTCAGATGTCGACATCGGCATTTACTATGATGAACGCGCTGGTTTTAGTGTAGAGCATTTGAGTGAGGCCGCGGCAAGACTTGATGATGACGGCCGTAAGAATCTAATAACTCCCCTCGGAGGATGGGGCCCCTGGGTGAATGCGGGTGGCTGGTTGGTGGTGAAAGGATACCACGTAGATCTCATTCTACGGGATCTCAATCGAGTAGCAGAAGAAATCCAAGCGTGCTCTGAGGGGCGGGTGACGATCAACTACCAAACTGGACATCCTCATGGATACCTCAATGCCATGTACATGGGCGAAGTAGCGATTTGCCAGATTCTTCACGATCCTATGGGCCGCATTGCTGCGCTTAAGGCCAAGACTAGGCCATACCCAGAAACGCTAAAGGCAGCTATGGTGGGCTACTTCTTGTTTGAAGCTGAGTTTTCATGTATGTTCGTTCAGAAGAGCATCGACCAAGATGATCTCCCTTATCTATGTGGCCATTTCTTTAGATCCACATCCTGTCTGAATCAGGTGATATTCGCTCTGAATGAGGAGTACTGCCTTAATGAGAAAAGAGCCGTGGATATAATTGAGACTTTCTCGAACAAGCCGGCCACTTACAAAGCACGCCTTGATCAGGCTTTTTCGCTGCTGTCATCTGACCCTGACAAAAGCCGAAAGGCAGCAGAGATACTCTATGAACTAATTGAGGAGACCAAGACTTTAGTCTCGCCACCTCACCGTTGAGGTGGTTATTTACTAACAAAATCGTTGACTAGGCAACTTTCTTTCGATATAGTCGTGATAGTTGTATCTTGAGGTGTGTATTGTATGCTGCTGATTAGGAACGTTTGGTTATGTATGAAAGGAATACTGCGCGCCGCTCGTCAGATCATCGCGCGCGAGTTAGAGCCGCTGAATCTTTCCACCGCAGAAGGGGATCTACTCTTTCTTCTTTTGACAGGCAGTAATGGGCTGCGGCAAGAAGAAATAGCGGAACAGCTGGATGTGGGGAAGGCAGCCGTCTCGCGAGCAGTTGATTCTCTAGAGACAAAAGGGTATGTTAGGCGGGAGCGGCATCCCGAGGATCGACGCGCCTACAGTATCTGCTTAACAGAACAGGCCTATGCCGTGCAGAAAGAAATCATAGGCATATATGAGCGTCTGTATCAGCGGGTAAGTATGGGTATTCCTGACGAGGAACTTGAGCGAGTGGAGCAGCTCCTCGACAAAGTGGCAGTGAACCTACAGAGTTGGAGGAATAATTGATGTACCATGAGTTTGTCAGGGGATTCAGCCTGTTAATTGGATATTTTGCTGTCTGTGTTGCACTGGTTTTTGTGCTGCGCAAGTTTGTCACTCTGCCCAAGGAAGTGGCTCGCAAGTCGCTGCACATGATTCTGCTGGGTTCAGTTTTCATTTGGGTCTATGGGTTTAACACATGGTGGGTCGCAGCCCTCGCGGCATTGGTGTTCATGGCTTTAGTCTTCCCGATTCTAGCAGTTGCAGAGAAGTGGTCAAAGTATGCAGAGATGCTCGTTGAGCGGAAACCGGGTGAAATCAAGGGCAGTTTGATTGCTGTATGCCTCACGTTTGCTCTTTTGATTTTCATCTGTTGGGGTGCACTTGGCCAGAGGTACTTGGTGATTGCAGCTGTCTTGGGCTGGGGATTGGGTGATGCTGCAGCTGCCTTGGTTGGCAAGCGTTTTGGAAAACACATTATAGAAGGGCCATTCGTAGAAGGGCGCAAGAGTCTTGAGGGAACCCTTGCGATGTTTGCTGTATCGTTCACGGCAGTATTGTTGGTTCTTGTGATTCATGGTGTTCTGCCTTGGTATGCATATGTACCCACAGCTGGATTGACCGCTCTTGTATGCGCTTTAGTTGAACTGTATACGAGAAACGGTATGGATACAGTAACCTGCCCATTGGCGGCAATCAGTGTGCTTATTCCCTTACTCTGTCTGTGGGGAGCGTGATAGAGTGAAGGCGAAGTCCGGTGAGCGCACTCTCCTTGCCTCTGTGTTATTGAGCTCTCCAGGCCCAATTATCTTAGGGGCAGCTTTATTTGCGGGCCGATCGGCGACACAGCTCGCCGACTTTGTCAGACGTACCGCTGAGCTGGTGGCCATGGTGGTATCATTGGTAATATACCGCAGTGTACACGGCGGCGAGCTAGACGTGGTACGTCAAGAACGGTTAGAGCGGGCAGCCGCGCTTGCGGTTGGGGCTGCAATGTGCCTCTCGGGTGCAGTCATGGTCGTTCTCGCTCTCTTTTCTTCGAGTCAGGTACAGGGAAATGTGGTTCCTGGTCTAATTATTGCAATACTAGGCGTATGTACTAATTCGTGGTTCTGGCTGCGTTACCGTAAGCTATCTCGCGTGACACAAGATGTAATCCTATCTGCCCAAAGCAGGCTTTACGCAGCGAAATCGTTGGTTGATGCCTGTGTTACCATTGCACTCGCTTTTGTAGTTATTGCTCCTAATACGCCAGCCGCGAGTCTAATAGACTCAGCGGGTTCAGCCGTTGTAGCGGTTTATCTTGTTGCGGCCGGAGTTTCCACAATCCGGGACAAACAGATGGGAGGGGTATCATGAATACTACTTTGCTGTTCAACGACGGTTGGGAATTTGCCAAGAGCGGCCTAGAAACTGCGGATTGGCGGGGACTTGAGTTTTCGCCGGTTGATCTACCTCATGATTGGCTGATCTATGACACTCTCAACTTGTATGAAAACAGCATCGGGTGGTACCGCAGGATCTACGAGCATACAGGGCCGCATAGAGTATTCCTTAATTTTGATGGAGTCTATATGGACTCTACCCTGTATGTGAACGGTAAAGCGGTAGGAGAATGGAAGTACGGTTATACAGCTTTCGAACATGAACTAACCGAAGCTCTTCAGGAAGGCCCCAATGAAATAGTGATGAAAGTGGTCCACCAAAGCCCGAACAGCCGCTGGTATTCTGGTGCAGGAATCTACCGCAATGTTTGGCTGAAGCTGCGGGGGCCTAATTTTATACCGACAGACGGTGTTTATGTGACGATCCGCCCTGATGGCGGTGCTTGGGCTGTTGATGTAGATACAGAAGTCTCGCACACAGATCCGGTTGAGGTGCGCCATACCATTACTGATAGAAATGGCAGTGTAGTCGCCCAAGCAGCTCGGGTGGCGTCAGGAAGAGGCTTTAGCGTTGATCACCAGGTTATGCGTGTTGTATCACCAAGCCTTTGGAGCCCTGATCAGCCTGTACTTTACAGCCTGACGACGGAGCTGTATGTTTTGGGGCAGGATACACCAGTTAAGGTTGACTCATATACCCAGAATATTGGTTTTCGCACCATTGTAATGGACCCACAGGAGGGTTTGTTTCTAAATGGCAAGCGGGTCAAGCTGAATGGTGTCTGTGAGCACCATGACCTAGGTGCATTGGGAGCAGCGTTTAATAAAGCTGCGCTGCGCAGGCGATTTAGTATTCTCAAGGAGATGGGAGTCAACGCCATTCGTACCGCACACAATCCACCTGCACGAGAATTCATGGATTTAGCTGATGAAATGGGCTTCTTGGTGGTCTCCGAGGCCTTTGACATGTGGGAACTGCCCAAGACCAAATATGACTACGCTCGCTTTTTCAACGAGTGGGCTGAAAGAGACGTGCGCAGTTGGGTGCGGCGGGATCGCAATCATCCCTCCCTCTTGATGTGGAGTATTGGAAATGAGATCTACGATACCCATGCAGGCCCTCGTGGGCAGGAAATAACACGTATGCTCCGCGACTTGGTCCGCGATCACGACCCCCGCAGCAATGCGCCCGTCACCATTGGGTCAAACTATATGCCTTGGGAAGGGGCACAGAAGTGTGCCGATATCCTGAAAGTTGCGGGTTATAATTACGGCGAGAAGTACTACCACGAACATAGAGAGAAGTTCCCTGATTGGATCATGTATGGCAGTGAAACCGGGTCGGTAACGCAGAGCCGCGGGATATATCACTTCCCGCATGCTAAGGCAATCCTTTCAGACGATGATGAGCAGTGCTCGGCTTTGGGCAACAGCAACACGAGCTGGGGAGCGAAATCGCCCGAAGACGCCATCATTAACCATAGGCCCGATTTCATTCTCGGGCAGTTTATCTGGACTGGTTTCGATTATATCGGCGAACCGACACCTTATCATACAAAGAACTCCTACTTTGGCCAGGTTGATACAGCAACCTTCCCCAAAGATCCTTACTATATCTATCAATCGGCCTGGACTAATTATAGGGAAAAACCCATGGTACATATATTCCCCTATTGGGACTTCAATCCGGGCCAGGTTATTGATGTCCGGGTCTGTTCTAACGCGCCACTGGTAGAGCTGCGTCTTAACGACCGCCTGATCGGGACGCACCACTTTGACCATGTGGCTGGCGATAATATCGTGCCAACGTGGAGGGTTCCCTACGAGCCCGGTGTGTTAGAAGCGGTTGCATATGATGAGGACGGCAGGGTAATCGCGAACTGCGTAGGCAGGACCTTCGGTGATCCTGTCAGACTCGTCTTGACCCCTGATAAACACACTTTAACCGCTGATGGACAGGATCTGATTTTCGTGGAAATCAGCGCGGTCGATCGCGATGGCATTCCTGTAGAAAACGCCTCCAACAGAGTAAAGGTGACGGTAACTGGAGCAGGCAGGTTGATCGGATTAGATAACGGTGACAGCACTGATTATGACCAATATAAGGGCCTCAGCCGCAGGCTGTTCAGCGGAAAGCTGATGGCTGTAGTCGCTGCCAAACTCGAACCTGGCCCGATTAGTGTAGAAGTTTCTTCGCCAGGCTTGGAAACTCAGGTCCTCCGGCTCGAAGCGGCCCCCACTGCAGAATCAGTACAGGGATTAACAGCACTTACGGAAAACACAGAAACTGCCATCATCAATGGTGCCGCTGATGAGCTTCCGGTGCGCAAGATAGAACTACACTGCCAGGGCAATCGCGTTCTAACTAACGAAAACCCAGAAGCGGTTATCACGGCTAAGATCTACCCAGAGGGTGCCAGCTATCAAGCGGTGGAATGGAGCGTGGTGGCGGATGGTGGTATTCCCACAAATTTGGCCGAGATCGAATCTGACGGCCACGTCGCTAGAGTAAGGGCTCTGGGTGATGGCGATTTTCGAGTGCGATGTGTTACTAGAAACGGCACTGACAGAATTAACCTCATCTCTGAGTTGGAGTTTAGCGCTCAAGATTTAGGTGTTGCCTATAAGGACCCATACACCTTTGTGTCCGGCGGACTGTATGATTACAGCAAGGGTGACATTGGCCCAGGCAATGAGCGGGGAGTGTCCACAGCCCGTGATGGTGAATCACATGTGGGGTTCCGCAATATTGACTTCGGCCCCTACGGTTCAGATACGATTACCATCCCGATCTTTGCGCTCAATGATGAGGCTTATCGAATTCAGATTTGGGAAGGTATGCCCGGCGAAGCAGGCAGCGAGCTTGTGGGTGATGTGATCTACCAGAAGCCATCGATCTGGAATGTATACCAAGCCGAAACCTATAAGCTTAACAAGCGGCTGAAGGGTGTTACCTCGATCTGTTTTGTGCTGAATGAAAAGGTCCACATTAAGGGCTTTTCTTTTGAGCGGCAGAGTAGGGCGTTCGGCAAGAACCATGCTGTCGACTGTGATCAGATCTATGGAGACAGCTATATCATGAATGAAACCACCATAGAGAGTATCGGAAACAACGTTTCGCTTATCTTTAATGGTCTGGACTTCGGGGAAGTAGAAGGGCTAAAGCTAGTGATCTGCGGCCGGGCACCAGTACATAACACCATTCATGTACAGTTTAGCGGCAGTGATGGTGAGAGCCGCCAGATCATTGAGTTCGAAGAGTCTGATGAGTATGTGGAGCGAGAGTTTGTCTTATGCCCTGTGAAGGGCATTAAGACAGTAAGCTTCATCTTCTTGCCTGGTTCGAACTTCGACTTTGCTTGGTTTCAGTTTCAGGGAGGTAGCTTAAGTTAATGACGGTAAATTTGAGACCACCGCTGAAATGGGCGGGGGGCAAGCGCTGGCTTGTCCCTCATCTCAAACCTCTATGGCAAAAGCATTCCGACAAGAGGCTGGTGGAACCCCTCTGCGGTGGGCTGGCCGTCAGCTTGGGGCTGAGGCCTCAGCGGGCCTTATTGAATGACATTAACCCGCACTTGCTCAATTTCTATCAGTGGCTGAAGCGGGGACTGACAGTCTCACTTCCGATGCACAACGATGAGGTTCTGTACTACAGACATCGCGAGCGTTTCAATCAGTTAATCCGGGAAGGCAGCGCGCAGAGCCGCGAAGCAGCAGAATTGTTCTACTATCTAAACCGCACCGGCTACAACGGTCTATGCCGCTTTAACAAACGAGGTTTTTTTAACGTACCGTATGGGCGCTATGCCCACATCAACTATGCGGAGGATTTTCTCCAGTACAAAACGGCCTTCCAGGACTGGGAGTTTGTCTGTGGAGATTTTATGAAACTTGACCTTGATGCCAATGATTTCATCTACGCGGACCCTCCCTACGATGTGGAATTTACTCAATACTCAGCAGAAGATTTTGCATGGGAAGACCAGATCAGGTTAGCTGAATGGTTGGCCGCCCATCCCGGGCCAGTGGTTTTGTCCAATCAAGCAACCGATCGGATAGTAGAGCTTTACATATCGCTTGGTTTTAGCTTAACATTTTTAGAAGCACCGCGCCGGATATCCTGCACAGGTGACAGAACTCCGGCCCGCGAAGTTCTGGCCGTAAGAAACATAGGTCTAGTCCGATGACCCCGCCATAAGCGGGGTTTTGTAATGCACAAAATTACCAAGATGTTTATTGAAGGGATCTGCAAATCGTTTTGGAATTCATTTTAAGAGTAAAAGAATCAAATAGAACGTAAAGAAAAACTATTGACTTATGGTAAACAGTCGCATATTATATGGGTATACTACCATGGTAGTTTTCCACTAGACCGGAGGTTACATTCTATGGCATCTTTTGCACGATCACTGGCGGCGCGACGCCGCAGCGCCATTAACTATGTGCGACAACACTGGTCGCTCTACCTAATGCTGGTGCTGCCGGTCGCGTTCTTTATTATCTTCAGGTATATTCCCATGACTTACATCCAGATCGCCTTCAAGCGCTACAGTATCGTGCAGAGCGTATGGGAAATGCCGTGGGCGAGGAATAACGGGTTTGAGTACTTCATTAGGGCCTTCTCAAACCGGGATTTTCTGTATGCAGTCCGTAATACTTTCATGCTTAACTTCTTGGACCTCGTAATTGGTTTCCCGGCCCCCATTATTCTAGCTCTGCTCTTGAACGAGCTGCGTCTCAAGCGTTTTAAGCGGTTTACCCAATCTGTAGCTTATCTGCCTCATTTCTTGTCATGGATCATCATCGCCGGGCTCGCTCGGCAGCTCTTTGCCCCCACCAATGGTATGGTGAACATTGTGCTCCGTAGGATGGGTTTTGAGCCTATCCCATTCCTTAATGATCCTACTCACTGGGTGTTCACCTATGTGCTGCTTGGTGTCTGGAAGAACGTTGGTTGGAATACGATCATCTATTTGGCGGCTCTGACAAACATCAACCCAGAGCTCTATGAAGCAGCAGCAATCGATGGAGCGGGACGGTTTCAGAGAATGTGGTATATTACTCTGCCCGGCCTCAAGCCAACCATCGTTACGCTGTTAATCCTGAGTTTGGGACACATTATGAGCAGTGAGTTTGACAGGCCGATGGCGCTTGGTAACGCTCTTGTAAACAATGTATCCAATGTGCTTGCCACCTTTGTCTACACCTATGGTATTCGCGGCCTGCAGTTCTCGTTAACAACGGCCGTAGGCCTATTCCAATCGGTAATTAACGTGATCTTCCTGCTGACTGCCAATGCCCTCGCCAAGAAGTTTGGCGAGCGGGGAATTTGGTAGATCTAGGAGAGGGTAGAAAGGACATCTATCATGGTTAGATCAAAAGGCACAACAATTGGCGACGTGATCATTGTATTCATATGTCTGCTGCTGATCGCCGCTTGTCTGCTGCCCATGCTGAATATAGTCGCTCGTTCCCTCAGCTCTTCACAGGCACTAATCCGCGGTGAAGTTACAATTTGGCCTAAGGGCTGGAACATTGAGGCGTACAAACTGGTGCTGAATGACTCTAAGTACACATGGTCTCTGGCTTGGACTGCTATCCTTACAGTAATCTGTACCATTGTGTCCATGGTCATGACCACTTTGTGTGCCTACCCCTTGACTTATGACAAGCTCAAGGGCCGGAAGTTGATTAACTCCCTTATTCTGTTCACGATGTACTTTAACGCTGGTACCATTCCGCATTACTTGTTGTACAAGAAGATGGGCCTGCTGAACAATCCGCTGGTCCTCATCATTCCTAACTGCTTGAGCGTCTTCTATATGATTATCATGAGGAGCTTCTTCTACGGAATTCCAAAAAGCCTGCGTGAGTCAGCGGAGATTGACGGCGCCAGCCCCATGCGCGTGCTGTTCAGCGTTTATCTGCCATTATCTAAGCCGGTAATTGCAACACTGTCATTGTTTTACGCGGTAGGGCGCTGGAATGGGTTCTCAGATGCACTGATGTATATGAATGAACGCCGCTGGCATCCTATTCAGCTGTTCCTCTACAACATCTTGCAGAGTGTAACCAGCATTGAGGTGGTAACTCAAGAAGGGTTTATGCCTCCTGGGTTGAGCGATACACTACAGGCTGCTACTGTCGTGTTTGCTACCGTCCCGATCCTGATAGTCTATCCCTGGCTGCAGAAGTACTTTATTGCCGGTGCCACTCTAGGTGCGTTGAAAGACTGATTTGGGTTTTAAGGCACGGAAGTGTCGATAACAATAAAACATAAAAGAAAGGGTTGATTGGGTGTGAGGAAGACTCGATTTGCTGTGCTCGTGTGTCTTGCATTAGTCTTTGCACTAGCATTGGGCGCCACAGTATCCGCTGATCCGGATTTTGTGGATGGCCGGTTCAAGACCACCAGGAAGATTACGGTCGAAGTTTATGACCGGAGCAATCCTGGCGGTTCACCTCCTGAGAACAACTTCTATACAAACTGGATTAAAGAAGGGCTTCTCAGGGACCACAACATCGAAGTTGAATTCGTTCCTGTACCTCGCTGGACTGAAGTAGAAGTACTGAACAACCTCTTGGCAGCTGGTGACGCACCAGACATCTGTGTCACCTACAGCTACCCAACCATCCAGACCTATGCCAACATGGGTGGAGTATTGGACCTGGCACCATATCTTGAACAGTATAAAGAGTATCTGCCTGACTTGTGGGACTGGCTCGGTGAAGAGAACCTCTACTGGAACCAAGATCCAGTCACTGGTACCGTATGGGCTATTGAGGCACGGCTGGCTCACAACACACGTATCAATACTTTCGTGCGCGAAGACTGGCTGAAGAAGCTCGGGCTTGACGAGCCAACAACTCTTGAAGAGTTTGAGGCTATGCTCTACGCCTTCAAAGAGAATGCGGAGCTCCTCCTGGGCGCAGACGCAGACAAGATGATTCCTTACACAACTAGCTTTGACATTGGCTGGCGGAACAACTACCTACTCGCCTCCTTTGTTCCAGATGATTTCTCTGACAGAGATAGATACGTCTACGGTTTTGATGACAGACAGCTTTTGTTCCCCGGTATCAAAGAAGGCGTCCGGAAGCTGAACGAATGGTATAACGCAGGCCTGATCTGGAAAGACTTCCCGCTGTACGGTGCTGGTGATCGTACAGAGGACAACCTGATCAAGGCTGGTTACGTCGGTTCTTTCATGCACAACTGGGATTACCCATACCGTGACGGCCCGGAAGGCATCCATGCTCAGCTGCGGAATATTGCTGGCGAAGATGCAGTCTTCATCGCAATTGACCCATTCCAAAATGATGCTGGTGCCTATCGGAAGTTCTTACCTGCTCCGATCGATCGCAAGGTATTCTTCCCAGCAACTAACGACGAACCACTTGCATCGCTCCTCTATCTCAACTGGATCACCAAGTTTGAGAACCGCCGCTTCCTCCAAATTGGCGAAGAAGGCGTAACACATGAGGTGCTTGAAGACGGTGCAGT
>JAAYMS010000061.1 GCA_012521295.1 Bacillota bacterium
GCAAGACGCCGAGCAGTAATGTTCTTCATTGCTGTAAAGTCGCCTCCATCAATATGCTGCATTTTGAATCACTTTTATATATTCCATCCCCTGCCAGCTTTTCCTGCGCACCAACGCCGGACTATGGCCTTAACGCATCACTGCCTGGCGCTTTGGGCGGCCGCCACGAACTTTTGCGCTAGAGCTGCGAGGCCGTCCCAGTCTTGGTTCGCGACCAACTTCTTGTCTACGAGCGCACCGCCGACCCCGACGAAGGCCGCACCAGCTCTGATGAAATCAGGGGTGTTCTCAAGGTTCACGCCTCCTGTGGGCGTAACCTTGATCTGCGGTAAGGGCCCCTTCAGGTCCTTGATGTACCCTGGGCCAAGCTTGGTTGCGGGGAAAATCTTAACCACATCAGCACCCGCTTCCCAAGCAGCTAGTATCTCAGTCGGAGTAAAGGCACCGGGAATGCACGCTTTGCTGTAACGGCGGCACATTTCCACAATCTCAGGCTTGAACACAGGGCTTACCACAAACTGAGCACCAGCTAAAATGGCCATCCTGGCCGTTTCGGCGTCTAAGACACTGCCCACTCCGATGATCGCTTGATCCCCAAGTTCGTTTACGGCAGCCCTAATCGTCTCTAGTGCTCCCGGAGAAGTCATTGTGATTTCTAACGCTTTAACACCACCCTTATTTAGAGCAGTGGTTATCTGCATCAGTTCGTCGGCGCTGTTGGCGCGAATGACTGCAACAACTCCGCTTTCCTCTATCGCCCGCAGGCATTGCTCCTTGGTCATTGTGTTCCCTCCATTCAACTAACGCTGCACGCGGCCAGACCCGTCACCGGCCATGAGCGTCTTTACTTCTTCAGGTGTGACCAGGTTGTAATCGCCGAAGATAGTGTGCTTAAGGCAGGACGCTGCCGCGGCAAATTCTAACGCCTCCTGATCAGACATTCCGGAGAGAAGCCCATAGATCAATCCTGCACAAAAGGAATCTCCACCGCCCACGCGGTCCACAATGTGGATTGAGTATTTCTGCGAACTGTAAAACTCGGCGTTGTTATAAAGCAGCCCTGACCAGTTGTTGATCGAAGCCGAGATGCTTTCTCTGAGAGTGATGGCAACCTTCTTAAACCCGAACCGGCCCACAAGCTTGCGGGCGACTTCTTTGTATCCTTCTTCACTTAGCTTGCCCTCAGTAATGTTGGACTCTCCAGCCGTGATACCAAAGACTTTTTCTGCATCCTCTTCATTGGCAATGAGGACATCGACATAGGGCATGAGCCCGCTCATAACTTGGTTGGCCTGTTCCTGAGACCACAGCTTCTTGCGGTAGTTGAGATCTGCGCTGACCGTTACACCAAGTTCTTTTGCAGCCTTGACAGCCTCGAGAGTTACCGCTGCCGGCCCGTCGCCGAGCGCCGGGGTAATACCAGTAAAATGGAACCAATCGGCACCTTCTAAGATGGTGTGCCAGTCAAACTCGCCTGGCTCTACTTGCGAAATAGAGGAACCAGCTCGGTCATAAATGACTTTGGAAGGCCTTTGTGACGCGCCGTGCTCTAAGAAGTAAATCCCTAAACGGTCTCCTCCCCGAAGAATGTAATCAGTGCCTACGCCAAAGCGGCGCAGGCTGTTAACGGCACACTGGCCGATCTCATGGCTCGGGACCTTTGTCACAAAATGAGCATCTAGTCCGAAATTGGCTAATGACACTGCTACATTAGCCTCTCCTCCTCCGTAGACCACATCAAAACTGTCTGCCTGGACAAAGCGGCCGTGTCCGGGAGGCGACAGGCGCATCATGACTTCTCCAAACGTAACTGCTTTCTTCAAAGTGTTATGCCTCCTCTCTGACCATTTTACTTCGGCAAAGTTTATGTGTTTCCTGTTACAAAATGCCCAAAAACGGGATTCTAGGCTGATCTGCACTGCACTGAGCTGTGCCATAGAATGCACTAGCCGAAGGCAAGGAGGTGAAAGCATGGCCTTTTCAATTCAACAGCTTAACACGGGAAATACCCTTGAGGACGCGTCTCTGAGCCTGACCTTGGATCCTGTTGCCGCGATTTTCACTGAAACAGACTGGGTTCCGGGTGACTCTGCAAACAGCGTCATCAATGTGGAGAATACGAGTGGTGTCGATGTCAACTATTTCGTTTCGTTTGATTGGCGCCCTGTCGCCGGAGGCACCCCGCAGGACGCCCAGCTGCTGGCAGAACGTTTGGAGGTGACGGTTACAGCCGATCCCGGCGGAACTCCTACGGTTTTGTATACCGGCCCCCTTGGGGGGCTCGTCAGCCAGCCGCCAGCCGGGCGTGCTCTGGCCGACGCAGCCGACGAAGATGTGGAGTTTGCAATTTCCCTACCTGTGGATGCAGGCAATATTGTCCAGGGGGTGGGAATTGAATTCGATATCGTCTTCGTAGCCGTAAATCAATAGTGAAAGCCAAGGTGATGGGTGCTCCCATCACCTTGCATTGCGATACAGAGGAGTGAGTTTGATGTTCTCTGTTTCCACTGCAAACAGAGGCAACTGTATACAAGTCGCTGACCAACCACCGGAGCCGAGCTCTACCCTGGCTGCCTTCATAATCGTGGCAGCGCTCGTCTTTGTGGTCCTGCTGGCAGTTATACTTGAATAATCTTGAAAAGGAGAATAACAGTGACTAGACTGCGGTGCCCTGGCTGCGGCCATACACAGGATATGGCGTTTGACCTCAAGGGGAGCTGGCGGGTACGGTGCCATGCATGTGATACCGAGTTTACAATCTACGTGATCAGCAGCTCACCTGTGGAGTACACTTTCGTGGCCTGCCCCGAGTGCGGAGACACAGAATCTATTCCCCGGCTCGGCGAACAACTGCAGCTCACCTGTAATTCCTGCGGCCGCAGCTGGGTCCAAAGCTTGTAAAATATTCATATGGTATAATATCTTGGTGCCAAGGAGAGATGCAGACGAGGACAGTACAGCAGCAGATGAATAAGAAGGAGTATCAGTTAGATGAGAAACATCACTACAGATAACGCACTCGGGACCGAGAGCGTCGGGCGATTACTCATTCGGCTCTCGGTTCCTGCTGTTACAGCACAATTAGTAAACATGCTCTACAACGTAGTTGACCGAATGTTCATTGGCCATATTCCTGAGGTTGGGGCGACGGCCCTCACGGGCGTGGGAGTAACCTTCCCCGTGATCATGATCATCTCAGCCTTTGCCTCTCTGGTTGGAATGGGGGGCGCACCATTGGCTGCTATCAGGATGGGAGAAGGGCGAAACGACAGAGCCGAAGTCATTCTTGGCAACTGCACCACTGCCCTGATGGTGCTCTCAGTCGTTCTTACTCTGGTATTTGTCATCTATACCAAACCCCTACTGCAGCTTTTCGGTGCAAGCCCGGCAACCTTAGGTTACGGAGCGAGTTACCTACGAATCTATGCAGCCGGTACACCCTTTGTAATGGCTTCACTGGGCCTGAACTCATTTATCTCAACACAGGGCTTTGCGAAAGAGAGCATGATCACAGTTGTGATTGGTGCCCTTACAAATGTTGTTCTCGACCCTGTTTTCATCTATCTCCTTAATATGGGCGTTTCGGGCGCTGCCTTGGCGACTATTATCAGCCAAGCAATTTCTGCTTTCTGGGTAGTGCGGTTCCTTCTGAGCGATAAGACTAAGCTGCGCATCAAGGCGAATAACCTTCGAGTGAACTGGTCAATTATTGGATCGGTGCTGCTCCTGGGTAGTGCTCCATTTGTCATGCAGAGTACTGAGAGCTTGGTCAGCATTTCGCTGAATACTTCCCTTCAGAAGTACGGAGGTGACCTGGCGGTAGGCGCAGTGACAATCATGTCCAGCCTGCTGCAGTTTATCATGCTGCCCTTGAACGGTATCACGCAAGGAGCACAACCCATCATGAGCTACAACCTTGGTGCGCGGCAGTTTGATCGAGTCAGGCAGACATTTAGACTGCTCTTAACAGCCTGCCTCACTTTCTCAACTGGATGCTGGCTCTTGATGATGCTTATACCTGGAGTATTCGCCCGCATCTTTACAACCAACCCTGCACTTACGGCACAAACTGTCTGGTCGATGAGGATCTTCATGGCCGCGGTCTTTATGTTGGGTGCACAGGTAGCTTGTCAGCAGTCGTTTATCGCTTTGGGTGAAGCAAGGATTGCCCTCTGCATGGCACTGCTGCGCAAAATCGTGCTTCTCATCCCGTTGGTCTATATTCTACCTAACTTCTTGGCGGACAAGGTGTCTGCAGTCCTTCTGGCAGAACCCATCGCAGATGCCATCGCATCGACGGTCACAACAGTCTCTTTTGCGCTGAGCATCAAAGAAATCATGGCCCGGGCAGCCTAGAAATGACTGCGGCGCTCCCCTAACGGGAGCGCCACCCTTACTGGAGCTTATTCTACCCAGTTTTTCCAATCACTCAGCTGGGCACCCATGTCCAAGTAGACTTTCGTCAACTCATCGATAACTGCCTCATCCAAACCCTGCTGGCGCATCTCCCGTCGGAAGGCGGCAGCTGCCCGCCTCCGCATCAGAGCCAGCTGGGGCAGGCTGAGCGCCAATCCGCCAATCAGCTTAGCGCCACCACCGAAAACCTTGAGCACTGTCCTCATCCCTTAAACTGATTTGTAATCGCACTCAAAGTCTGCATATAATCCCTGGTCAGAGCGACAGCGTCTTCTTGGCTCATCCCGGCTTCCATCAGATTCTTATAGAACGCAGCCACAGCTTTACCTAACTGGGAAGCACCTTCCTCAGAAAAGATCGTGGCATGAATCTCTTTGATCAGATTCGGCAGTTTCGACGAAACAATGTCGAGCAGTTCACCAATTTCCTTTGTTGGGATATCAGACATACGTCAACACACCTTTCTCAATAAAGTGCACCACCGGTTGGGCGACAGGAGGAAGCACTGTTCGGCAGAGGGCGTGGAGGAAGCGCAGGCCTGCTCTATCGGCGCCGCGCTCTATCTTCTCCAGAATTTGCTCCTGGACAGCTGAGTCGAGTTTTGGTTGGAATGCATCAAAACGTGCTTTCAACTGCCACTCATAGGCCAAGAGCTTGGCAAACTCTGGCTCTTCCATAATAAGCTGGTATACGACGCTGCGCCCCTCTGCATCGAGCCGGCCGACAACGAAATCCAAGGCTAGTTCTTCCCAATCATATCGTTCCATTATCTACCCTCCATCCAGCGCCTCAGTCTAGCTCTAGCCGTGTGGGCCCGGCTCTTCACCGTCCCCTCCGGTATGTCCAGAATATGCGCTAACTCGGCGTAGGTTAAGCCTTCCACGTACAACCCATAGATGATGGTACGAGCATCACCGTCGAGCTCTCGCAGCATCTCCCACAACTCCAGCGAGTCTTTCTGCGGTGGGCTGGGCAAGTCGTGCTCGAGCTCAAGAGTGGATAGTCTGCGCTTCCGCAGGTAATCCACCATCTTGTGGTGAGCAATGCCCAGGATCCAGGAGCGCAAGTCTAGAACCTCTTTGAGCTGATCCATCTGCTGATGCACAGCTAAAAATGTCTCCTGCAGCAGATCTTCCGCCAGCCGTTCATCCTGGAGTTTGAAGCAGAGATATCGGTAGACTGCTGGTGAGTGTTCGTAGAAAATCTCCTCAAAGGACACTGCCCACCTCCCCCCACACTTTTTCAGAGGCGCCTCTACCCTATATGTCGCACATAAGGCCGAAAAGGTTCATGCGGATTTCTAGTTTTCTATACTTCTAGGGTTGGCGCGATACTCGGTGGGCGCTACGCCTACTTCACGTTTGAACCACGCACTGAAATAATAGGAGTCTTGAAAACCTAGATAATCAGCGATCTCGTACACGCGCTGATCGGTCGTCTGCAAGAGCTCCTTTGCTTTCTGCACCTTCAGGTGGTTGACATAATCGCTGAAATGCTGGCCAACAGTTTCTTGAAACAAGCGGCTTAAGTAGCCCGCACTCACATTGAACTCTTCTGCCAACATGCTCAAGCTGATCCCTTTGCGGTAGTTTTCATCGACGTACTTCTTAACTTCCAGCATCATACGGGCTTTACGACGTTGTGGGCCCGATTTAATCAAGCGGCTTGTATCCCACAAGACGTTCTGCAGCCATTCTTTCAGCATCTCAGGGTTCCCATTGTCTTTCGGCTGATGAGGAAGGTGCCGCACCATGATCGCAACCCCTTCATCGTATGCGAGCCCAACTTGGCGCAGCGCACTGAGCACGGCAATCATCAAGCTGTTCATAAAAGTGTACAGACCACGTGAATCGTCTCGAAACTGGTCAATAAGGCGGCAGTAAGAAGCGTACTCCGCCTCAAGATCCTCTCCATGACCGGACTTTAACACTGTCTCCAGTTTCTGAATGGCAGAGGCATTAGACTGCTCGATAAATAAGCCTCGATTAATCAGCCAGCGAAAGGCTCCCGGCAAACTGCTCCTGCTGATCGCCTCATACATCTCGCTACGGGCCTGAAGTTCTTCATCTTCTTCAGCGGAACCACGATCCGCCTCGATCTCAGCCCTAAGCTTTTGGACCATCTCCAATAGCCTCTGCGTGCGGAATGGTTTGAGGACATAGTCTTCTACCCCCAACCGCAGCGATTCACGGGCGTATTCGAAGTCAGCATATTCGCTGATCACAATCACGCGCAGATTAGGCCTTTCCTCCTTGGCCCTCCGAATCAGCTCAATGCCATCCATCCCTGGCATGCGGATGTCGGTGATCAGAATATCGATCTCTTCTCTCTTATGGATGGAAAGCGCTTCGTAGCCATCCTTCGCCTCGAAAACGCGGCAGTTGTGCTGCTCCCAATCCACATTGCTGCTTACTTTATCACGTAAATACTGCTCGTCATCGACCACGAGCAATTTGCACTCCAGCATGGCTGCCTCCCCTAACCCAAAGCACTCTCTTTTATGTCAAAATCCGTCGTCTGTTCAAAGCACCCGATTTCTAGGGTAACCGTGGTACCCTGCCCCGGTTCGCTCTCTAACGAAACACCATAATCGGGCCCAAAAACCAGCTGTGCCCGTTTGTGTACATTGAGGAGGCCGAAACAGGGCATGTCGTCGTTCGCTTCTGTCTCACCGGATAGGAGACTTCGGATTTGAGCCAATCGTTCTGGCTGAATCCCCACCCCATTATCTGAGATCGTAAACTCAACACCCGAATTGCTCCGCCGCACGACCACATCTACTCTCCCGGGGCCATCTGATGGCAGAATCCCATGGAAGATCGCGTTCTCCACCAAGGGCTGCAGCAGTAAACGGGGCATGTAGCATTCTAAGACTTCTGGATCCAAGACCTGAATGTGGTATTGATACCCCTGACCGTGACGGAGCTGCTGAATATACAGATAGCTGCGGATGTGTTCAATCTCATTCCTGACCTGAACCACTTCTTGACCACGGCTGAGGCTGAGCCGGAAGAAGTTACCCAAAGCCTCAATTAGGTGAATTGCCTGGTCAGTCTGTTCTTGTTCCAAGAGACCGATAATCATATCAAGGGTGTTGTATAGGAAGTGTGGCTTAATCTGATTGGTCAGGCTCTCGATCTCCAGCTTGCGCAGGAGTTTTTGCTCCTGGAGGTTCTGGCTCATCAGTTCCCTGATGCGGGCCAGCATACGCTTCAAATCCATGCCCAGCTGTGCGATCTCATCTTGACCCCTAATGGGCAGGTCCTCAGCCGCGCCGTCGCCCTCCAGGTTAGCCTTGCGGGCAAATTCCTGCAGGCGCCGGATCGGCTTTGAAAAAGTGTGGGAAAGGAAAACCACCAAGAAGCACACTCCGGCCAAGACCAGAGCTATGGCAGTATATGTTAGGCTTTTCAAGTAGGCCAGTTCAGCCTCGACCTCATCGGCATAAACAACGCTCACAATCTGCCATCCTGTCACAGAAGACTCAGCCGAATGGGTCAAGATCGCTTCGGAGTCGTCCACTACATCTTGGTGTGGGCTGAAGATGATGCGGCCCTCAGCGTCGGTGATATAGACATATCCCCGCGGGCTGGCCTTAAAGTCTGCCATACTGGCCAACCGTTCCACCGCAATATCGGCACTAATATAGACCTGGCCCCTGTCAGCTGCCGCATAGGGCCTAACCATCGTAACTACTTCTCTCCCGATCCGATTAAGGCGCGGGCCGAGAATAGTCACCTCAGAGCTCTGAGGGACTTGATCAGTGTAATAGAAGCCATAACTGCTTAAGACGAGCCCATCGGCAAAGGTAATAGCCAGATCCTCGAGCCCCGGCTTGACCCGCCTCAGGTTGGCGAAGTCTTCCCAGATACGAAAGACATATTTGCGGCTGTTGGTGATGTTGTTGTTCTGCACAAGTTTAATGAACTGATCGATATAAAAGTCCTGGTCTCGCCTTAGAAGGAAATCTATATCCAAGAAATACTCATCAATATCCTGAGCGACGCGTTTGACAACTTCTTGGGAGTAATTGGTGACCTGATCTGTCATACTGGCCAAATAGACATTAACCGACAGCCAGCCCAAGATCGAGAGGGGCAGCAAGGCGATGGCGAGATACGATAGAAGGAGCCGCGTGCGAATGGACTGTATGCCCCAGCAAGTACTCTTGCCAGTATTCTGCACTGTCATCGTCCCTTCACTGTTATTTCACCAACCATGGTTCGTAGATCCGGAGCAGTTCATCTAGATTATCTCGGCTGGCGTAGGTGAGGCCTACCTCGACAAACTCTTCTGGTGGAAGCACCCCGGTACGCAGATAATTCACAAGCAGCTCTACTCCCAGGGCACCCATAGCCGCCATGTCCTGCCCCACCAGATACTGCAGGATCCCATCACGCTGAAGGAGCAGCGCATCGTAGAAAACATCGATTCCTACAGCAATTCCACCAGCGAGGGCCCATCCCTTAAAGTAAGGCATGGCATCTGATGGAACATAAAAGGGCCACCCGCCGGCAAAGAAGAACAGATCGACCTCAGGGTTGTTCTGAAGATAATCCTCCACCTGAATCACAGCTAGATCAACAATATCTTGGTTATGGAGTATTTCTGCAACTGTGACTTCCAGTTGGCCCTCAAGGGCTGCTGTGAATCCTTCAAGGCGCTGATTGTGATGAAGCGCATCGGGTACTCCGCTCATCATCACAAGTGAGAGGGGCTCATTATCCAATCCCCGTTCTCGCACAATCTTCAACATAGCTTGTCCCGCTTCCCAGCCGGCCTTGAAGTTGTCGATGCCGATATGAAACAGTCTACCGCTTTCTGGGCTGTCACCATCAAAGGTAACCACAGGAATGCCCTTTTCAATGGCACGCCGGATCACTGCTCTGATTTCTGGTTCATCATTGACGCTCACTACTAAGCCATCCACGCCGCGTTCGATGAAGGACTCGATCGCGATTACCTGCCCTTCCGTAGAAAAATCATATGGGGCAAGCCATTCGACCCGCACACCCAACTCTTGGGCCTTCTGCTGTGCACTTTCAAATGCATCCAAGAAAATGGGGTTCCCGAGCGAACGAGGCATTAGGCCGATGGTGAGCAAATCGTCTGCCCAAACAGCTGGGCTGAACAGCAAACATGCCGCTAGAATCACCGTTAAGACCGCTCTTAGGTGACGCATCAATCTGCCTCCTACCGTTTTGCAACTTCTCGCAGGCCGGCGAAGAAACGGCCATTGGCCCAGTGTACAACAGCGCGCATCATCTTAGGGCTGAAGGCGCCGCCACTCATTGATACCAGCGACCGCAGGGGAGCCTCACGGATGACACTCACCACCATTCGGTACGTGGGATCATTGGGATCAGGAGTACCGGCCATCTTCCGCACAGCCATGCCGACAATCCGATTAGTAATGCGTCCTGCTAGTGTACCGCTGATATCCTCTAGGGTTGAGTTCGAATCAAAGTTGGGCCGCCGGACCGGTTCATCATCAGGGACAGCACCACCGTACAACAAAGCGAAGTCATCCCGGGAAAAACCCTGTGCAGGATTGTAATAGCTCGGCGCCGCAAGGCGCAGATCCACCGGCTGCAGCCCTTCTCGCCCGTATACATAAACCACATCCTCGAGCCGGATATCCTGCGAAGAAGCCCCGATAAGGATCCGAAACTCGCCCTCCTCTACTACCCAATCCTTGGCGTTGACATCGTAATAGGCGAAGTCACGCATATCAAGAGTGAACTCTACTGTGCGCGTCTCGCCCGGTTCTAGATGAACCTTGGCAAATCCCCGCAGCTCTTTGACGGGCCTGAATACAGTCGATTCGACATCAGAGACATAGAGTTGTACTACTTCACTCCCGGGCATGGAACCGGTATTGGTAACAGATACCTGAACCGTTAACTCTTGCCCTTCCCGAAGCTCCGCCTGAGAGAGGGTCAAGTCTGAATAGGAAAATGTGGTGTAACTCAGCCCAAAACCAAAGGGAAACATCACTCGTTTGCGAGCGGCTTCGTAGTAGCGATAGCCCACATAGATGCTCTCCAAGTAAAGAGCATGATGGCGTTCCTGAGCAAATGTCTTGGCAGTAGGCGTATCGATCAACGAAAATGGATACGTCTCTGCCAGCTTACCGCTGGGATTAACCCGTCCGAACAGCACATCTACTACTGCCGGCGCCCAGGCCTGGCCACCAAGGTAAGTATGGAGCAGCCCCTTGGCTTTGTCGAGCCAGGGCATCTCTACTGGTGCACCACAGGACAAAACCACGACTGTCTTCGGATTGGCCGCAGCAACCCTGCGGACAAGTTCATTGTGGGCCTTAGGCATGCGCATATCCTGGCGGTCATACCCCTCCGATTCGAAGCTGGGCGGAAGCCCAACAAAGACTAATGCCACATCGGCCTGAGATGCAGCCCGGCATGCCTCTTCGATCAGTTCGTCATTAGGATCCGAATCATCCAGTTCATAACCACGGGCATAGGTAAAATCAATACCTTCTGCCTGCAGGACATCACAAATCTTGTCCAGCCTAGTGGGGTTGATCATGGAACTGCCCGCCCCTTGATACCGCGGCTTCTGCGCAAATTCCCCGATTACCGCCACCGATATATCGGGCCCAAGCGGCAAAATAGAGTCTTCGTTCTTCAGCAGCACAAACGACTGGGAAGCTGCTTGTCTCGCCAGTTCATGGTGAGCATCCGCATCATACCGATATCCTGGAAGCAGATTGCTCTGGGCCTGGAAAACCAGAGTCAGCAGCCTGCGCACGGTTTCGTCCAGCACCGCTTCATCCAGATACCCGCTGCGGACTGCTTCGACGATCTGGGCGTCTGTCACCCCTCCCGAGCTGGGCATCTCCAGATCGAGCCCTCTTTGAAGGCCCAGCACTCGATCGTTACAGGCTCCCCAGTCAGTCACAACTACTCCGTCAAAGCCCCATTCGTTTCGCAGAATATCTACCAAGAGCTCTTTATGCTCGCATGCATAGGTGCCGTTAACCCTGTTATAAGCACCCATGACCGTCCAAGGCTTTCCCTTCTTGACTGCCCTTTCAAAGCCGGCCAGGTAGATTTCACGCAGTGCACGCTCATCGACCACTGCGTTGATGGTCATGCGGCGCCTCTCCTGATTATTGACGGCATAGTGTTTGAGCGATGCGCCCACACCTTCACTCTGGAGGCC
>JAAYMS010000062.1 GCA_012521295.1 Bacillota bacterium
GAAAGCTTCTGTCACTCTGAGCTAGAGGAGGGTGTGTTTCCACATCCTCCTCAACTTCAGACAGTCTTTTTGCCGTAGAATACTCTCCCCTGATCCAGATTCGCCCTATACATACAGCCCTTGGCAAACACTGGGTCGGGATGAATGCAACTTTTTCATCGGAGCATTCTTTGTATCTAGAACAGCACCCGAGTGGCTCAACAGAAAGCATCGATAAGCTTCTTCGTAGAGAGTGTCAGGAAGGATGGCTGCATTCCCTTGATTTCCTCTTGCGAATTGAATAGCGCCCTGATCCAGGCATCGGACTTGACAACTTCGGTCCTGAGAGCAGTGGAAAACTCATTCAAAACTTCTGTGTATTTTTCGCTGACAGCAATGTACTGTTTTTGCTTGCTGCATACTATCCTCATGACGACCATGCCGAAAACCTCAATAGAAACAGTCGGATGATCCTGAATAAAGACGTATTCATACGACGTTTCCTAGCGAGATGTAATGAGGTCGACTATCTCCGTGGCGATGGCCTTTTCAACTGCCCTGTCCATTGACGATACTCCCAGTCTTGGAAGGAACTGTACGATGGCTATCTCATAAAGGCCCGAGGGGTGGTCACTAGTTAAATCCGACGCTCATGGGGAACATTTCTACTCCTTCCATGGCTAACGTTAAGGCCCGTTTCGCACAAGCCAGTTCTTCTTTGGCCTGTTTGTCTGGCCTTCTTAAGGTCTTCAACTTCTTCTCGCAAGCCTCAACGTTTTTTAGAGCAGCCTCAACTTGGGTACCGGGCAACCAAGAGGAAGCTATTGTGGAGACTTGATGTTTGTTTTCGCTAATTATCCCGTCGGTCTTGCCTCTCAGGATGGAAAGACGATGCTTACAAGCAAGCCTGTTTCTCGCCGCTATGCAAGTACACCTGGCAATTAGTTTCTTGCCATCGAACTTAAAGGTAACCTCGTAAGGTTTCCTTCCCGAACCCTGGACGATAAAGACGATTGTCTTTACTGCCGCATTTCTTAGCGACTTACCTTGTCTTAGCAGCTCAAAGCACTCTTTCATTACTTCGAG
This sequence comes from Bacillota bacterium, assembly GCA_012521295.1. Classification (GTDB taxonomy): domain Bacteria; phylum Bacillota; class Limnochordia; order Darwinibacteriales; family Darwinibacteriaceae; genus JAAYMS01. The sequence goes on from JAAYMS010000062.1 coordinate 1,066, forward strand.
AGTTGCCAAGCAATCATCCAAGGCCCTGTGGGACTGCGTGTCAATGTCCAGGCACTCTTTTATGGTTGTTAGCTTCCGATCCAGCAAGTATGCTGGGTCCGTCACGCATTTTACTAAGGTAAGTACGTCTAGCACCTTCAATCTGTCTATCGCCAACATGTGACTGGTAAATGCGTCACTTAGAAACCGCAAGTCAAAGGATAAGTTGTAGCCGCAGACAAGTTCACCATTTATCCTGTTGAAAATCTCGCGGATAACCTCATGGATTTGCGGCTGTTCGCGCACCATGTCGTCTGTAATGCCGTTCATGATTGTACTTGCAGCTGGTATGGGAATTCCTGGGTTTATTAACTGCTGGTATGTACTGACAACCGCGCCATTCCGGCATTTTACAATGGCTACCTCAATGATTCTATCCTTGTCGGGATTAAGCCCCGTTGTCTCGAGGTCAAGGATGACAAAATCTCTGGGCATTCTCGTTAAGTCCCGAAGATGTGATACTGTCTTGATGCCTTTCCACTCGCAGGCATTGCTGTCATCGTGAACGTCATCAGAACGCACTATTTCAGACTCGATCCCGGCAGACCTGTTGGAGCTTTCCTCAAGGTGGTCAGGCTGCGAGGCTTCCTTGGTTATCGCTTCAGCTGTCTTCTGCTCCTCTTCTTTAGCCCGAGTCCTGTAAAGGCAAAGAGTGATTCCCGCAAGTAGCGCTGTGAACACTACGTCAGAAGGCTTCTTGATACTAACGAACGCCCCAATAGTCATCAAAGCGAAGAAAACTAGGCCGGCACATCTTAATGCCCTGAACATGGATCTCAATATGGCCCGTATCATGAGTTGTCAACTCCCTGAAGCAACCTAAACCCAGCGAAACTAGCATCGAGGACTTATGGTTGAAGTTCATTGGCAGCCATTAAGGCTTATATTTGTCTTCCATACGGTGACTCTCTTGTGACGTAGGCCTTTAGAGGCGCTGCGGTTAGCGAACACGAAACACAACGGTCTTGTAACACCCCCCGGTTCTGCAACGACGAAATCCTGAACCTAGGCATCGATGCAGATAGATTCTAGGGCCGTGATTGCGAAAGTCTTTTTGACGGCGAGGCCTGTTGTTAAAGTGAGTGCTTCTTAATCGCTGCTACTATCGACGCAGTATTCCATCCGACCAACTCTCGTGCAGCATCCGAGACTGCTCTGGGAATTCTTTCCTGTCCCCATGGCCTTACACCAATAATCGGTTTTTCATAAGCTAGAGATATGTCAATTTCTTGTTGAATCCAGTAGCTATGAGCGGCGTACATGCCAGCAAGAACTAATACACAGTGAGTTGGCCGGATTTGCCCTTTGAGTTCCTCAAGCAAGACTTTTCTATCGTTAGGTTCATCTGGATTCAGCACCGGGTCATGTTTCGGGACCGAATAGTTTTTCCACGAAAAGGGGGCGGCACCAAGCAGTCTATCAAGGCGGCAATAGTCGTCATGGTATTTCCACGCATGACTAATGAAAAGGGAATAAGTCTTGCTCATCTTTTGGTCACTCCCTTTCTATGGTATACTAATCTCAGGTGAGCGTGATGAAAAAGCGAAAGTTCCGCAAGAAACCAGTGGTAATTGAGGCATATCAAACCGACAAGGAAGTCATCATTGATACATTAGAAGGGCCTCTTCGCGCTGCGCCGGGTGATTGGATTATAACGGGTATCAGCGGTGAACAGTATCCATGCAAGCCCGATATCTTCGAAAAGACCTACGAACCGGTTGAGCCGGAGTATGTTGATGCTGATCGGTCACCTTCGCCTGCCGAATAACGAGCAACCTCTTGCCAAATATCTCTTTCGCAAGACATGATTGTCTCCACTCTCTCGACTAGAATAGCAAACCGATTCTCCCTTGCGTATGGACCTGTTTTCGTCAAGTACATGTACTTTTCACGCTTCAAGTTTTCACAAGTGTTGCGATATTCAACCCAGTTGTCGCGATAGTTGTGCAAGCTCAATAGGCCTGCAATAAGTGCCAGGGCAACACTGCTAACACCTACTACGTAAACCAAGTAATGATTACTCGGAATAAAGGGGGTCGCGAAAGGGATTAGGAGCGAGAGAACAATCTCAGCAGTCCTCAACTGTTTGTAGCGTTGTTGACTGAATACACTCTTCTTGTCATACCAGTTGATCTGGTCGTCAAGCCTCTGTTCGAAATACTCTTGTTCCCCCATCTTTGAACCTCCGAAATTC
>JAAYMS010000063.1 GCA_012521295.1 Bacillota bacterium
ACATGAACACCTAAGAGGCATATGGCGCACTGAGGGTATTTGCTCGATGACCCTAGATGGATCACAATCTCAGCGTGAGGAAATTTCGTGGCCAAAAATGGGGATTCTCAAGTGGCCATTGACAATTTGCAGCATGCCCGCGTAGCCATCATACCCTTCAAGGTTAATAAGCTTACGGTAAGTGTTACGCCGCTTAAGTTCTTTGAGTATCTTGCTTCTGGTGTCCCCGTGGTGACTACAGTCATGCCAGATATTATCGACGTACCAGGTAGTATAATGGCCAACAGTTGCGAGGAGTTTCTTGAAGCTGTTGATATGTATGTCAACATGGAGCCGTTGTCTTATGAAAGGGAGGCAGACAAAGCACGCATGTCCGCTGAGGGTTATTTTTGGTCAGAAATGCTCGATAGACTGCTTAGTGCATTGCTTTCGGACGGGTGTGACCTTGGACAGTCTCTCAATTTACATGTGGTCTACAGCGAATTCGCACGTTTCGCATCACATCCGGTAATTATAGACGATCTGATGTGCATGGCTGTTCGCCTGGAAGAATTCGAGGAGGCTGTGCGATTAGGGATGGGGCTTCTAGAGTCTGGTTGTCAAGTACATTTGCCAGACTTGGCACTTGCTTACCTCAAAATGGGGGACTTGAACGAGGCAGTTAGGCTACTAAAGTGGTATGGTGATTGTGAAGGGCACGATTGGCTAAAGAAACATATCGACATTATTATGCGGGAATCTAGTCCGGCAGGTCTGATCGAAGTCTTGACTTTAAGGCTAAGTGGTAGACAGCCAGAGGCGCTACAACTAGTTGACGCCATACTGACGGAAGAGAGATGTTCACACCCATTGGCTGTTGGTTTGCTAGCTTCGCTGTTTGCAGAAATGTATGAATTGGACTTGGCGTTAGGTGCGCTTGAAAAGGTACGTGAGCTTGCGGATGAGGGTGCTGAGGTTTATGTGGATCCGAAAACACTAGAGGATCTTGCGGATGCGTTGTGTGAGAAAAGACGATTCGAGGAAGCGGAGAGCTTGGCCCTGGCTTTGAGCAGCTATGGTTTATCACACTTATCGACACAAAAGTTGGGGGATATCTACTACAATGCCTTTTTAGCAGGTGAACCTGAGTTCTTATTGCGCTCTAAGCATGCACCATAACGTGAGTACGGATTTCGGGCACTCGTCTATAACGATAGAACGTTGTGAGGTGAACGCTTAGGGGCAATGAATATTCTTATATTAGGGGAAAGCACAGGTGTCGGAGGCCTAGAGGTTCATATGTCGTCATTGGCTTCCTCGCTTGTAAGAATGGGCCATAATGTACAAGTGGTTCTCTTTACACCTCGCCGTTTTGATAATCATGATAGGCAGATTCTATTGTCCCTCTTTAGGGCAAAGCAGGTTCGAGTGGTTTGCAAAGACAAATGTGATATTTTTTCTGCGGCGGTACAACTGGACCTAATGTTTGATCTTCAGAATTTCGACATTTGGCACTCCCACACGGCGTTTACTTCTGAAGTCTGTGACATGATCGGAGCACGGTACAATCGGCCTTATGTGCAAACGATACACGGGAAGTCAGGATTTGAGAGTTCCATGGCGTTACGTAGAGCCGGTCAGGTCATTTTCGTGAGTCAGGAGTTGGCAGACTGGTTCGCTTCAACACGTGAGGAGACAGTCAGCAACACAGTGATTCCTAACGGCGTTGAACTACAGTCTATTCAACCTTCCGCTATTGCGAGCCAAGGGTTCAAAGTGGTCTATGCAAGTCGCGTAGACTCAGACCACATGACTTCAATTGAAAGGTTTTTGTCAGGGATGGTTGCCGCTAGTCGAGAAAGCCGACAGGTGAAAGGAGAGATTTTCGGTACAGGTTCGTGTGTGGAGTCTTTGGTTCATTCTATCGATGTAGTCAATAGAACAGTAGGAAAGGACTTGTTGGTTTATCGGGGGTTTTCTCAGGATTTGGCTGTCGAGTTGCACAGATACAACGTGGTTGTAGGAGTTGGCAGAGTGGTTTTGGAAGCATTGGCAGCTGGGCGCCCTGCTATAGTACTGGGCAGATGGGGGTATGGAGGGCTGGTAAAGGAAGAAAACTTCGAAGTCCTGGAGAAGGCCAATTTTTCTGGGCGGAACGTAGAAACCCCCTTTGAGCCAAGTTGCTTTGCACAAGAAATTCGCCGTTTAGCTGAGGACAAAAGGCTCTATGCAGAGCTGTGCGAACTTGGTAGAAGTATCGCGCGAGAGAGGTATTCTCAACAATCCGTTGCTACGCGTACGATGGAAATCTATAAGAAGTGCCTGTGTGGCATGCATGGTCTTTCGGTACAAGCCCCACCGTCAATCGATGAAGACCATGAGATATACTTGAGGGAACAAGTATTTTTCTTGGCACCTGATTTTCTTGATTCCGATCGCCCTTGGCGAACCGCTTTGCAGATGTTGAGCACCAGTTTCACTTCATATGATCCTGTAACCATAGTGGTGTTCTTGTATCCCGACTGTGGGCTTCAGTACGATGAGGCAATTGAGGCTCTTCGCTGCACGCTGTCCGATAATGATGAAGTTGATGTTTTGGTTCTAACTAATATTGTTGATTATCAGTCGATTGCCCGTTTGCTTGCCAGGGTTATAGTGTATGTAGATTTAGGTAGTCCTTTCGACAAGAGGTATCTAGAGACCGCATTTATGAGCGGATGCACCATAGTTCGGTTTGATGAATTGGCGGGCTTCCTGTCTGACTATTGTAAATCGGTAGAGTGATTGTGATAGGAAGTGTGGCGTATTGGAGAAAAGTACTAGCTTTAGTTCATGGGCAATCCGGAATCAAAACCGCTGGAACCGAAGACAATGTAAGCGTTAAAGAGGGCGTACCTTGACAATGTCCTCCTGGCCAATGAGTTGAGAAACCACATAGGCCATAGACGTTAACCGCTCCATTGGTGTCACGGTAGTTGGAGAAGAAAAGACCTCTACC
>JAAYMS010000064.1 GCA_012521295.1 Bacillota bacterium
CCTTTGTGGTCGGCACGGTTGGGATTACCGGACTCGCCGAACAGCTCTTGAAGCAAAGCGGCTATATGGACATGCTGCGTGATCAGCGTGATGAGCAGGCGGCAGCCAGAATTGAGAATATTAACGAGTTCCTGTCGGTTACTCAGCAGTTTGAAAAAGAAAACGATCCAGCAGACTTGGCTGGCTTCTTAGAGCATGTGGCTTTGATCAGCGACGTCGACAACTATGATCAAGAAGCCGATGTGGTAAATTTGATGACTCTGCATGCTGCCAAGGGCCTTGAGTTCCCTGTTGTTTTCATGTGCGGTATGGAAGATGGGATTTTCCCGCACAGCCGTTCCCTGTGGGAACCAGGCCAGCTCGAAGAAGAACGGCGGTTGGCTTATGTGGGCATGACACGGGCGCGCGAGCGGCTGTTCTTAACCTGTGCTCAGACTCGCACCATCTTTGGTATGACCAACCAAAACCCTGTCTCCCAGTTTGTGCGGGAAATTGACCCTGAGCTCATCAGAGATTATCGTGAAGAAGTAGAGCCTTCCCCTCGGGACCGGATGCGGGTTCAGAGCGTTAGTAAACCGGCCATCGATAGTAGTGCGGACTATAAAGCGGGTGATCGAGTACGTCATAAGGTTTGGGGTGAAGGAATGGTCGTTTCAGTGAGCTCATCTGCCGATGACGTGATGCTGAGCATTGCTTTCCCAGACCAGGGTATTAAGACCGTTATTGCCCATCTTGCCCCGATCGAGAAGCTTTAGGAAGAGTTATACGTAGGAGGATTGTCATGGAGCACGTTCGAAAGCGTGTGGAACAGCTGCGGTCAGAACTGCATTATCATAACTACCGCTATTATGTGTTAGATGATCCTGTAATCACTGACCAAGAATATGACGCCTTAATGCGCGAGTTAATGGAGCTCGAAGAACTGTATCCTGAGCTTATCGTACCCGATTCGCCGACGCAGAGGGTGGGTCATGCTCCAGCCGATCAGTTTGCCACTGTCAGGCATGCTCAGCCCATGCTGAGCCTGAGCAACGCCTTCGATGAAGACGAAGTGTCAGCTTTTGTTGACCGTGTACGGCGTCAGGCTGGGCAGGACTTAGAGTTTGTCTGTGAGCTGAAGATTGATGGCCTGGCTGTTTCCCTTGACTACGAAAACGGGGTTTTTGTACGCGGTACGACTCGAGGAGATGGGCAGGAAGGTGAAGATATTTCGGCCAATCTGCGTACCGTGCGCTCGATTCCCCTCCGCCTGAATGAGCCTGTCACCCTTAATGTGCGCGGTGAGGTCTATATGCCCCGTGCAGATTTTGAGCGCCTAAATGCTGAACGGGAAGCCGCAGGCGAATCTTTGTTTGCCAATCCCCGCAATGCTGCCGCAGGTTCGCTTCGGCAGCTTGACCCGAAAGTAACGGCCAGCCGTAATTTGGATGGTTTCTTCTATGCTCTCGTCATGAACGGCGGGCCGAATACACACTACGAAGCGCTGCAGTATCTGCGGGAATTGGGTTTAAAGACAAATCCTCATATTAAGTTGTGCCGCAGCCTTGATGAGATTCAGGCTTTCATCGAGCACTGGACCTCTCGGCGCAGTGAACTACCCTACGAGATTGATGGTATTGTAATCAAAGTAAACGATCTAGCTGTCCAGAATGAGCTGGGAACTACTGCAAGAAGCCCACGCTGGGCGATTGCCTACAAGTTTCCTGCCGAGCAGGTAATTACTAAGGTGGTGGCGATCGAGGTTCAGGTGGGGCGGACGGGGACTCTAACCCCATTAGCGCACCTTGAGCCAGTGCAGGTCGCAGGTTCTACAGTCAGCCGAGCGACTCTGCACAATGCGGATATTGTGGCTCAACGTGATGTTCGCGTGGGCGACTATGTGGTTGTGCAGAAAGCAGGCGATGTGATTCCAGAAATCGTACGGTCGCTTCCGGAGCGGCGGACAGGAGTCGAAGTTCCCTTTGAGATGCCGACCGAATGCCCCGCTTGTGGGGCCCCTGTCGTGCGAGTCCCCGGCGAAGCAGCGACCCGCTGCGTCAATCAAGCCTGCCCTGCCCAGCGCACGGAAGGTTTGATTCATTTCGCGTCCCGGGGAGCGATGGACATTGAAGGACTTGGCCCTGCTGTAATTGAACAGCTGCTGAACGCTGGTTTGGTAAAGACACCGGCAGATCTATATCGGCTGACGAAAGAACAGCTCCTTGAGCTGGAGCGTTTCGGTGATAAATCAGCTTCGAATCTTCTCGAAGCTATCGACGCAAGTAAGGGTCGGCCGCTCAGCCGCCTCATTTTTGCACTGGGCATTCGGCACGTAGGTGCAGAGGTAGCGCGTGAACTAGCGCAGCACTTTGGCAGTATTCATAAGTTGGCAGAGGCTGGGATCGACGAACTGACAGCTGTCCCGGCGGTGGGAGAAAAGATTGCTCAGTCCGTAGTTGAGTATTTTTCCAATCCGGCTAATCAGCGGCTAATTCAGGAGTTGGGTGAGTTAGGAGTATCACTCGAAGATGTCCCTGCCAAAACAGGGCAGAATGCGGCCCTAGATGGCTTGACATTCGTCGTCACGGGTAAGCTGGAGCGCTTCAGCCGCGAGGAGATTCAAGAAAGGCTCAGGGATCTAGGTGCGAACGTAACTTCCAGCGTGAGCCGTAAGACTGATTATCTGGTGGCTGGCGAGAAAGCTGGTTCCAAGCTTGAACGGGCCCAGAGCCTTGGTATCCCCGTTCTATCAGAGGAAGACCTGTTGGATTTCTTACGGGATAGAGGTGTAGAAATTGATTAGCCGCTCGGAAGTAATTCGCATGGCGGAGCTGGCTCGCTTAGAGTTGAGCGAAGAGGAAATCGCTCTTTACCAGCAGGATCTTAACCGTTTTGTGCAGTCAGGAGCAGAACTCCGCAAGATAGACACCGATAACGTCAGCCGCACCGCCTATGTGGGCAGGGCTTTTAGCCTGCTGCGCAGCGATGAAGTAGCAGAAAGCCTTCCTCAAGATGTGGTGCTGCAGAACGGCCCCAAAGTCGTAGATGGCTGTTTTCGTGTACCGCGGGTCATGGAGGATGAAATATGAAAGAGTTGGCGCACAAGCTGCGTACGAGCCAAGTCTCCAGCGTCGAGCTCGTCCAGCATTATCTAGATCGGATTCGGGCGGTTGATTCTGATATTCGGGCTTTTCTATATGTGGACGAGGATGGAGCTATAGCCGAAGCAAAGGCATCTGATGAGCGCCGCCGCCGAGGAGAGCCCCTTTCGCCATGGGATGGAATTCCCATTGCGATTAAGGACAACATCTGTACTGTTGGGACACCTACAACTTGTGCATCCCGCATGCTGGAAAACTACTATTCACCGTTTGAAGCAGAGGTGATCACGCGCATCAAGCAGGCTGGGATGCCTATTCTGGGAAAGACGAATATGGATGAATTCGCCATGGGTTCTTCGACGGAGTTCTCTGCATTCTACATAACCCGAAATCCTCACGATCTTACCCGTGTCCCAGGTGGTTCGAGTGGTGGTTCAGCTGCGGCAGTGGCTGCAGGGGAAGCCCCTTGGGCCTTAGGTACCGATACTGGCGGCTCGATTCGCCAACCAGGGGCCTTTTGTGGAGTTGTCGGTTTGAAACCTACATATGGGCGTGTCTCACGGTGGGGCTTGGTGGCTCTAGCATCTTCACTCGACCAGATTGGCCCTATGGCCCGTACTGTTGCTGACGCAGAGATCCTCTTTTCGATTATTGCTGGGCACGACAACCGTGATTCTACATCTTGGCCTAATGCGGCTTATCGAGTAATGGACGCAGTGCCTGATAATCTGAAAGGGATCAGCGTTGGTGTCCCAGAGGAGTTTTTTGCGGAAGGCCTTGATCCCGAGGTTGCCTGCAGTGTAAGACAGGCAATTAAGATGCTGGAGAACCTAGGTGCAGAGGTAAAGCCAATTTCTCTGCCTCATAATATCTACTCGATTGATACTTACCTCACACTCGTGACAGCAGAAGCAAGTTCAAATTTGGCTCGCTATGACGGGGTGCGGTACGGGCTCCGTGTTGAAGCGCCCGACTGTACTACCATGTTCAAGAAGACGCGCACTAAGGGCTTTGGCCCAGAGGTGAAGCGCCGGATCATGCTCGGTACTTATGTCTTGACCGCCAGTCATCACGAGGCCTTCTACGAGCAGGCGCGACGGGTCCGCACCTTGATAGCTCAAGACCTCGAACAAGCCTTTTCTAGCGTAGATGTAGTAGTGACACCGACCACGCCGACTACTGCATTTAGGATCGGTGAGAAGCAGGATCCACTTCAGATGTATTTGTCTGATTCGTACACAGCCATTGCGAATTTAGCCGGCAATCCTGCCCTCACTATGCCCTGCGGGATTGATCGGAAAGGGCTTCCAATTGGCCTGCAGCTGATTGCTGATCATTTCCGGGAAGACCTGATCTTTACTGTTGGGCGAGTATTGGAGCAGTCACTTAGGGAGGTGGAGGCCGGTGGGGAATTATGAGTTGACGATCGGGCTTGAAATTCATGTGGAACTGGCGACTAAGAGTAAGATGTTCTGTGGCTGTGCCACTACTTTTGGGGCGCCTCCCAATACTCAGTGCTGCCCAATTTGCCTTGGGTTGCCGGGCACTCTGCCTCTGCTGAATCGAACCGCAGTGGAGTATGGTATTCGGGCAGGGTTGGCACTTAACTGCCGGATTAATCCAGTCAGCGAGTTTGCTCGCAAGAACTACTATTATCCTGATCTTCCCAAAGCCTACCAGATCACACAGCATGATAAACCGTTGGCTGAGAATGGGTTCCTCGAATACTTTCTTGATGGTCAGCTGACGAAAACAACCATAACCCGCCTTCATCTAGAGGAGGAAGTGGGTAAGTCAATCCACAGTGGTGACAGCATCATCGGATCAGAGTATTCCTCGATTGACTATAACCGGGCAGGTATTCCCTTAATCGAGATTGTCACTGCACCTGAGATTGCCTCCCCGAAGCAGGCCCGCGTTTTCTTGGAGCAGCTGCGGCTTACCCTGCAGTACCTGGGAGTTTCGGATTGCAAGATGGAGAATGGTTCCCTGCGCTGTGACGCCAATGTTTCAGTCCGTGATATAGAGGGGAACCCAGGCGAAAAGGTTGAAATTAAGAACCTTAACTCGTTCCGGGCTCTCGAGCGTGCTTTGGCATACGAAGGAGAGCGTCAGGCCGTTCTGTTGTCGCAGGGAAAACAGGTGCTCCGCGAAACCCGGACCTGGGATGAAAAAGCTCAAAAAACGGTGCGTATGCGCCTTAAGGCTGAAGCTCCAGACTACCGGTACTTCCCAGAACCAGATCTGCCTCCCCTTGAGCTCGAGCAGGTGTGGATTCACGAAATAGCCTCCAGCCTTCCTGAGCTTCCGCTGGCGAGAGAAGAGCGCTTCCAGAAAGCGTATGGCTTGTCTGAGTATGACGCTGGAGTACTCGTCCGGGCGCCGCATCTGGCTGATGTCTTTGAAGAGACCGTTGCCCTTGGCCATTCCCCAAAACTAACAGCTAACTGGGTGCTGGGTGATTTTGCCCGACTAGCACGTCAAGGTGAAGTAGTTTCGGCGCAGCACTTTGGAGAGCTTCTCGAACTTGTCAGTTCGGGTCAGATCAATAATAACCAGGGCAAAGCTGTGCTAGAGGAGATGTTTGCCACTGGTGCATCTCCGAGGGAAATTGTGCAGAAAAAAGGGTTAACCATAATCCAAGACTTAGGTTTCCTAAAGACAGTGATTCAAGAAGCATTGAATGAACACAGCGAGCTGGTGGAAAGGTACAGATCGGGCGAAGATCGGCTTCTGGGATTTTTCGTCGGACAGGTGATGCGGAGGACCGGCGGCCGAGCAGAACCCGTTCTTGTAAACAAGTTGTTAGCAGAAGCCCTGCAGCCCGGAAGGAATTGGGAACCTCACAAGGAATAAATAAGGGAAAGGCAGGCGAGGTTCATGGAGAATGTGCTCTTCATTTTTGCCGGTATTCCTGTTTATTCCTATGGTTTTATGATTGGATTGGGTCTGATCTGTGGTTCTCTATTGACCTGCCGAGAGGGGCGCCGTCGTGGCCTTGATCACGATACCATCTTCTCTTGGTTTGTGTGGACGACTGCGGTTTTCTTGATTTCAGGCCGAATTGCATTTGTGTTTTCTCTGCACCGCTGGCGAATGTTTATCTATCCTTGGGTTCTCTTTACTGGATTTCAGGTAGATGAGACGGCAGGGTTAATTGCCGCAGCGGTGGCAGGCCTTTTCCTAGTTTTCAGGTTCTTTCCTACCCCACTGGTGTTTCTGGATGCGATGGCGCCCGCCCTCGCTATAATGCAATCATTCGCTAATCTGGGTTCCAATGTCTTTGGGCGCCAGACCACGGTTCCATGGGCGGTACAGCTGGGGTACTTCAAACTTCACCCGATGCCTTTATACGGTGCCATTGCTTACTACCTGATCTTCTCTATTCTCTGGCGTGCTCGACGCTATACCAGGTTTGACGGTCAGCTGGTCATTGGGTTTTTTGCTCTCAGTTCGTGGACTCAGTGGTTCTTGCTGAGGTTTCGTGAGCAGAGCGCAGTTTCTTGGAGCCCGTGGGTATTCTTAGTGCCGGCAGTTGCTTTGAGCGCTGCGTGGGTCTATTTATATGTCAACGCACCTTTGCTTCCCCTTAGCAAGAGGCGCGTCCGGAGCCCTGTTGTTGGTTGGATCTTGTCTGTATTAGCAGTGTCGCTTACCATGACCCTCGTCTTTTTCTGGCGGTTCGGCTGAGACGGCACAAAAAGAGGTGAATGTTATGCTGCCGAAAAATGAACTGCGCGAGCGCATTTTCTCAATTCTCCGCGAGCATGACCATCGTCTGACACCACAGCGCGAAGCCGTGGTAGAGGTGTTGATCGAGAATTCAGATGCGCATTTGTCTGCGGAGAATATCTTCATGCAGACGAAGCACAACTACCCCGATATTGGTTTGGCGACGGTGTACCGCACGCTGGAGCTATTGGAGAGCCTGGGTTTGGTGCACAAGTTCGAGTACGGTGACGGTCAAAGCCGCTATGAAGTAAACCAATCGGCAGACGATCACTATCATCATCATTTGATCTGCGTGAAATGTGGCGGAATCGGCGAATTCAAAGACGACCTCTTGGACGAGATTGAACACGCAATAGCCAAAGAAACAGGTTTTCGGGTGACTGATCACTGCCTGCGGTTTTTTGGTATCTGCAGCGAATGCCAAGCTGAGCCCGGGGAAAACAGCGACGACGATTGACAAATCGGGTCGGACTGTATATCATTAAAGAAAACACATGACGTAAAGGCTGTGAATGGGAGTAGTACCAGCGAGAGCGCCATCAGAGAGGGGAACCATATGGTGCGAGGTTTCCTTGGAAAGCAGGCTGGGAAGTCGCCCAGGAGCTGCTGAGGTGAATGAGTTTAGCCTCAGCCGGTGGTTCCGTTATCGCTATTGAGTGCCTGGCAGGCTTTTTCTGCTGGGAATTAAGGTGGTACCGCGAAATAAGCTTTTCGTCCTTAGGACGGAGGGCTTTTTTATTTTGAAAATAGGAGGTTTTGAGCATGGATAAGGTCTACAATCCTAGGGAAGTAGAAGACCGGATCTACGCTTTTTGGGAAGACAACGGCTACTTCCGTACTGAAGTAGAACCAGATAAAGAACCGTTCTGCATCGTGATCCCGCCGCCAAACGTCACTGGGCAGCTGCATATGGGCCATGCCCTTGATGAGACTTACCAAGATATCTTGGTGCGCTGGCGGCGCATGCAGGGATACAATGCGGTTTGGATTCCTGGTACTGACCACGCCGGAATTGCTACTCAAGCTCGAGTCGAAGAACATATTCGGGCAACAGAAGGGAAAACCCGGCACGACTTGGGCCGCGAGGAGTTCTTGAAGCGTACTTGGGCTTGGAAGGAAGAATATGGCGGCCGCATCCTGAAGCAGCTGAGGAAACTCGGGGCTTCGGTTGACTGGAGCCGAGAGCGTTTTACGATGGATGAGGGCTGTTCGCGCGCAGTTCGGGAAGTCTTTGTACGATTATATGAAAAGGGCCTTATTTACCAAGGCAATTACAGTGTGAACTGGTGTCCGCAGTGCAGTACGACTCTTTCCGACATCGAGGTTGAACACGAAGAGCGCGAGGGCAGACTCTGGCACATCAGGTACCCTCTTGCCGATGGTTCGGGGTACATCCAAGTAGCTACCACCCGTCCAGAAACCATGCTGGGCGACACCGCTATCGCAGTCAATCCCGATGATGAACGCTATAAGGAGCTGGTGGGTAAGACCGTCATTCTGCCGTTGATGAACCGGGAGATCCCCATCGTTGCCGACAGCTATGTTGATATGGAGTTCGGAACCGGAATGGTCAAAGTGACACCAGCCCATGACCCCAATGACTTTGAGATTGGCCGGCGTCACAATCTGCCATCAATCGAGGTTATCGGGCGCGATGCACATATGACCGAAGCTGCTGGGCCATATCAAGGCTTGGAACGATACGAGTGCCGCAAGAAGGTTGTCGAAGACCTGAAGAAAGAGGGCTTCCTTGTCAAAGAAGAAGAGCATCATCACGCAGTCGGTGAGTGCTACCGCTGTGGAACTGTCGTTGAACCGCTCGTCTCCAAACAGTGGTTTGTGAAGATGGATAAGCTGGCAGAGCGGGCCCGCAAGGTAGTAGAAGAAGGACAGATCCGTTTTGTCCCTGAACGGTTTACAAAACAGTATCTGCACTGGATGGAGAATATTCGCGATTGGTGTATCTCCAGACAGCTGTGGTGGGGTCACCGTATTCCAGTCTGGTACTGCCAGGACTGCGGTGCATCCTTTGCTTCACGCCAGGATCCGACAGAATGCGCTGAATGTGGTTCTACTCACATTGAACAGGATCCAGACGTTTTGGATACTTGGTTCTCGTCGGCTCTGTGGCCTTTCTCGACCCTGGGATGGCCTGACGAGACTCCTGATCTAGAGCATTTTTATCCGACATCTGTATTAGTAACTGGGTTCGACATTATCTTCTTCTGGGTAGCCCGCATGATTGTGATGGGCCTGGAGTTTATGAATGATGTACCTTTCCGTGATGTACTCATTCATGGGTTGGTGCGAGATGCTCAAGGGCGGAAGATGAGTAAGTCTTTGGGGAACGGAATTGACCCTCTGGAGGTCATTGCAGAGTATGGTGCAGACGCTCTCCGGTTCAACTTGGTGATCGGTGTAGCCCCTGGAAACGATATGCGGTTCATCCCTGAAAAGGTCGAAGCATACAGAAACTTCGCCAATAAGATCTGGAACGCATCCAGGTTTGCGCTGATGAATCTGGAAGGGTTCACCCCCGCCGAATCCTTTGAAGGACTAGAGCTGACTCTGCCCGACAAATGGATCCTCAGCCGATTTGAGTATACCGCTTCAGAGTTGACAAGGCTCCTCGAACGCTATGATATTGGTGAGGGTGCTCGGGTGCTCTACGACTTCATCTGGAGCGAGCTTTGCGACTGGTATATCGAATTGGCAAAACCGCGGCTGTATGGCAGATATGGTGATGCTGCCCGGCTGGCTGCTCAGCAGACCTTGTGGTATGTCTTGAAGAATACACTGCAGCTTCTCCATCCATACATGCCATTTATCACAGAAGAAATTTGGCAGAACCTGCCGCATGAAGGCGAGACCATTGTTCGTGCCCCCTGGCCAACGCCAGGCGGTTTCAGATCTGAAAAGATCGAAGCGGCTATGTCCATCGTCATGGATGTTGTCACGGAGATCAGAACCGTCCGCAGTGAGAAGAACGTGCCGCCTGGCCGGAAGATCACTGCTATCTGCCAGGCTGATCCCGCTGAACAGGCAATTCTCGAGGAAAACCGCGACAACATCATGACCCTTGCCGGCCTCGAGACATTAGAAATTACTGGCCTGGGCGAAAAACCAGCTAAGTCCATCGGAGCTATCGTACGTGGAATTGGTGTCTTCCTACCTCTTGCGGGGATGGTAGATTTGGAGGAGGAACGCAACAGGATCGCAAGGGACTTAGCACAGGCGGAGAAGGAGCTGCAGCGGGCACAAAGCAAGCTTGCCAATGAAGGATTTGTGAGCAAGGCTCCCGAAGAGGTCGTTGCTAAGGAGCGAGAGAAGGAAGCCAACCTGCGAGCAACAGTGGAGCGTTTGCAGAAACTCTTAGCAGAGATGCAGGAGTAATAACAGATGGATCCGATTACTTCGCGAGCTCGGTTTGGCAGCCATTTGGGATTGGAACGGGTCACTCTTTTGTGCCAAGCACTGGGACACCCACAGGACAGCCTCCGCTTTGTTCATGTAGCTGGTACAAACGGTAAGGGATCTGTCTGCACCTTTTTGGCGAGTTCTCTAAAAGCAGCAGGATTTAAGGTGGGGAGGTTTACCTCCCCTCACCTTGTTGCTTATAATGAACGAATTGTTATTAATGACACGCCCATCTCCGATGAGGATTTGTCCAAGCTCGCCAAAGAGGCGGACGAGGCATGCGCCGTTTTAGAGGCCAGCAACCCAGGTTTGGGGCCTGTCACTGAGTTTGAGTATTGCACTGCGCTCGCCTTTCAGTATTTCCGTGAGCAGGACGTCGATATTGTCGTCTTAGAGACGGGCTTAGGCGGCCGCTTAGACGCCACTAATATCGTAGAACCCGATTTGTGTGTCATTACTCCGATCGGACATGATCACATGGATCGCCTGGGCAGCACGCTGAGCGAAATCGCAGCAGAAAAAGCAGGTATTATCAAGAAGGGAATACCTGTGGTAGTAGGGTTTCAAGAACGTGAAGCTTACGATGTGCTTCGGGAGACGGCTCAAGCCCGCAGTGCACCGCTTCTGGCACTTCAGGAGTCTGGTTATCAGCCTTTGAACTGGGGGCGCTTTGGCGGCGAGTTTATGCTGCGTGAGTTCTCAGGAGAACCGTTTCGCATCAAGATGCTCGGTGGGCATCAGCTGGATAACGCAGCTACGGCGGTGATCGCCCTCTTTGAGCTAAAGAAGCTCGGGTGGCATATCAGCGAACAGCATATCCGCACAGGATTGATGCACGCTGAGTGGCCCGGTAGACTCGAGATCGTATCATCTGATCCTCTACTGGTTCTGGATGGGGGACATAACCGCGAAGGCTTGCAGAGGCTTATGGCCGGCCTAGAACGTCTTGAAGAAAACCTCGGAGAAGGCTGGACCTTTGTCGTTGGTATGCTGGCAAATAAGGAGTTGGAGCTGCTGGACATTCTGTTGCCCAGGGCCGGACGTTTTATCTTTACCCAAGCAGACAGCGGGCGCCTGCCCCCCATGGATACGGGCATTATGGCTGCTCACGTGCGTTTACGAGGGGCAGAGGCTGAAGAGATTGTGCCGGCTCGAGACGCTCTTCGGAGGGCGCTTTCTATCGGACATCCCGTCTGCATATGCGGTTCACTGTACTTAATTGGGACCGTAAAGAGGGATTTGGCCGAGTTAGGAATAGTAACGCAGTAGGTGAGTTCAAGGAGGGATGTGTGTGCGTTCCCAGCAAAGGAAGAAGAGTAAGCAGAAACGAACTGCCGGTGGAGAGGGCTTGAACTTTGCCATTAGCCTCATTACACTTACGGTAGTATTCGTGTTTGTAGGTTATTTGCTGGGGCAGTATGCTGTCAAATTCTTGAAAGCACAGCATGACGCCCAGGTGCGAACGGTGCAGACTACCCCTGTAATATCACAACCTGCGCCAAACACTCAGCCGGTCAGCCAACCTCAGAGAGAGCCTGAGCTACCCAGCCGTCCGCAGCAGGTTACAGTACAGTCCAGTCAGCAACAGGCTAGCAGTGGGCAAACGAATAGTGGGCAGGCCAATAGTGGGCAGACGCTCTATAGGGTTCAGGTTGGCGCTTTTTCGCAGAAGGACAATGCAGATCGGCTCGCGGCCCAACTGCGGGATTTGGGTTATGAAGTTATCGTAAGCAGCGGCCCGCCATACCGGGTGCAGACAGGAGCGTTTTCTAACAGGCAGAATGCGGTTCGCCTCAGTGAAGAGCTTCAGGCCAAAGGATTTGAAGCGGCAGTGGTCAATTAGTTGACATGCTTCGCCAATTTTGTTATCCTTGACCAGTAAGATTGTGAAAAAGGGGGCGAAGTAATAATGGCACACGTTATCAGCGCAGACTGCATCAGCTGCGGCGCTTGCTCCGAAGAATGCCCAGTTGAGTGCATCAGCCAGGGTGACGAGCATTACATCATTAATGCTGATGAATGTATCGATTGCGCAAGCTGCGCAGGAGTTTGTCCAGTAGATGCTATCAGCCAGGCTTAATTAGGTATAATCTCCCTCTCACTCATCATAGGATTGTATGGGTGGGAGGGAGCTTTTTTGAGACGAAGAAGACGGCGGCGTAGATCAAACAAGGGTTGTTCACTAACTCTTATTCTTATCTTAGCACTATTAATAGGGGTGCCCATACTGCTGGTCAGAAGCTGCACCACTTCTTTTTTTTCGCCCAGTAAAGCACCTCTCGTGTCTTTGTGGGACGCCAAGACTCAAACCCTGCTGAGCCTCACTCTAGAAGAGTATGTTGAGGGAGTGGTTGCAGCCGAAATGCCGGCCAGTTTTCATATTGAAGCCCTCAAAGCGCAGGCGGTGGCTGCTCGAACATACGCGTATCGCCGTATAATTAGAGGCGATACCATTCCTGAACATCCGGAGGCCAATCTTTCGACCGATTACAGCTCCGGCCAGGCCTGGATCAGCTGGACAGACTTTCTTCAGCGTTATGGTCTTTTTGAAGGGCGCCGGCTGCAGAGAAAAATCCAAAACGCGGTTCGAAAGACAGCGGGTTTAATCGCAACTTATGACGCCGAACCAATTCTAGCTGTTTACCATTCGACCAGCGGGGGTAGAACCGAAAACTCTGAGCATTACTGGAACGAAGCTCTACCTTACTTACGATCGGTCGCTGACCCCTTTGGCACAAACTCACCGCATCATTACTCTACCGCTAGTTTTTCGCCGGCCGAGCTGGCTCGCCTCCTGGAAGTGACAGACGCACGCGATATCCGTATCGTCGAACGCTATCCTTCCGGGCGTGTTAAGACCGTTGAAGCGGGTGGCCAATGGTTTAGCGGACGCACGGTACGGCAGAAGTTGGGGTTAAAGTCGACGTGGTTTTCGGTAGAGAGTGTTGGCGGCCAGGTGGTATTCTCGGTTTGGGGATACGGCCATGGGGTGGGTATGAGTCAGTATGGAGCCCACGGTATGGCTGAACAAGGGTATGGATACGAGGAGATTCTCAAATACTACTACCAGGACATTGAACTAGTCACGGCTTACTAAGGTAGGTAAGGAGGAATCACCTTGAAGCGCCGCATCCCATCGGCCGAGTACGATTGGGAAGAGCAGCTGAATGACCCTTGGACGTTCCAGAATGCTCGCGAACATCTCGATGGTTGGAAGGTTAACCATAACCCGATCCTGTCTTCGAAGTTCTTGCTAGAGCTCGACCGGGAGCTCGGGCCGATCACAATTCCTCATAAATATAGGCGGTTGGACGAGGTAACCGTTCTTGACAATGACTCCCATTAGGATTACGATGATCTCAAAGGAGGGAGTATATGTCAACCTTTGAGAATATCCTGGACTTAGTTGGCAATACGCCATTGGTGCGCATCAACCGTCTGACAAACTCGGGGTCAGCCGAGGTTTGGGCTAAGCTTGAAAGCTACAATCCTGGTGGAAGCGTAAAAGACCGTATCGCGTTAGCAATGGTCCGAGCTGCAGAACGAGAAGGTTTGCTCAAACCCGGGGGTACCATTGTCGAGCCTACTAGCGGCAATACTGGTGTGGGCTTAGCTATGGTGGCAGCTGCGCTGGGTTATAAACTGATAATCTGCATGCCCGAATCTGCCAGCTTAGAGCGGCGGCAGCTGATTAAGACGTATGGAGGCGAGTTAATTCTCACCCCTGCTGATCAAGGTATGAAGGGAGCCATTGCTAAGGCACAGGAAATCCTGAAGGAAAACCCTGACTTTTTTATGCCCCAGCAGTTTGAGAACTTGGCCAATCCGGAGATTCATCGGCAGACAACAGCCTTGGAGATCTTGGAGCAAACCGATGGCAAATTCGATGCTTTTGTGGCCGGTATCGGCACAGGCGGGACAATAACCGGCTGCGGAGAAGTATTTCGCCAGCGAGGCTTAGATATAAAGATTTATGCTGTGGAGCCGGAGAAATCGCCTGTTCTCTCAGGAGGGCGGCCCGGTTCCCATAAGATTCAAGGTATTGGGGCAGGATTTGTTCCTAAAGTCCTCAATACGGAAGTATACGATGAGATAATTCAGGTTTCTGATGAAGAAGCCTTGAATATGGTCGCTCAGCTTGCCCGCCAGGAAGGGATCTTAGCAGGTATATCGTCCGGTGCGGCAATGACAGCAGCGCTTAAGGTAGCTGAGAAGCTGGGCACTGGTAAACGTGTAGTGGTCATTCTGCCTGACACTGGCGAACGCTATCTGAGTATGAGCAACCTGTTTGCCGACAATTTATAGGGCAGTAACTCGAGAGGGTTTCCAGCGGGAAACTCTCTCGTTTTTCTTGGAGGACTATGCGGCAAAGACGGTGAATATTTTAGTCTTATAAACATTGGGGGAAATGGACTATGGAAATAATCTTAGCATCTCAATCACCACGAAGAGCCGCCTTGCTGCGCCAATACGGCCTTGATTTCACAATCGAATCTAGTCCTGCCGAAGAATCCTCTGAGGGTAACCGTGCTGAACTTGCCGTTCAGAACGCTCTTCGGAAAGCAGAGGCGATTGCTCAGAAGTACCCCCAAGCTTTGACGATTGGTGCCGACACTATTGTAGTATTGGGTGAGCGCGTGTTAGGCAAACCCTCAGGCCAGCACGAAGCCTATGCAATGCTGCGCTCACTGAGTGGACAAGTACACCAAGTCATAACTGGTGTTGCTTTGGTTGGCCCAGACAAGACTCGGACTTTCGCTGAAACAACTTCAGTCAAGTTTCGTGATCTGTCTGATGATGAGATTGGCGCTTACGTACGTTCTGGCGAGCCACTGGATAAAGCAGGGGCTTACGGAATTCAAGGATTCGGCGGATTGTTTGTCGAAGCAATTCATGGGTGCTACTTTAATGTCGTAGGTCTGCCCACGCCTCGGCTTATGTTGGCACTGCGTGAGTTTGGGATTGATGTGTTCAGGTAACGCCGCCCAAGGGAGATAGAAGGGAGCGCGTTATTGGCATATCAAGTAAGAATGAAAGACCTCCCCAGTGAAGAACGTCCTCGGGAAAAAATGCTTCGCTATGGGCCGCAGCGTCTCAACAACAGCGAGCTTCTGGCCATCCTGCTTGGTTCAGGGACCAAGTCACTGTCAGCGGTCCGCTTAGCAGAACACCTTCTAGCTGAGTTTTCTTCTCTGCGTTCATTGGCAGGTGCAAGTTGCGAAGAACTGATGAATGTCAAAGGAGTAGGGATCGCCAAGGCTAGTGTTATCACCGCTGCTTTTGAGTTAGCTAAGCGCCTTGCTGATTCGGAGATGGAAGTGCGCGAAGTTATTCATACTCCACAGGATGCGGCCGATTTGGTGCTGCATGATCTGAGTCTCGCAGATAAAGAACATTTCATGGTCATCATGTTGAATACGAAGCACCGAGTAATCGGCAAGAAAGTGATTTCTATCGGGCATCTCAATGGTTCACTTGTTCATCCCCGGGAGATGTTCAAAGAAGTAATCCGCCGCAGTAGTGCCGCGGTCATCTTGGTCCACAATCATCCGAGCGGAGATCCTACACCTAGCAGAGATGATATCTCTGTGACCAAGCGTCTTGTAGAAGCTGGTCAGCTGTTAGGAATCCAGGTTGTAGACCATATTATTGTGGGACACAATTGTTATCTCAGTTTTAGAGAACAGGGTTTGTTATAGTTGAGAAAGGGGTAACCGCATGTTGGGTCGCTTGGGACGAGATATTGGTATAGACTTAGGAACCGCAAATACACTGGTTTATGTAAGAGGGCGGGGTATCGTGATCAATGAGCCGTCGGTAGTAGCCATTGATCGTGATACTAAGCAGATTTTTGCTGTTGGTAATAAGGCAAAAGAAATGGTGGGCCGGACACCAGGTAACATCATTGCCATTCGGCCTCTAAAGGATGGCGTCATTGCCGATTTTGATATGACAGAGCGTCTTCTGAAGGACTTCATCTCCAAAGCGACCCGGCGTTCCGGTTGGCTGCGCCCGCGGGTAGTAGTGGCCGTACCGTCGGGTGTCACTGAGGTGGAGAAGCGGGCCGTTATTGACGCTACGCTTTCTGCTGGAGCAAAAGACGCGCGTGTGATTGAAGAACCTATGGCTGCTGCCATTGGTTCTGGGCTGCCAGTTCAGGAGCCTACGGGAAACATGATTGTGGATATCGGTGGCGGTACTACTGAGGTTGCCGTGATCTCGTTGGGTGGAATTGTATCGCACCGGTCGATTAGGGTCGCAGGCGACGAAATGGATGAAGCCATTATCCAGCACATTCGGCGCAATTACAATCTGCTCATCGGCGAACGCACGGCTGAGCAAATCAAGGCAGAGATTGGCAGTGCCATGGCTACCGATGATCCCGAGCTGACAATGGAAGTGCGGGGCCGTGACCTGGTTACAGGCCTGCCGAAGACTGTCACTGTGACTTCTTCAGAAGTCCGGGAAGCGCTTGAAGAGCCAGTTCATGCCATTCTCGAAGCCGTCAAGGTAACGCTGGAAAAAACACCTCCCGAGCTCGCTGCTGACATTATGGATCGAGGAATTGTACTGGCTGGTGGCGGTTCTCTCTTGCGCGGTCTGGATCGCTTGTTGGTAGAAGAAACGGGCATGCCAGTGCATATTGCTGAACAGCCACTTACTGCCGTCGTTATGGGTACTGGTATTGCTCTTGAGCATTTTGATCTACTTCAGCGCATTATGTTAGGGCCAAAACGCTACAGCTGATAATTCGATTGCGGAGGGGATGTGAGATAGGTGATGGGACAGTTGTGGCGCTGGCGCAAAGTGTTAGCTCTGGTTGCAGTCTTGCTGCTGGCAGGCCTGATTTACAACACATCCCAGCCGAGGAGCAAGCTGTCCTTTATTGAAGAGGCTCTCCGTGATATCCTTTCACCCGTGCAGCTTGGCTTGACTCGTGTTACATCCGCTGTCGATAGTGTGATCACAGGAATCAAGGAGATACGTACTCTGAGGGAACGCAATGCGTACTTGGAAAACCGAGTGGTAGAGCTGCAGAATCAGGTTTATCACTTGACCGAATACCAGCGTGAAAACGAGTATCTGCGCGAAGCTCTAGACTTTAAGAACACTACTGCCCATCAGCTCCTGGCAGCTGAGGTCATAGGGCGCAGCCCCACGGACTGGTTGAGCAGCCTGATCATCAACAAGGGGCGTCAACATGGCGTGGAGCCTGGTATGGCAGTAATATCTCGCGAAGGCGTGGTCGGTATCATCGAAGATGTGACCCGCTTTACCAGCCGTGTACTTTTAGCTATTGACCCACGTAGTGCGATTGGGGGTACAGTCCTCGAGTCTGGTGGGCCAGTTCTCGTTGAGGGCGATGCTGTTAATGTTGGGTTCTTGGTTTTGACGCCTCTGGATCGTGATACCACGGTTGAACCTGGAGATGTTATCTTGACGTCTGGCTTGTCGAGGTTGTTTCCCAAGAGGATTCCTATTGGGGAAGTAGTGTCTGTAGAACCGGCGAACTATAACCTGTCGTTTACCGCTCAGGTACGCCCGTTCGTCGACTTTTCCCGCCTGTCGCTAGTGTTTGTGGTACTGCAGGAAGAAATATTGTGATGGTTTGGAGGGAGAAAGATGAAAGTCGCCGCCATAATTATGCTTTTTCTTCTGGCGATGCTCCTCCAAACCACTGTTTTTTCAGTGCTGCCTGTTTGGGGTGCCTATCCAGATCTACTTACCATCTTGGTGGTAAACCTTGGTATGCTCAATGGCCGCACTGAAGGAGCGTGGCTGGGTTTCTTAGCTGGCCTGATTCGTGATTTACTGGTAGGGCGCTATATCGGGTTAAATGCGTTGGCCACGTGTTTAGTAGGCTTTTTGGCCGGTGCGGCGGTGCAGCGGCTTTATAGAGACAACTTCTTTGTACCATGTTTTTTTACTATGGTTGGTACGTGGGTGGGCCGTTCATTGGTGTTACTGGGGATGGCCCTCTTTGGCGCTGCAGTGCAGTGGAATCTCCAGATGCTGTTCAGCATTGTCTTGAGCGGTCTTTACAGCGCAGTGATTACCCTGTTCATCTACCGGCGCTTTGCTAGATTGAATGAGCTCATTATCTACTGGGATGAACTTGTGCGGCGATCGGGGTGAAGTCGGGCTTGAGTGATAATAGCGTGGAAAGACGGCTGAGAGTTTTTTTTGGAATTGTCATATTATGTGTGGCGGTCATCCTGGCACGTCTGTGGTACCTCCAGATTGTGAAAGGTGATGAGTATGCCCGTCTTGCAGATGGAAATCGCATGCGCCAACTGCGAGTTCTGCCGCCCCGGGGCAATATTCTTGATCGTAATGGGGTTACCCTAGTACGGAGCAAGTCATCCTTTACAGTGGCTCTGGTCCCAGGCGGGCTCCCAAAAGACTCTGCTGAGACATTTTCGTTACTGTGTGAAATCCTCGGTATTTCACAAGAAGAGCTGGCTGAGGCAGTAGAGAAGGGGCGCGGCTATCCGTATGAGCCTGTGCGGATCATGCGCGGTGTTGATGCGGCTACTGTGATTGCCATCGAGGAAAACCGGAATCGTCTGCCTGGTGTCTTTATCGAAGAAGAACCGGTGCGCGAGTACCTGTTTGGCGAGTTGGCAAGCCATCTCATTGGGTACCTCGGCAGTATTACCGCAGAAGAACTGCGTGAGCTCGATGGAAGCTATCGGGGGAGTGATCTCGTCGGCAAGACGGGTATTGAACGCGTCTATGAGCAAGAACTCCGAGGTCAGGTTGGAACAATTACCGTAGAAGTTAACGCCTTAAGTAGGCCGATTCAGACGGTGAGCTATCTCGAACCCATTCCTGGCCACAACATAGTCCTTACAATCGACCATAGGCTGCAGGCTGTTGCTGAACAAGCTTTTGAAGAACATATTCTCACCCTCACAGAAGACCCGGGTACGCAGGCCGGTGGGGTAGTTGTACTCAACCCGAAGACAGGCGAGATCCTGGCTATGGCGAGTGTCCCTGGCTTTAGCCCCGAACTCCTCCTAGATACCTCAACGCGCAATCAATATTACAACGAACTTATCAAGAATCCCCGCAGGCCTTTGTTCAATCGTATTACACAGGCTCTGTACGGGCCAGGTTCAACCTTCAAACCCGTGACCGCACTGGCGATTCTTGAAGAAGGCGTTTATCGTGCGGATCAAGTCTTCAATGCTACTGGTGTCAGTGAATACGGAGTCCGAGACTGGGTGATAACTAACCGCTTAGCCCCACTCGGAAATATCACCCTCAAAGAAGCGATGGGTATATCTAGTAACCACTATTTTGCTGACCTGGGCACCAAAGTGGGGATAGACCGCTTAAGCGAATGGATGCGCGCTTTTGGTATGGGTGAACCAACTGGCCTCAACCTTTATCCCGCGGAGCGTGCGGGATTGGTTCCAGATCGGGAATGGAAAAAAGCAGCCTTTGCTGGGCGGCCGGTTTGGGACCAAAACTGGTATCCCTCTGATACTGAGCAGATTTCTATCGGACAAGGTTTTCACCAGATGACCATTCTGCAGATAGCTCAGATATACGCTGCTATTGCTAACCGAGGCCCAATTTATGTTCCTCAGGTAGTTAGAGAAATTCGATCTCCCGAAGGACACGTAGTGCAGTCTTTCGAGCCACAGTTGGCTCGGGTCGTCGAGGCTTCTAAGTCTTCTTGGAATGCAGTAATTGAGGGCCTCCGGGCGGCTGTAGAACATCCACGAGGGACTGCTCGCAATGCATTTGCTGGTTTTCCTACTTCTGTGGCTGCTAAGACCGGTACGTGGGAAGTCTCGGGCAGTACATCAAACGGGGTATTTGCTGCTTTTGCTCCCGTTGAAGACCCCGAAATCGTGGTTGTTGTTGTAGTCGAACGGGGGATTGGTGGTGCCTCTGGGGCCGCTCCCATTGCACGACGGGTTATGGACGCTTATTTTTCGCTCAACGATGAACCAATTGAGCCCTAAGGGCAGGAATTGCCAATCAGACTAGCGAACTGATGACCTTAAGTGGTGGTATGGGGAGTGGCTCGTATGAACAAGAATGTATGCCGAATCAAGGGGAGCAGGCACGGCTTAGTGATCACTATTGGAGAAAACGCGGCGCTGACTGATGTCTTAGAATACCTAGAGTCGAAGATTTCCTCAGCTGAGAGTTTTTTTGCTGGAGCAGACGTCAGGCTGTCTTTCTTGGGTGAAAGATTCTCCGATGATGAGATCGCTAAGATTGCTGAGCTGATGAAAAAGTATGATGTGAGGCTTGATTCTCGGCCAATACCTACTGTTGAAGAGGTCGACAAGGAGAAGGAGCAAGTGCCAGGAGAAGATACTCTACTTGTCCGCCGCACGCTGCGTTCCGGACAGAAGATTTACTATGACGGCAATGTTGTTGTGATGGGAGATGTCAATCCAGGGGCAGAGGTGGCCTGTACCGGTGACATTATCGTGTTGGGCGCACTGAGAGGAGTAGCCCATGCCGGTGTTGGCGATGGGGTTGATGCTACCGTTTTTGCGTTCCGCTTGGAGCCGACCCAGCTCCGGATAGCCCACTACATATCGCGTTCGCCTGATGAAAAACTGCCACAGCCGTTGGGCCCTGAAATTGCCCAGGTCGTGGATAACATGATTCAGATTTCTGCATATACCCATTGGGATAATTGAGGAGGAGTCTGTGTGGGTACGGTCATTGTCATTACAAGCGGTAAAGGTGGGGTAGGAAAGACAACCACGACTGCTAATCTTGGTCATGGTTTGGCTGCACTGGGAAAAAAGGTCTGTCTGGTAGATGCGGACATCGGGCTGAGGAATTTGGATGTCGTTCTAGGCCTCGAAAACCGGATTGTTTATCACCTTCTAGACGTGCTCGAAGGGCATACCACTATTTCCAAGGCTTTGATCCGCGATAAACAGTATGGGGAGAATCTTGTTCTTCTAGCTGCAGCTCAAACAAGGGAGAAAGATGCGGTCAACCCTACTCAGATGCGTGAGCTTATGCTCGAGCTCAAGCAAGAATATGACTATGTCTTGGTCGACTGCCCTGCAGGAATTGAACAAGGTTTTCGGAACGCGATTGCTGGGGCCGATAAAGCCATTGTAGTTACCACCCCAGAAGTATCTGCTGTAAGAGATGCCGACCGCATCATCGGCCTGTTAGAGGCCGCAGAGCTCTACGAACCCCAATTGATCGTGAATAGGGTAAGGCCAGACATGGTTCGCAGAGGCGATATGATGGACATTGATGATATCGACGATATCCTCAACATTAAGATTTTAGGTGTTGTCCCTGATGATGAAAGCATCATCGTTTCGACTAACCGGGGTGAGCCAGCTGTCAATGATCCCAAGTCAAGGTCTGGACAAGCTTACCGCAACATATGCAGGCGGATGGAAGGCGAAGACGTGCCGCTGATGGACCTGCAGAGCGAAGGGTTTGTACAGAAGTTCCTCAGAAAAATTGGCGTTGGCACAGCAAACCGGTAAGAAGGGGGGATCAGCATGTTAGAGTTCTTAGCGCGGCTTTTGGGTACACAAGACGGCAGCAAGACCAAAGCTAAGGAACGGCTCAGATTAGTATTGGTCCATGATCGGTCCAGTTTGTCCCCTGGCCTTTTAGATTCCCTTAAAGAAGAGCTGATCCAAGTGATCACGAAGTATATGGAAATCGATGAGTCGGGTCTGGAAGTCAATCTAGATCAGAGCGATGAGTCAGTAGCTCTGGTAGCAAATATTCCGGTCAAGAATGTCAAGCGTTCGGTGCCGCGTGACTAAGTTATCATGAATACCTCTTCTCCTTAATATACTTCTGTAGGGAGTATAGGAAGGAGAGATGCGGAATGGCATGGCAGTTTATCCGGAATATGTTTTTCGCACTGATTATCTTCCTCGTGATCGGTCTCATAAGCCGGATTGATCTGCCTGTCACTCAGCCTGTGGAAGAGTATATTGCATTTGTAATCAGTACCGACATGAGTCTCGATCCCGTGGCCGAGAAGTTAGGCAGAGTTGGAGAGCTTATGGGTCAGTGGGACCTAAGTACGTTGGTGCAGGGTCTGCCAAGGATAGAGATCAGGCGGTGACCCAATGCGCGTCGGAACATATCTGGGGATTCCTCTTAAGGTCAATCCCCTTTTCTTTATGCTCTTGTTAGGTGCAGCAGCCTTTGGGCTCCTTCTTGAGGTGCTGCTCCTGTTTGCAATAGTCTTCTGGCATGAGACTGCTCACATTTTGACTGCCAAAGCTCTCGGCCTCGATGTAACCGAAGTGGAACTCCTACCCTTCGGCGGTGTAGCGCGCCTTGAAGCCCTGCTCCAGACTAACCCTGGCTTAGAATGGAAAGTTGCCATTGTTGGGCCGTTGAGCAATCTACTGCTCATTGGGCTAGTCTATGGCGCTAATCTATATTACTCTCTTCCGTCTGAATGGTATGAATTCATAGTGCTCACGAGTGGTGGTATGTGTCTCTTCAATCTCCTGCCTGCTCTTCCACTAGATGGAGGAAGGGTACTGCGCAGTATATTGGTAAAGCGCCGCGGTTTTCGTGAAGCGACTGAATTAGCTGCACTAGTTGGGCAGGGACTGGCAGCCCTGATGATTTTGTGGGGCGTTTACACGCTCTATCTTGGCTATACGGGTGGAGCGGTTTTCATCGCTCTAGGAGTATTCGTGTTTACTGCGGCTCGCAGTGAACGGAAGAATGCCATTTATATCCTCATGCGCTATCTGACACACAAAAAAACCGAAATTCGGCTGAAGCGGGTAATGCCACTTCATCAGCTGGTTGCCACTACCGAAAGCAGCGTAGGTGAGGTTGTGGGCAGGTTTCAGCCTCCAGCATACCACATTGTTTGGATAATGGATCTTGACGGAGCTATCTTAGGATTCGTGAGCGAATTGGAACTGATTAATGCATTATTTGCAGGCGGGACTCAAATCAAAGTTGGGACACTGGTGCGAAATAAGATATAATACTGTCGAAAGGATGTGCTGAATAGTGGAACGTCAAGACTATAGGATTCTGTCCAGTGTCAGCAAGCCCGCACGTTATACGAACAACGAAGTGAACGCGGTGCATAAGAACTGGTCAGAAGTGGATATAAAGATCGCCCTTGCTTTCCCAGACGTATACGAGGTTGGGATGGGACATTTAGGATTTAAGATCTTATATTCGATTATCAATAATCGCGAGGATGCCCTAGCCGAGCGAGTCTATGCGCCTTGGGTTGATATGGAAGCTGAACTTCGCCGGGCAGATCTGCCGTTGACAGCCCTTGAATCGGGACAGGCCATAGGCAAGTTCGATCTAGTAGGTTTCACACTGCAGTATGAACTGAGCTATTCTAATATCTTGAACATGTTGGACCTAAGCCGCATACCGCGGCGGTCAGCGAACCGGGGCGAGGATGATCCGTTGATCATGGCAGGTGGCCCATGTGCGTACAACGTTGAGCCGATTGCTGATTTTCTCGACTTCGTTGTGCTTGGCGAAGGTGAAGAAGTCATTCACGAGATCATCGATACCGTGAAAGATGCTAAGCAACAAGGCCTGTCGCGCCGCCAGACTTTGGTTCGCCTGAGTAAGCTGGACGGAGTGTATGTACCTAGTTTCTACGAAGCGCAATACGATTCCGAGGGGAACTTCACTGGCATACGTACCCTGGAACCCGGCGTTCCTTCTGTGATCACCAAACGGGTGTTGAAGGACCTTTCTAAAGCTGAATACCCCGACAAGTTCGTGGTTCCTTACGTTGACGTGGTACATGACAGAGTTATGGTAGAAGTGCTGCGCGGCTGTACACGTGGCTGCCGCTTCTGCCAAGCTGGGATGATCTATAGGCCTGTCCGTGAGCGGGATCCGGAACAGTTGAAGCAGCAGATCCGGGCTCTTGTGGAATCAACTGGGTACGATGAGATTTCTCTGACATCGCTCTCTAGTGGTGACTATACCTGCATTGAACCATTAGTAATGGAGCTCGTTGACGAGTACAAGGATCAGGGGATTGCCGTTTCTCTGCCATCGCTGCGTGTTGATTCGTTCGCCATTGAGCTGGCGCAGGAGATGGAGAAGGCTCGCAAGACTGGTCTGACCTTCGCTCCCGAGGCTGGTACACAGCGGCTTCGGGATGTGATAAACAAGAACGTGACTGAAGAAAACCTCTACGACGTAGTACGCGGTGCCTTCGCAGCAGGTTGGTACAGTATAAAGCTGTACTTTATGATTGGCCTTCCTACCGAAACTTTCGAAGACCTAGATGGTATTGCCCAACTAGCCCACGAGGTGCTGCGCATTGGTAGGGAATACGGCACCAGCGCTCGGCGCCCGGAAGTAACGATCAGTGTGTCCTCATTCGTACCTAAAGCTCATACACCTTTCCAGTGGGAGCCGCAGGACAGTAAGGAAACATTAAAGGAAAAGCAAGCTTACCTCCGTCAGAAACTGCGCCGTCCGGGAATCAGGTTCAACTACCATGATGTTGAAACTAGCTTTTTAGAGGCTGTTTTTGCAAGAGGCGACAGGCGCCTTGCCCGGGTTCTCGAGCGGGCTGTAGACATGGGATGCCGCTTCGACGGTTGGGACGAACATTTCCGGCCCGATGTTTGGGAAAAGGCCTTCATTGAATGCGGCATTGATCCACATTCATACGCAAATGCCGAGCTGGACGTTGACGCTCCCCTGCCCTGGGATCATCTCAGCCCTGGGGTGAAAAAGCGCTTTCTCGTTAACGAACGAAAGGCTGCCTATGGCGAAAGAACAACAGATGACTGCCGTTTTAGTCACTGCTCTGGATGTGCTGTTTGCTTTGATTTGAAGGTGGACAATGATTTGGTGAGGGTGGGTTCAAATGGCTGATCTGATGCGTTTTCAGTTTACCAAGGGTGAAGAACTGCGTTTCCTATCCCATTTGGATCTCCTTCGCACCTTTGAGAGGGCATTGCGGCGTGCCCAGATACCGATGGCTCTGACAGAGGGTTTTCATCCCAAACCAAAGCTGAGCTTTGCGTCTGCTTTAGCCGTCGGAATCACCAGCCAAGCCGAGTACGGCGATCTGGTGTTGGCAGACGAAATGACTCCCACTGAGTTCGCTACACGTATGAATGCGGTGCTGCCTCCCGGCTTAAAGATCTTGCGCGCGGGTATAACGACTGAGAAGGTGCCGGCCTTGATGTCCATGGTCAATGCCGCTGCATACCGGGCAGAACTGGAAGGAGATAATATATCGGGAGAAACCGTTGAAGAGGTGCTTTCGGCGGAAGAGTTGCTCGTTGAGCGTACCACTAAGAAGGGGGCACGTACGGTCAATATCCGTCCGCTGCTTTATTCTTTAGACATCAATGGCGGAGAACTCAAGTTCAGCTGTGCGATTGGCAGTGTGGGAAACCTCCGGCCTGAAGAGCTGCTCAATCTGCTTGGCCTGCAGTTCAATGATGTCATGTTGGAACGCACTGGACTGTACATCAAGACAGATAACGGATTGTGCGACCCCTTTACAGGGATTGAGGTCTCCTATGGAAACTAGAATTGCCATTTCGGCGCTTCTTGACCAGATCCAAGTTGGTCTGCTCGAAGATGGCCGTCTAGCAGAATTCTATATTCAGCGAAGCGATCAGCAGCGCGCTGTGGGAAATATTTACAAAGGGAAGGTCGAGAACGTTCTGCCAGGTATGGATGCAGCGTTTATCGACATCGGCGGCGGCAAGAACGGCTTTTTGCACGTCAGTGCTCTGCCGGTCCCTCCTGAAAAACAGGATCTACCGATTGAGCGCCTGCTCCGCAAAGGGCAGTCCATCGTAGTACAGGTGGAAAAGGAACAGGTGGGAAGTAAGGGCCCTAAACTCACAGCGAAGATCACCTTACCTGGACGGTTCGTGGTTTTGCTTCCTAATGAAAATCATCTAGGCGTTTCTCGTCAGATTAATGAACCAGGCGAAAGGGAGCGTCTGCGGGAGTTAGGGCAAGCGATGAAACCCGCAGATATGGGGCTGATCATCCGTACCGTGGCTGAAGGCTGCGATGCAGAACTGCTCGAAGAGGACTTAGCGTTTCTATTAAATGAGTGGAAACAGCTCGAGGAACGGGCCAGCCGGATGCCGGCGCCTGCACTTCTTTACCAAGATTCTTTGGTGTATCGTGTCCTGCGCGACTTAGTAACGGACAATGTTACCGAAATCATTGTTGACCGCCAAGACTTGTATGATACAGTCGTCGAGGGATTAGGAAGCCTTTCGAAGCAGCCATCGGTGAAAGTAACCCTGTATGAGGGGAAGATACCTCTCTTCAGCCACCTTGGTCTGGCCAAACAGCTAGAAATGGCCCAGAAGAAGCGTGTTTGGTTGGACTGTGGTGGATACTTGGTCATCGATGAGACAGAGGCACTGGTGAGTATTGACGTCAACACGGGCAAGTATGTCGGTACCGGTGACCTGAACGAGACCTTTCTCAAGACAAATCTGCAGGCGGCTGAAGAAATCGCTTGGCAGCTTCGGCTGCGCAATATCGGCGGTATTATTATCATTGATTTTATCGATATGGATGATTACGAAGCACGGCAGCAGGTTCTTGCCCGTTTGGAAGAAGCACTAGCGCGCGACAAAACCAAGACACATGTCCTGGGCTTTACTCGTTTGGGATTTGTAGAGATGACTCGCAAGAAAACCAAGCGCATTCTTTCGGAAGTGCTTCAATCGCCCTGCCCGCACTGTGATGGGACAGGCAAAGTACAGTCTGCCGAGACGCTAGCGGCTGGAATTGTCCGGGAGATTCATTCAGCAGCATTGGAGCCTGAAGTAGAAGCGATATTGGTCAAGTCCAATCCAGAGATTGCGGGTTATCTGATTGGACCCTCCGGTACGAACCTGGCTGTTCTGCAGGCTGCTATTGGAAAGAAGATCTATGTGCGTGGTATTGAATCTCTCGCGCGCACTGAATATGAGGTTATTTCTGGTACCGCAGAGCATATTGCGAACCTTACACAAATAGTTTGACAGGGTCGCGGCAGGATGCTAAAATTATGGATGTAGGTTTGTGCCCTTATGGGCCTGCCGAAACCGCTCAGGCCGGGTTTCCTAAATGGACAGGTAGTGGGTTCACGCCTGAAACATTCTTCGGAATGTACCTTGGGTTGGCGAGTCTGTGGCTAAGGAGGTGGACCAATGTACGCTGTTGTCGAAACAGGTGGCAAGCAGTATCGTGTAACCGAAGGCGATACCCTGTTTGTTGAAAAGCTTGATGTAACCGAAGGTGACCAGGTTGTTCTCGACCGTGTTCTGCTCGTCAGCAAGGACGGTGAGGTCAAGGTCGGTACTCCTTACGTTGAAGGAGCAAAGGTTGTAGCTCAGGCTGTGAAACAGGGCAAGGGCAAGAAGATTATTGTCTTCAAATACCGTGCCAAGAAGAACTACCGCAAAAAGCGGGGTCATCGTCAGCCTTACACCAAGCTTGAGATCAAAGCTATTCAGGCCTAGTTCAAATGACTAATGCCGTTTTGTTTGTGTCGAATGATGAGATTAAGGGTTTCGAGATAAAAGACCACGCTGGATACGCAGATTATGGGCAGGACATTGTCTGTGCGGCTATTTCAGCACTGAGTCAGACAGCAGTAATGGGACTGACGGAAGTCGTGGGAGTAGAATGTCAGGTAGAGATTCGCGAAGCTTATCTTGCTTGCCGCTTGCCACGAGACATTTCTGCAGAGGTCTGGCAGCAGAGCCAGGTTGTTTTACGCACCCTGGCCAAGGGGCTGAAGGCCATTGCGGCTGAGTATCCAGATTATCTTAGCGTTAGGGAGGTGCAGTCGCTGTGAGAATAAATCTGCAGTTGTTTGCTTCCAAAAAGGGCGTGGGCAGCACTAAGAACGGCCGGGATTCGATTGCCAAGCGCCTTGGTGTTAAGCGCCACGACGGACAGTATGTTACCGCCGGCAGCATTTTGGTTCGGCAGCGTGGTACCAAGATTAAGCCTGGTGTTAACGTAGGAATCGGTAAAGACGACACTCTATTTGCCCTGACTGATGGTTACGTTGCATTCCAGCGGAAGGGCAAGAATGGTAAACAGGTAAGTATTCTAAAAGAGGTAACTGCTTAGTTTACAGATGAGAATCCCTTTTGTGCGTTCGTGCAAAAGGGATTTTTGTCCATTATGCAATCGCATAAGTGCGTGGAAGAAGGGATGTACCTTGTTTGTAGATCGGGCTCGAATATATCTTAAATCAGGTGATGGTGGAGACGGCGTCGTGCGGTTCCGTCGGGAGAAGTATATACCCGCGGGCGGGCCGGCAGGCGGCGATGGCGGCCGGGGCGGCAGCATCTATTTTGTTGTTGATGAAGGAATGTCCACTCTAATGGATTTCCGCTATCGCCGCAAGTTTGTTGCCGAGAACGGACAGCCGGGACAGAGCAAGAACATGTACGGCAAAGATGCTCCGGATATTGAGATCAAAGTTCCTCTAGGAACCCAGATCAAAGATGCGGAGACGGGCCGCGTTTTAGTGGATATGGTCCATCCTCGCCAGCGAGTGCTGTTCCTAGAAGGTGGAAGAGGAGGACGAGGTAACACTCACTTTGCAACACCGACTCGTCAGGCACCGGCCTTCGCAGAGCGGGGAGAGCCGGGTACCGAGATGTGGGTTGACCTGGAACTGAAGCTTCTTGCTGACGTAGGGTTGGTGGGTTACCCCAATGTCGGAAAATCCACCCTTTTGTCTGTGATTTCCGCTGCTAAGCCCAAGATCGCCAACTACCCCTTTACCACATTGACACCGAACCTTGGTGTGGTGTTTATTGAAGAGGGCAGCTCTTTCGTTGTGGCTGACATTCCTGGGCTGATCGAAGGAGCTCATCAGGGAGTCGGGTTAGGTACAGACTTTCTGCGGCACATTGAGCGGACACGCCTAATTGTGCACGTCATTGATGCCGCAGGGACAGATGGCCGCGATCCTGTCGAAGATTATCGCGTGATCAATGAAGAACTGCGGAAGTACAGCGCTGAGTTGGCCGATCTCCCCCAAATTGTCGTTGCCAACAAGTGTGATCTTCCTGAAGCCACAGCTAATATTCCGAGGCTTGCTGAGCTTGCTGAGCAAGAAGGGCGGGAGTTTCTGCAGATTTCTGCTGCAACTCAGCAAGGCGTACGAGAACTAGTTCAGCGTATGTGGGATATGGTACGTCAGCTAAAACAGGCAGATCCGGTTTCGGAAGAAACTGAAGTGGAAACCGTTGTTCTACGGCCGAAAGCCTCCAACGCACCGCTGGAGGAGTTCCGTATTGTGCAGGAAGACGATGTCTATGTAGTTGAGGGCGAAGGCCTGATGCGTCTGCTGCGCCGTTTGGATCTGAACAATGAGGAAGCCATTGTTTACCTACAGAACCTGTTTGGTAAGATTGGCCTCTATGAGGCTTTGGCTGACCTAAATGTTCCAGAAGGTGCTACCGTCAGAGTTGGTGAATTAGAATTCGAATATATGGAATGAGGTACTGACTATGCTGAACAGCAAGCAGAGAGCTTATTTGCGTTCACTTGGAAATGAATTGGAGCCCATTTTTCAAATAGGGAAAGGCGGACTGAGTGACGAACTCTTAGATCAATTAGATGCAGCACTGGAAGCCCGAGAGCTTATCAAAGTGCGGGTCCTTAAAAACTGTCTTGACGATGAAGGCGATATCGCCGACGAGATCAGCGAGGCGCTGGACTGCGATGTTGTGCAGCGTATCGGTAGAGTTATCCTGCTGTACAGGCCATCCATCGAAGATCCACGAATTGTACTGCCTTAAGGAGGGCCTACAGTGACGGAAGCAGTGCGTAAGCTTGGCATCATGGGCGGGACATTCGATCCAATTCACTTTGGCCATCTTGTTACGGCCGAAGCAGCCCGGAAAGAGTTCGGTTTGGAAAGGGTTCTGTTCCTACCATCGGGGACTCCGCCTCACAAGAACCCACAGGGCGTTAGCGATGCGGAGCACCGTTATATGATGACAGTGCTTGCAACTCTGAGCAACCCATATTTTGATGTTTCCCGCGTAGACATCGATCGTGAGGGCATCAGCTACACAGTAGATACGCTGCGGATTCTGCGTGAGCAATATGGCGATGATACGGAACTGTATTTCATCACTGGAGCAGATGCTATCTTAGAGATCATGCGCTGGAAGAGTTCGGATGAGCTCCTGCAGTTAGCTCAGTTTATTGGGGCTACTCGCCCAGGATTTGAACTAGACAGTATTCCGCCGGAGACGAAGGCATGGTTGGATCAGTATCCAGATCGAGTTCATATGATTAAGGTACCTGCTCTAGCTATCTCCTCGACTGATATCCGAGAAAGGGTGCGGAGTGGGAATTCTATTCGCTATCTGGTTCCTGAACCTGTAGAACACTATATTCGCCGGAATGGATTGTATAAATAGTCATGACTTAACACCAGACGCTGGAGGGGGGTGCGGGCAGTGCTTTCACCTGAAGAAGTTGCACGTCGCAAAGCAGAACTAGAGGAGAGGCGAGCTCTAAAGCGTAAGTATCGCCGGAGGCAGGTTGTCTTCTATACTATCACGATTTTATTAGGGCTGATCCTAATGTTTGTGGTAGCGCGCTACAGCTACAATAGATCGGCACAGGTTAGTGGTTTAGCGGCTCAGCCTACAGTGGAGGGCCGCAGGCTTAATATCCTCTTTCTAGGTACAGATAAACTGTCAGCCTCTGGTTCAAGAGCCGATACGATTCTCCTTGTTTCCCTTGATACCAAATCTGGTGAAGCCGGAGTTATCTCCATTCCCAGAGATACGCGTGTTTGGATTCCCAGCCACAACCGCTGGGATCGGGTGAATGCCGCCTATGCCCGCGGTGGGCCTGAGTTAGTAATGGAGGCTGTCTCGAATCTACTGCAGGTACCGATTAAGTACTACGTACAGACAGATTTTGAGGGATTCGAAAAAATCGTAGACATTCTCGGCGGTGTTGAAATTACCGTAGAGCGAGAAATGGTATACCAAGATAAGGCTCAGGATCTATATATCAACCTCAAGCCGGGCAGACAAGTGCTGGATGGTCAGAAGGCACTGCAGTATGTCAGGTATCGTGATCGCTTAGGGGATATAGCGCTTGTTGATCCTTTTAAGGGAGAGTACGACGGCCGGGTGGAACGCCAACGCAAGTTCTTGGCTGCTCTCGCAGAGAAAGTGCTCAGCCCATCTGTGGTCACTAAGCTTCCACAGCTGATCAGCCAGGCGCTGCAGATGGTGCGCACCAATTTGCCTTGGGATGAAGTACTGAGTTTAGCTCTGGCCAGCCCTCGCTTTTCACCCGAACGCATTTCGTCGTCAGTACTGCCCGGAAACAGTCAGGTACTGAACGGTGCCTGGTATTGGATCGTTAACGAGCAAAAAGCTGCTCAGGTCGTTGATTCCCTTGTTTGGGGAATACCAGAACCCTTGAAGCTGACAGTATTGAACGGCAATGGACGGAGCGGTATCGCCCAGCAGGTTGCGAATATGCTTCGCGAGAAGGGTTATGATGTGGTATCATTAGGTAATGCCCAGCACTTCGATTTTGCCGAAACGCAGATCGTTGTCTCGGAAAAGGACAAGAACCGTGTAGGTGACCTTGCCGTTCTGTTAGATGCCGCAGTATTGGTTCAAGCTGGAGATGGGCAAGAACCTGGTACAGCAACTATCATCATTGGCGGCAACTTCAACTTGCAGAGGAGCGTGGGAATTTGACCATAACTAGTCCGCAGGAAATTGCCTTGGCGGCTGCACGTGCAGCGGCGGATAAGAAGGCCAATGACGTACAGGTCCTAAACGTCTCGGCTCTAACTTCTGAAACAGATTTCTTTGTTATCTGTAGTGCTGAAACTCAGATTCAGATTGCTACAATTGTACGAGAGATAATTGACCAATTGGCCGAAGCAGGGATTGAGCTTCTCCGGCAGGAAGGCCGAGGTGGTAACAGCTGGATACTGCTTGACTACGGTGGTGTCGTTGTGCACGTCTTCGAAGAGGAAGCACGCAGGTATTACAGTCTGGAGAAACTCTGGGCTGATGCGGAACGTATTGCAACGCCATGAAAGAAGCATATACCCATTTAGCTCAGTTTTATGATCTGCTGATGGACGAAGATTATCAGGCATGGGCCTCTTATCTTCTAGACCTTGCAGAAGAAGCAGGGATTAGCCCGAAGCGGATCCTTGAACTCGGATGTGGTACCGGGAACCTCTCCTTGGCGTTAGCGGCTTGTGGCATGGAGGTTGTGGGCGTCGATATTTCTCCAGAAATGATCCGCGGTGCCCAGGAAAAGGCCGGCATCCAAGGATTAGCCCTCGATTTTCGGGTGCAGGATATGCGGGAACTGCACTTTCCTGATCAGCGGTGGGAGATCGCCATTGCAGCGTGCGATGCGATGAACTATCTTACCACTGCTCATGACTTCTGCCTTGCGCTTCAGGCCGTTCACCGCCACTTAGAAGATGGCGGTGTGTTCTTCTTTGATCTCAACTCTGAAGCGAAGTTGAGAGAGTTGTATGGCAACAACTCATTTGCCGATCTACATGATGACTTCGCCTACTTCTGGGATAACAGCTTCGATGAGCAAGAAGAAACATGTATCATGGAGCTGACGTTTTTTGTGCAGGGAGGTTCTGGGGCATATCATCGTGTACAGGAGCGTCATGTTCAGAAACTGTGGCGGCCTGAGACGGTCGCAGAGTTCTTAGAACAAACGGGTTTCGAGTTGATTGGATGCTACGGGTTTATGACGATGGAACAGCCAAGTGACGATTGTGAGCGCTGGCAATTTGCCGCAAAGAAAGCACTTCGGTGAGCCGAAGTGCTTCTTTTTGATCACATCTGAGTTTTGAAGGCCCCTTGTTGACGGAGGAGTTCTTGTTCGGCCAAGGCAATCATTCTTCTGACCATATGTCCGCCAACTGCACCGCACTCTCTTGAGGAGATGTTTCCCCAGTAGCCAGTTTTATACTCGGGATTGATTCCCAATTCAGCAGCTACTTCGTATTTGAACTGATTCAGTGCTTGATATGCTTGAGGGACCAGTTTTTGCTTGCTGGTGTTTGAGCCTAGTGCCATGTTCATCCCTCCCGAAGAAGTTGTTTGTGTGCTTTAGTGTCTCCTTTCAAACATGTTTTACGCAGGTAACTGTCACCAGGTCTCGATTTATTTAAAAAAATGAGTGCAGGAATTATCTTAAGGTCGTTGAATAGGATCAAGTGGTGTTCGTGATAATTTTCTCGATCGCATACACTTAGCGAAAGGGTGAGTCTTTTTGATAGCTAAGACATTTCCGCGGGGTGGTTCTGAGATTCCACACCGGAAAGAGGCTACTGAGCATAAACCTATTGTGACTTTGGCTCCACCGCAGTTTGTGGTTATCCCATTGCGGCAGCATATTGGGGCACCCTGCAAGCCTTTAGTAGCAGTAGGTGATTATGTCAAAATGGGACAGAAGATTGGTGACACTGATCAGTTTGTCAGTGCACCTGTCCATGCTAGTGTCTCTGGTACAGTAACAGCTATTGAGGAGCGGGTCCTCCTGAATGGCAGCAAGTGTTTGGCTGTTGTGATTGAAAATGACGGCAAGGATGAAAGACACGTCTATCCAACTAAGCCAGTTGATAAGATGTCTGCAGAGTCTATCCGGCAGGCTGTTCGTGAGGCTGGTATCGTTGGTATGGGCGGGGCTGGGTTCCCCACACATATTAAGCTCAATCCCCCTAAGCCTGTTGATACAGTGATCATCAACGGCGCAGAGTGTGAGCCGTACCTCACCTGCGATCACCGCCTTATGGTGGAGCAGGCAGAAGCTTTGGTTGAAGGAACAAAGGCAATCATGAAGGCCGTTGGGGCTGAACGTGGCATTTTGGGTATTGAAGCGAACAAGCCCGACGCTATTGAAGCAGTGCGGGACATGATTGGCGACGCTCCTTCTTTGTCTGTAACCGTTCTGCAGGTACGTTATCCACAGGGAGCAGAGAAGCAGCTGATAAAGGCAGCTGTCAATCGTGAAGTCCCATCTGGTAAACTGCCGGCCGAAGTAGGCTG
Organism: Bacillota bacterium; assembly: GCA_012521295.1. GTDB lineage: Bacteria > Bacillota > Limnochordia > Darwinibacteriales > Darwinibacteriaceae > JAAYMS01. The sequence goes on from JAAYMS010000064.1 coordinate 34,274, forward strand.
TGTGGTCAGCAATGTGCATACAGCAATCAGCATTTATGAGGCCCTGACTAAAGGAATTGCCTCGTATGAACGCGTTGTGACAGTCAGCGGTGGTGCTGTAGTAGACCCGCGTAACGTTCGTGTGCGGATTGGTACACCTCTGCAGGCTCTGCTGGACTTCTGTGGCGGGACCTTGGGCGAGCCTGCAGTAATTGTAGGCGGCGGCCCTATGACAGGCCCACCAGTAGCATCTTTAGAAGCACCAGTAGTCAAGAATCTGTCTGGGATTCTCGCCTTAACCGCTGAGGAAGTAGGCTTTGATGAAAACCGTCCATGTATTCGCTGCGCACGATGCGTGAATGTATGTCCTATGGGCCTTACTCCAAATATGCTTGGAGCCTTGTCGCACCACGGCAGGTTTTCGCAGGCGGCATCCATAGGCTTGATGGATTGCATTGAATGTGGACTGTGTTCTTTTGCATGTCCATCGAAACGCGCTTTGGTGACGTGGATTAAGGAAGGCAAAGCTGGATGGCAGGCGGAAAGGGCGGCCGCACAGGCGGCGAAGTAGAAAGCGGTTGAGGGAGTGGAGAGCATGGAAAGACGAACGGGTCCTTATTTACGTAGTCCGGTAACTATAGAGAGTACGATGCGCGATGTGTTGATTTCACTGCTACCTGCGCTCGCAGCTGGAGTTGTCTTCTTTGGCCTTCGGGCTTTGTGGCTAGTGATCCTCAGCACTGCAGCAGCGATGGTTACAGAAATGCTGCTCTTGAGGCGGCCCTTTACACGAGAGGGTTTGTTTGGAGACGGAAGTGCTGCCGTTACAGGTGTGTTGGTGGGATTAATTCTGCCGTCAACAGCGTCCTGGTGGGTTCCAGTAGTGGGCAGCATCATAGCCATTGCTGTTGTTAAGCTGCCTTTTGGTGGATTGGGTTATAACATCTTTAACCCCGCTTTGGGAGCAAGGGCAATTCTTCTGTTAGCCTTTACGTCTCAAATGGTGCGCTTTGCGCTGCCTTTTGATACGGTTACTGGTGCCACACCCCTACTTACCATGACTAGTTTCGATTGGTCACTCATATGGGGTAATGTGGGCGGCAGTATTGGCGAAACCTCTGTTATTGCCATCCTTTTGGGAGCAGCCTACCTGTTCTATAAAGGGCATATTGATTGGCGGATTCCGGTAGGTTACGTTGGCGCAGCCTTTGTCATGGCTCTTTTGTGGGGATTGAACCCCTGGATTACAGTTTTTGCAGGCGGCCTTTTGTTTGGTGCGGTCTTCATGGCCACCGACATGGTTACCTCGCCGGTTACTCCCATGGGGCAGCTTTTGTTCGGAATTGGCTGTGGTGTGCTCACGGTTTTCATCCGTAAGTTCACATCGCTACCTGAAGGCGTTACCTTTGCAATTCTAGGCATGAACGCGTTAGTGCCTATTTTAGACAAACTTACTATGCCTCAGCGCTTTGGTGTTGGTATCCCTCGTGAACAGCGGTTCCAGGGTACCGCAGTGGGTGTAGTTGTGACTGCTGCTGTTGTTCTGCTAGCAGTAATCATCGCCACCCCAGGTCAAGAAATACAGCCTGTGTTCAGCGGCCCTCATTATCTGCCCATTGTTGAGATGTTAGGTACAAGCGATTATTCGGTTGAGGAGATCAATGGTACCCGCTACTATACCGTGCGAGATGGCGAAGGAACCCTCAAGGCTGCGGTATTTGCAGCTGAGCAGCGGGGCTTCCATGGGCCGATCCAATTCTTAGTTGCCCTTGACGATCAGTTTGCTATCACTGATCTGCGGGTCTTGGAACATAAGGAAGACCCCGGTTTGGGTGCCTTGGTTGCCAAGCCTGATTTCTTATCCCAATTTGTCGGGCTTAATGTAGACAGTGCTTTCAGTTTGGGCACAGACGTTGATGGGATTTCTGGCGCAACTATTTCTTCGAGAGCAATGGCCACAGGTGTGCGCCGCGCTCTAGAAGGATTTATGGATGCCTTCTTCCCGACGACAGAAGCAGCAGCTGGATGGTCCGACGGGGTTTATACCGGAGTTGCTGACTCCTTCGGTGGTCCGCTTACTGTAGAAGTAGTCGTTACGAACGGTCAAATTGCAGATGTCCGAGTCCTTTCTAGTTCTGATACACCTGGTATTTCTGACGGTGCAATTGCCAATGTTCCTGGCCGGATAGTGGCTGCTAATAGTCCAAAGGTTGATGCATATTCTGGCGCCACTGTAACTAGTGAAGCGATTATGAGCGCTGTCGAAAAAGCATTGTCGCAGGCAGCGGCTGATGTGATGGCAGGTTGGCCTGATGGCACCTATACAGGCAGTGCAGCTGGTTTCAGCGGTCAGGTTGAGGTAGAAGTAACCGTAAGCGGCGGCCAAATCATTGATGTAAGAGTTGTCTCTCATTCTGATACGCCTGGCATCTCTGACTCGGCAATCAACGCCATCCCAGGGCGCATTGTAGAGGCAAACAGCCCCGACGTTGATGTTGTCAGCGGTGCAACTTATACAAGTGAAGGTATTATCGCAGCCGTGCGTAATGCGCTTGATTCACAAGCTTCAGCTGGGGAGGCTCCAGCAGAGCAACCAAGCTCAGCTGTAGGATTTGACATCAAAGTTTCTGATGGTACCTACCGTGCTGTGGGTAAGGGCTTTGGCGGTGACTTGGTTGTTGATGTAACAGTGGCAGGTGGCAAGATCAATGCTATCTCGGTTGTTGAGCATGCAGACACACCATTCTTAGCCGATCCAGCGATCGAGGCTCTTGTACCGGCAATCCTTGATGCTCAGGGTGTTGTGGACGTATACAGCGGTGCTACCATGACCAGTAAAGGCCTGTTTGAAGCTGTAGAGAAGGCTGTCAGCGGCGCAGGTGAAGCTGAAGTTGCTGCGAAGGTCGAGCCTTTCGATATTAAGGTCTCTGACGGTACC